>JAITOS010000088.1 GCA_031289815.1 Peptococcaceae bacterium | reverse complement strand
CCCACGCTCATTTCCAGATGCGTCGATCTTGATATGGAGACGATTCGTTCACTTGATACGCGATGAACATTCGTACAGAATAAGAAATAATACGTGTGCAACCTGTCATTGACCTGGCCGGGATGGTTTATTTTTATCTCAAAAGTTTAGGAAAGCAAACGCAGAGAGAGGGGATAAGCTCTTTTAAGGCAGACCCCAAAACGCTTATCCAAGTCCTGTGGTAAACAGGACGGCACTATCAATAGCCAAATTTGATGTTGGTTGTACACATGGAATAGACCACAGCGCTGGCATTGGCCCCCTTCGTGGAGCAGCAGAACAGCCAATTTTTCCGGCCGATGACAAATGGTTTGATGCTGCGTTCGGCGCGGTTATTGGAAAGCTCCAAGCGACCATCCAGATACACATTCATCAGCCGCAACCTCTGTCCGCAAGCATACGTAGCGGTCTTGCCCAGGGCGCATATGTGCCCAGCAGCCTACCAGGATGACGTTTTGCACAGCATTGTAACCCGCTAGCCGTCCGTATGCAGGTATCTTTGCCAACTGGCCAAGAACCGTCCCTCCTGCGCGGTCCTCAGAGACAGAGAAAGCCGAGTCGTCCCACCTGCGCGGCCCTCAGCAAACGAAAGCAAACCCATTCCCCTTCGCGGATCCCGGCAAAAAAGAAAACGCACCCGCACACCCTATGCCGCCCTCAGAGATAAGGAAACGAAAAGCGAACCCAGCCGTCCATCCCGGACAAATTGGCTTATTTATTGCCATTGGCGGATGAGGTATTTATACGTACAATGTATGAAGCGCTGTTGCTAAACCGCCCGATGTTCGAAGCCAATATCCGTTTCCTCAGATAGAAGCAAGCCTTTACCGACGCAGGCGCGTACCCCGATACAAAACCGGTATAGCCGCCGCGATCAGGATCATGCCCATAAAAGCGGGCGCGGCGTGGCCGAGGGATACATAGATTTGACCGCCGATGATCGGCCCGATGATTCTCGCTAACGCCTGGATCGACTGACTGCCTCCCTGACCCCTTCCCTGTTCGCTGGCTTCGACAGACTTGGAAACCATTCCATTGAATGAAGGCCCAAAGATTGAATCACCGAAACCAAAGATGAATATAGCCACGATAAAAAGCGGGTAGAAGGAGAACAAAGCCGATGCCGCAATCAAGCCGTAGCCGATGATTTCCGAAGCCATGCCCAGAATGGCGATCTGAGCGTCACTCAGTTTTTTCAAAAGCTGCGGCATGATCACCCCTTGGGAAATGATGTCCTGGATGCCTAAAATCGAAAAGATCACGCCGATGAGCGCGGGCCCCCAGTCGAACGTATCCACGATGAATTGCGAACTGATGGCTTGTAAGGAACCGGCGGGGATCCAAAGTAAGAACGCGGAGACCAGCAGCCTTTTTAAGTTTTTCAGGGAGAGCACGCTCACAAGCTGTGTAAAGGGATTCAGCCTCACGAGCGGAATCTCTGTCAGTCTGTTTTTCTTGTCAAGGCTCTCAGGCATACAAAAGAAGCCGAAAACGACATTGAGTAAGGTGATGGCGGCGCCAAAAAACATAGGCGCGGCATAACCAAACTGGGTGGCAATCAAGCCGCTGAGAGCCGGGCCGAGGAAGGTGCCCGCGCCGACAAACGCGCTCACCCAGCCAAAGTATTTGGTTCGCTGTTCTCGCGGTGTGATGTCCGCAAAATAAGCGAAGATCGTGCCGATGGTCCCGCCGGTGATCCCTTCGATGATGCGTCCGGCAAATAGTACCCATAAAGCCCCGCCGATGCCAAAAACCAAAAAGCCGATGGCGGAACCCAAAAGGCAGAGCAAGAGCAAGGGACGGCGGCCATAGCGGTCGCTCAGAGCGCCGAGCACGGGGGAGGCAAAAAACATGAAGAAGGCATACACCGACAGCAGCAGCGTAACGGCAATCGCTTGCTCTCCCGGATTGCTGACATAAGGCCGCACCAAGAAGGGGACGACCGGGATGATGATACTGAAGCCTATTCCGCACAGAAACACCGACGTAAGACCGAAGAGTAAAGCCTTTTTATCTACGGCGGGTTCTGGGTTCTGTTCACGATGTGAGCTGAATTTGGACACTGAGCATTCCTCCTTTTTTAGAAGCGACAATTTTGATTCCTTAGAAACAAATTAATCGTATCACAATCTTGTTTCTCTGTCAACAAAAAACAAGCGGTAAAAAGGTGATTTGCCAATATTTTAGCGGATAAAAAAGGGACTGCCGCCTAACGATTTGCAATGCGCTAAAGCGACAGCTCCTGGTGGTTGCATGATTAAAATTGCGGACGGCGGACCATCGGCACCCCAGCTGACATGGTTTTTTGTTCATTTTGCCTGAAAGCAGTGCCTGAGCAGTGGCAACAAGCAGGATGGGTCAGCCGAAGCGGAACTATTTAAGACGAACCTTTTTCTTTATTTCCGCGTCCAAATGCTTGCTATACTTCTCCATAAAGCGGAGCATACTGTCAAACTGTTCCTCGGTTATCTGTTCAAATACGGCTTTATCCCGCTCTTGAAACTCCTGGTGCAATTCCGCGTGGATTTTATAAATTGCTTTTCCTTGCGCAGTCAAGCGAAAATAGATTTCTTTCTTGTTATCCGGCTTCTGGTAGCTGTCGATGAGTTTTTTTTCCAGGAGCTTCTTCGTCAGTTTACTGATGGCGCCCCGCGTCATATAAAAGGACGACGCCAGTCTGGTCACGTTGGCATCCGCATTTTGGCCGATGTATTCGAGACAATGCGCTTCAGAAGGCTTATATTCTTTAAGACGGTCTTCCATCTTCATCTTATTCAGCCAAGCCAGCTTGTTAAATACGTCCCTGAAATTCAGCAGGACCTGTTCTTTTTTGTTCACGGTCTGTCCTCCCCTTCGTTGGTATATTAACAACAGTATATTAAATTTTTGTTTCTATTTCAACAATAGTGTTGTATAATTTAAATCATGAAATCATGCTGCACCGACCGGCACAAAATATTGTGCCTGGTTCATGCGAACGGTGTGGGGGGCGAGCGGTAATGGATGATGAAACATTCAGCCATGCGTCTGCGCGCCAATACAGAAGAAGTCAGGGAGGAAAAGTTTTGCAAAAAGATTCTTTGTACCTATCCTCAAAACCGGCCATTCGTTCCCGCCTTCGTCTGTTTTTAGGGAAAAATTATTACATGGGGCGCCGCTATCTCCGATGGCTGATTCATCCCTCCGTGCGTTACGCGAAGACGATGCGGTCGGACTTCCTGCCATATGCGGTTATGGCGCACCATACCCCGCTGTATCGCCCGCTGCGCAACGTCGATCACTGGTTGCAGGAAAACAAGGTGATCAATCTGAAGCTGGCGGTCAAGAAAATCGACGGACTCGTGTTAAAGCCGGGAGAAACGCTTTCCCTGTGGCGGCGGATCGGCAAACCGAGCAAAATCAAGGGCTACCGGCAAGGCATGGTGCTGACCAACGGCAGCTTTACAGCCGGGACGGGGGGCGGGCTTTGTCAGCTCTCGAATCTGGTCTATTGGCTGACCTTGCATACGCCGTTGACCGTAACGGAACGCTGGCGGCATACCCACGACGTATTTCCGGATGTGAATCGCACCCTGCCGTTTGGGAGCGGGGCGACGATCGTCTATAATTATGTCGATCTGCAAATAAAAAATGAAACGGCGCAGGCATACCAATTGCTCGCGCAAGTGGACGATACGGAGTTAAAAGGGGAATGGCGGGCGGAACAGCCGCCGTCGCAACGCTACGAGGTCTATGAAAGCGCCCACCGGATCACGCAGGAATGGTGGGGCGGTTATATGCGGCATAATGAGATCCGGCGCCGGGTATTCATGGAGGAGCGGCAGACGGGCGATGAATGGATCGTCGAGAATCACGCGGTGATGATGTATGAACCGTTGCTGGGGGAAGGTGAAGCTGCCGGAAGCCATCCGCTTGATCCGGAAAGATGAGCAGGGGATGAACGCTGCCAGAACCAGAACAGCTTCCATCTGGCGGCGGCGAAGAGGGAAAAACCGGCTTGCGCACCACTTGACAAAATAGGATCAGAGGGCTATAATACATATCAAATCCATATGTTAAATATGCAATTATCGGGAGGTTTTTCAATGAAACAGTCAAAAAATAAGGTACTCTATGGCGTAATTGGTTTACTCGGCGCGGTGGCTGCCGTATTGCCTCTTGCTATTTACCACTTCGTTGAAACTGCCGGAATGTCAGGAATGCACGGTATGGCGATGGCTTGCGAAAAAGCCTGCATTGCGGAAGCTGTTGTCGGCGCGGCTATCGTGGTCATAGCGATTGCCTCACTCTTTATTAAAAACGCAAAATTGGGCGTCGCAAGCTCGGCGGTACTGTTCGCAGGAGGAATTGCCGCGATTGCTACGCCGTCGTTCATAGGGTTGTGCGAATCCGAAGAAATGGCTTGCCGCTACATTACGGCTCCGACACTCGCGATTTTGGGCGCCGCGATCATCGTCCTGTCAGCGGCGCGGCTTGTGGTCGGCGTTGTGGCGGTGCGTAAAACTACGGATGCGGTATGAGTGGCGGCAGGCTTTCTACTGTAAAAATCGCGCTTAACAACATACTACAAAGACGTTTTCGTTCCAGCTGCATTGTGCTGTTAATTGCGGTTACGACGTTGCTGATTACCGGCGGCACGCTGCTCGGTTACAGCCTGCGGAATGGCATTGAGAGCGTCAACGCCCGCCTTGGCGCGGACGCTATGATTGTGTCGGCGTCTGCCGGTGACAGTTTTGAGGGCGCGTTGCTCCGGGGTTCACCGTCCACATTTTACCTGACTGCCGACGTGGCGAACCGCATTCTGCAAACCGATGGAATTGAACGCGCCACGCAGCAGCTTTTTATTACGACCTTCGATTCCGAGCATTGCGCCGCGCTCGTGCAGATCATCGGTTATGATCCTGAAACGGACTTTGTTGTCGCGCCGTGGCTGCAAGGCTCAAAGATCATCGAACCGCAATACGGGGAAATTGTCGTAGGCAGCAACATTCAACTCAAAACCGGTCAGAAAATGCAGCTTTTCGCGTTGAAACTGGACGTTGTAGGCGTTCTCGATAAAACCGGGATGGGCTTCGATAATTCTGTATTTGTCAATATGGATACGGCCAAGATGCTGCTCGCTGAATATGGCAAGTACGCCGAGGCGTTGCCGTTGCCGGAAGGGGCGGATGTGGACGACATTGTGTCGGCGGTACTTGTTGACATCAAGAGCGATACTGATCCGCTCGTCTTTCAGCGAAGCATAAATTATGAATTCGCGGGGGAGGGCGTCCGTTACGTTTCCTCTCAGGCTCTTTTGGCAAATACAACGAAAAATCTGAATCTCGTTATCGGCGTCTTAATGGTTTTGCTCGTCGCCATTTGGATGTTCGCGGTTTTTGTGCTTGCCATTATTTTCACGCTCACGCTGAACGAGCGGCAACGCGAGTTTGGAATCCTGCGGGCAATCGGGGCGACGCGGCGAAAACTCACCGCGATTGTTCTCACCGAAACCATGCTGCTGTGTTCCGCCGGGGCGCTTCTGGGCGTTGGCGTTGTGTGCCTGATTGTGTTTCCATACAGCAGGCTTATTGAGCGTGTGCTGCAAACCGCCTATCTCCCGCCGCAGAGCCTTTTGGTGGCGGCGATCCTCATCATCTGTTTTGTGCTTGGCGCGGTGATCGGACCGCTGGCGTCGCTATTTTCGGCGGCGAGGATTGGCAAAAGTGAAGCGCTTGTAAATATGCAGGAGGGGCTTTGATGGTGCTGCAAACGATGGGGCTTACGAAAAGCTATGAGCGACGCGGGGAGCGTTTTTTGGCGGCGGACAATATTGATTTGCAAGTTGCCGCGGATGATTTTATTTGCGTGACCGGCGAATCCGGCAGCGGAAAAAGCACGCTTTTGAATATGCTGACCGGGATGATCCGCGCCGACAGCGGTGCGATCCTGTTTGACGGGGAAGACTTATGCAAGCTCGGCGACGACGAACTCGCGCATTTACGTAACGGCAAAATCGGCTATATTCCGCAAGGGAACAGCCTGCTCCAAAATTTTTCGGTACTCGACAATGTTTGTCTGCCGTGGTATTTGACGCGGAAAGACGACATTAAGAACACCGCGCGCGCATTGCTCCTGAAAATGGGAATCGCGGATTTAGAGCGGGAAAGCCCCCGCAATCTTTCCGGCGGTGAATCTCGCCGCGTCGCGATTGCCCGCAGTCTTATCGCAAGCCCGAAAATCTTGATTGCCGACGAACCGACGGGCGACCTTGACCCTAGAAATACCGATGAAGTCATTCGCCTGTTCGCGGAAGTTCACAGCCAAGGCGTCGCAGTCATCATCGTGACGCACGAACGGCAAGTTCCGTCCTGCGCCAACCGCCACTTGATGATGGTGTGCGGGCGGCTTCACGCGCAGTAAAGATGCGTGGCGTTTCGGCACAGGTGGGGTAAAATACCCCGCCTTATTTATTTTTCTTTTTTAGCTGGTATTACGGCTCCATTCTCTTTATGATTTTTCAATTTGCGTTATAATAAACTAAGCGGGATCAAGATCAGACATTGATGGAGTTGAGTGAATGCCTTGGACGGAGATCATCATAGGAATCGCAGTGGCGGGAGTGATCTATACGATCCTTCCGGACGTATTTTTGCACCGTTTGGGAATCGGGAGCTGGAAGACGCACTATGGATCCGGCGTAGCGATCACCTTTGACGATGGGCCGGATCCGGATTTTACGCCGCGGGCGCTGGATATTCTGGCGGCGCATAAGGTAGCCGCGACTTTTTTTCTGGTGGGAGAGAAAGCGAGGCGTTATCCGGAGCTCGTCCGGCAAATCATCGCCGGGGGGCATCAGGTGGGAGCGCATTCGTGGAATCACCGCTTTGGCTGGTTTCAGACGCCGTGGACGACCTGGAAAGAATGGGGGGAAACGATCCGAACCCTGGAGTCTTTGACCGGACAAGAAATTAGCTGGGTCCGTCCGCCGTGGGGAACCTTTAATCTGGCGCTGTGGCTATGGATGAAAAAAAATAAGAAAAGAGCGGTTTTGTGGAACGCGGAAGGGATGGATTGGAAGGCTGGGCGCACGCCGACTGAAATAACAGCCCGCTTGCTCAAGCATATCCGACCGGGAGCGATCCTGCTGCTGCATGACAGCGGCGGCGAATGCGGCGCGGTGGAAAATATGATCCAGGCGCTGCCCCTGATCTGCCGCCGTTTGCCGGAGGAGCATAAGTTAGCCGTCAGCCCCTTGTCGTTTCCGCTGTGGACGTGGCGGCGGCGCTGTTTTTACCGGCTCTGGGATCAGTGGGAACGTTTTTACGCCTGGCGTTTTCAGATTCAGCGCATTGACGCCGCCAGCGTGTTCCGTCTGGCGAAGAAGCGCTATCAGGGGCCGGAGCTATACGATAAGGATGGGGTTCTATGGGCGGCCAAGGGGGATATCATTGCCGAACTGCATCTGGATAACAGCCGTTTGCAAGGGACGGAAAGCGACGTGCGCGGCGTATTGTTGAGGGCGATCGCTCAATTTCGTGAATCGCTGCCTATTTTGGCGAAATATGTAGTAGAACATCCCGACTATCAAGACGTCCGGGTTTTCGCTGGTCTTACCCTGATCCATCGCGGGGTCGGACGCTTGGGGTTTGAGGTGCAGGAAACGCGCCCCTCCTGGGCCGTCCGTCGCATAGGAACGTTACAGAAGGTGATTATGTCGGTCTATCATCCGCTGGGGAAGGGACGAAATCGTCAGCGATTGGGGGATCAGCCGAAATGGGTCTGGATGAGCCGGCAGAAGTTATTGGCAGAATGGCTGAAAGAGTGAATTGACTTTAGAGAAAACAGAAGA
>JAITOS010000084.1 GCA_031289815.1 Peptococcaceae bacterium | reverse complement strand
GGCCTAGCGGCGATCTCGAATTCTGGCGGCCTTCCCGGACCGGTCTCGCAAGTAATAGAGTTTTGCGCGCCGTACCCGTCCCCGGCGCAGTACTTCAATCTTGTCTATACGCGGAGAATGCAACGGAAATATACGTTCGACGCCCACGCCGTAGGTGACCCGGCGAACCGTAAAGGTTTCCCGCAGCCCTTCGTTTTTTATTCTGATGACGACGCCTTCAAAAGCCTGGATGCGTTCCCGCGTACCTTCGACGACCTTTACATGCACTCGGAGCGTATCTCCAGGGCGGAAGTCAGGAATATCTTTTTTTATCTGTTCTTCTTCAATGATACGAATATAATCCATCCTGTGTTTCCCTCCTTCCTTGCCTAGGCGTTCATAACTGACTTCAGGTGCAGTTAGCGGACCACCCGTTTTCACACCTTACTATATTAGCATAGATCGGCGGTTAAGCGCAAGCGTTTCATTTTACATTCTGACGCCCCCGCAAGCGGTCGAGGATAATCGACACCGCCGAGCGGACGGATAAATGATTATATTCCGAAGGCCCGTATAAAGGCTCCAGAATAAAATCCATTTTAGCCATCTCTTCTTTCAGCAAACCCCAGCCGGTTCCAAATATCAAGACATAGGCGCCCGTTTCCTGTTCCAGCTTCCGGCGCAACGCCGCATAGTTCACGGTACGGGGATAGCGGCGGGCGTCCGTTCCGACCGTCAAAGGCGCGACGCCCGTTTCCAGGGCAATCTCCCGCGTCACTTCTTCCAGGGATGAAGCCAGACGAACGTGAGCGAAGGCCTCTTTGCGGTCGGGATTGTAGGTACTGCCGAAACCCTCCTGCCAGAAAGACATGATCCGCTCCGCCAGCAGGCGCTGCGTCTCCGCCGGATGAACGATATAATAGCGCCGGATGCCGTAGGTCGCGCAAGCCCGCGCAATGTCGTGCAAGTCCAGATTCGTAATCGAAGCGGCGACGATTTGACCGTTTTTGTTATACACCGGAGCGTGGATCAGCGCCACATAGATCTCGGCCAGAATTCATTCCCTCCCCATCCTCTTGCTCCGCTTTGCCGGCGCGGCGATTTTTCCGCGCTTTCAGCGGCGGGCGGGCAAATTGCCACCGCTCCCGCAGCTCGGCCAGCGTCGGCATTTCCCGCGCCAATTCCTCCAGCAATAAATAATCGTCGCCGCTCAGCAGCAGCCGCTCCAGTATGCCCTCAATGATCTCCGGACGGCGCAAAAAAGTACGCCGCCACGCTTCTTTACGCCGCCAGCGGGCGATATTGGCGTGATGCCCGGATAACAACACTTCCGGTACCTGAAGTCCCGCAAATTCCGGCGGGCGGGTATAGTGCGGGTATTCCAACAGTTCCCCGCTATGGGATTCTTCCACCACCGACAGACTGTCTCCCAGGACGCCCGGCCATAATCTGCTGACCGCGTCGATCATGATCATCGCCGGTAATTCGCCGCCGGTCACGACGAAATCCCCCACCGATATCTCTTCATCGGCCAAGGAGCGGACACGTTCGTCATAGCCCTCATAATGCCCGCAGATAAAGACCAATTCATCATACTGACTGAGCTCCGCCGCCAGAGCTTGATCAAAAACCCTGCCCTGGGGCGTCAAAAGAATCACGCTGCGCCGCCCCGCGCTTTCCGGCAGCGCCCTCACGGCAGCGTACAGCGGTTCCGGTTTCAGCACCATCCCGGCGCCGCCGCCATAAGGAATATCGTCCACGTTTTTATGCTTGCTGAGCGCATAATCCCGAAAATTCACGACATTAATTTTTAACTTTCCCGCCTGCTGCGCCCGTTTGAGAATGCTTTCCCTTACCGGCGCGAACATTTCCGGGAACAGGGTCAGCACCGTAAACAGCTTCATGGCTTCCCCTCATCCTCAACCAGACCCGGCGGTAAGGTCACTTGCATGATCCCCCGCTCCAGATCGACCTCTTGTACTACGCTTTTCAGCGCCGGTACACAGATCTCCCCCTGGGGCCCGGCGACCAGATAAATATCATTTGCGCCCGTCTGCACTACTTGCTTCAGCGTTCCCCAATAAACCTCGCCTTCATACACCTTTAGCCCTTCCAGCTCAAAATAGTACCAGCCCTCGGATAAGGGCGGCACGTCCTTACGGTCAACCCGCACCTCGTATCCCCGGCAGGCTTCCGCCTGCTCCCGGTCGCCGATACCGTCCAAAGCCAAACAAACGCAATCGGCATAGACCTGCGCCTCCCGCACGCTAAAGCGCCGCGGCGTATTATTTTCAAATTGGAGAATGACTTCCTTTAAGTCTTTATAGCGCTGCGGATCATGCGTAATCGGATAGACCCTCAATGCTCCCTGCACGCCAAAGGCCCGCGTAACCTTACCAATTAACACCGTATCCGTATCCATGACTCGCCTTCTCTCCTATCCTGAAAAGCCAAACCGATCTCCCCGCCCAAGAAAATAACCCGCCGACACCGGCGTCTTATGCTAAAGAAGGGCTAAAGCCCTTCTTTTCGTCACTGATCGATGTCCACGTGAAACCGCCGACCATCCTTGACGGCAGCGGCTTTCACCATTGTACGTATGGCGTTCGCTATTTTTCCCTGTTTGCCGATCACTTTTCCCATATCCTCCAGCGCGACCATCAGCCGCAGATTGACGGTTTTCTCCGTATCCGTCTGAAGGACGGCCACCTGATCCGGGTGATCTACCAATGCCTTGGCTAAAACTTCAACCAGTTCCTTCATAACTAATCACCCCCGAACACGAACTTAGTTCTTCGCCTGGAACTTAGCGATAATTCCGGCCTGACGCAGTAAGGATTTTACCGTATCTGAGGGTTGCGCCCCGTCAGACAGCCATTTCAGCGCCCTTTCTTCGTCAACCTTCAATACTTCCGGATTCTTCGTCGGCTCATAGTATCCTATTTCTTCAATAAAACGCCCGTCACGCGGCGAGTCCGTATCCGCAACCACGATACGATAAAAGGGATTTTTCTTCGCTCCCATGCGACGTAAACGAATTTTTGCAGCCATCAATTTTCACCTCCTCATCTGGATTTACTCTATATTGATTCTGGGTTAGCGTTTCAAGCGGGTAAAAGGCTCTCCCTTAAAACTTAAAGGGAAACTGCATGGGCAAGCCCTTGCTTTTCTTATCCTTCTTCCCTTTCTTCCCCATGCCCGGGAGCTTGCCCAGGCCGGAGAATTGTTTCATCATTTTCTGCATCTGCTCAAACTGCCGAAGCAAACGACCCACGTCCTGCACGTTGCGCCCGCTGCCCCTGGCGATTCTCTTCTTACGCGAATCCTTAATGATCGCCGGTTTGCGTCTTTCTTCCGCCGTCATCGAATAGATCATGGCCTCGACGTGGATCATCTCTTTTTCATCGATCTGAACATCCTTCATCTGCTTGCCGAGTCCTGGGATCATCTCCAGGAGGGACGACAGCGGCCCCATCTTTTTCAGCTGCTGCATCTGTTCCAGAAAATCATCCAGGGTGAATTCTGATTTTCTCAGTTTTTCTTCCATTTCCTGGCTTTTTTTATCGTCAAAACTCTGCTGCGCCTTTTCGATCAGGGTGAGAACATCCCCCATCCCCAAAATCCGCGACGCCATCCGATCGGGATGAAAGGGTTCCAGGGCGTCGATTTTTTCTCCCGTGCCGACAAACTTAATCGGACAACCTGTCACCGCTCTGACCGACAGAGCCGCCCCACCTCGCGTATCGCCGTCCAATTTGGATAATATCACGCCGTCCAGGCCCAACTCCTGATGGAAGGTCTCCGCTACGTTCACCGCGTCCTGTCCGGTCATGGCGTCCACCACCAAAAGAATTTCATGCGGTTCCGCAATCTTTTTGATATCCTGAAGCTCCGCCATCAACTCTTCATTGATGTGCAAGCGACCGGCCGTATCGATGACGACGACGTCATTCCCCTGAGACAAGGCGTGCCGCAGGCCCTCTTGCGCGATTTTCGCCGGCGGCTGCTGTCCGAGTGAAAAGACCGGCGCGTCAATCTGTTCTCCCAGCACCTGCAATTGCTTGATGGCCGCCGGACGATAAATATCACAGGCTACCAACAGCGGGCGTTTTCCCTGTTTTTTTAGCAGCTGCGCCAGCTTCGCCGCCTGCGTCGTTTTGCCGGCGCCTTGCAGCCCTACCATTAAAATGACCGTCGGCGGTTTGGAAGCGATCTGAATCTTGTTGGCGGCGCCGCCCATCAGGGCCACCATTTCCTCATTGACGATCTTGACGACCTGCTGTCCCGGAGAAAGGGATTCCAGTACCTCCTGGCCGATGGAGCGTTCCTTTACCTTCGCCACAAAATCCTTGACGACTTTAAAGTTGACGTCCGCTTCCAGCAAGGCCACGCGCACCTCGCGCATCGCATCGCTGACGTCCTGCTCCGTGAGCTTGCCTTTGCCGCGCAGACGTTTAAAGGTATCTTGAAGTTTTTCACTTAGGCTCTGAAACATAGGGTTCCCGCCTTTATTTTTTAATCGTTCTCACCGGCGTCAGGTGACGCTATCCAATTCGTCAAATTCCGCCAACGTTTCCACCATCATCTGCCGCGCGCGGGAGAAGTCCTCCCAGCGATCCCGCTGGAGAAAATGCTCGCTAGCCATCGGCTTCAGCAATTTCAGCGCTTGGCTCAGGGTCTTTTTCTCAGATAAGAAGCGGGCAATCAAGCCCATCTTGAACTCGTATTCCGTGAGAATCCTTTCCGTGCGTTTGATCAGGTCATATACGGCCTGACGGCTGATTCCCTCGAGCTCGGCGATCTCGCTTAACGACAGATCCTCAGAGAAATAAAGCTCCCAGACCCTTTGCTGTTTTTCCGTCAGGAGTGATCCATAAAAATCCACTAACAAAGCCATCTTCGCCAGTTTTTTCAAAGGACTCCCTCTTTCCGTAAAGGAAATTTGCTTTACGGTGCTATTCTATATTTTATTTCAGCGTTTGTCAAGCTGCGTGCTATGTGGATCCCAGCCGTTCGTATGAAGGGACAGCGGGCGTCGTTTCCGCCGGATAAAATACCCTCGATCTGCGCATAGTGAAGCTATCGGCAGCGCTGAAAGAAGCTCATCCCTATTGACATCTCACCTTAAAATCTCACCCATGTCGCCGATAGAAAGCAGGGAGATCTATTGAAAAAAATTTTGTTCTTACCCTTTTTAAGCCTCCCCACTGGCCATCATGCGGTAGCTCACGCCCTCACGGAGCGGGAAATATCGAGCCGCTCCCTTATGTGTCCTCCAAGAAGGAAATGTCCTCCCTATACGACCGCGCTACACGCCTGATTTGAAGCGCTCAGCCACGCGCCGCGCCTAGCCGCCGGTAAATTTTTTTAGGCTTATGATCAAATGAGCCTGTATAGTTGCGCTGATTTTTTCGATATTAACAATATGGCCGTCGTCACTTCGGCCTCATGCAAAAAAATTATGCTATATTTTGAAGAGGAGTGTTGCTAATGAACTGGTTCAAAAATTTACGTGTCCGCTTAAAACTAATTATAAGTTATGCCCTCGTCTGTCTGGTGCTTCTGTTTATAGGGATCCTCAGCTACTCAGGACTCTCTTCCCTACATAATGCCGCGGTTGTGCTTCATGATGATTCACTGGTCGGCATTAGTAGCATTAAAGATATCCGCATCGCTGTTGAACAAAACCGTCTTTCCCTACAGCGCCTGACCCTCCCGCAAAACCGGGATTCAATGAGCTTGTATGAATCCCAAATCCAGGAAGGCGCCAACGCGGCCAACGCGGCTATGATCGTCTATCAAAACGCTATTGGTGTGGAGGATACGGAAGATACCGCGCTTTTTGCAACCTTGCAAAAAGTATTGGAAGATTACCGGGAAGTGCGGGCAGCAACCATTGAAGCCGTCAAGAACAATGATTATGACACCGCCGTGGAGAGGTACGACTATATTTCCAATACGCTCATCCCCGCTTTGGCGACCGCGTTGGACGCTCAGATTGCGCTCAATGAAAATAACGCTCTGCTGAATTTTGATCACGCGAATGCTTCCTACCGAAGCGCCCTGATCGGTACGGTCGTCTCCATTTTGGTCGGGATCCTCCTGTCCGTGATCCTCGCCTTTTTCCTCGCCTCCCTGATCGTCACTCCTTTGCGTAGTGTGAACAATGTGGCGAATATCATTTCCAACGGCGATCTGTCCACCACCGAGCTGGAAAAATACGCCTCCCTCAAGGATGAAATCGGCCAGTTAGCCGGCAATATCAATCAAATGCGGGGAAAAGTGGCCGGCATGATCGTCGCTATCCGCGATGCCGCCGTCGATCTGGAAACGAAAGTACAGTCCAGCAATACGATCATGTCCGATCTGGGCGATAAGATTTCTGATTCTTCGGCGGCGACCGAGCAGTTGAGCGCCGGTATGGAAGAAACCGGCGCCTCCGCCCAGGAAATGAACTCCGCCGCCAACGAAATTGAGTCCGCGGTAGAAAATGTTTCGGTCAAAGCGGAGCAAGGCGCGACCAAAGCCACCGAAATCAATGATCGCGCCGCCCAGCTGAAAGACAGTATCCATCAATCGGCCCAAAAAGCGGATCAGATTTTCAGTTCCATGAAGGTCGAACTGGAGCAAGCGCTGGAAGAATCCAAAGCGGTGGAAGAAATCACGATTTTAGCCGACGCCATTTTACAAATCACCAATCAGACCAACCTGTTAGCTCTCAACGCCGCCATCGAATCCGCCAGAGCCGGCGAGGCGGGCAAAGGCTTCGCGGTGGTCGCCAATGAAATCCGTAACCTGGCGGAAAATTCCAAGAACATCGTCAGCAAGATCCAGGAAATCACGAGCGTGGCGAAGAGCGCCGTGAGCAATTTGGCCTCCAGTTCGAGCAATCTGCTGCGTTTCATGTCCAATGAAGTTCAAGAGGATTACGACCACATGCTGGCGGCGACCGACAGCTATACGGACGACGCCCTCTATGTCAGCGATATGACTTCCGACTTGAGCGCCACCTCGCAAGAGCTTTTAGCCTCTTTACAGGGCATCACCAACGCGATTGCGGGCGTGTCGATCGCCACGCAGGAGGGAGCGCAAACGACCATCCTCTTAGCGGAGAAAACCACGGAAATCAGCAGCAACGCGGTCTCCGTCGTCGATAACATGGAGCAATGCGCCCAAACCGCCAAGGATCTTATGGCTTTGGTCAATCAGTTTAAGGTGTAAAGAGCACTAGCGGCGGCCCTCCGCCAACCCTGAACAGTTTTCAGTCAAGCTCCTTGCCATAAGGCTGTCCCTGCGATGATTTTTCAATCATTTGGGGACAGCCTTTCTGTAAAGAAATTTACCGTAACCCTTCTCAACTCAAATGCGCGTAGTGTATAATTAAGGTACAAAACCTTTTCCCACCCTGAAGGCGCTTTAAAGGAAACGGTTTTGCAAAAGAAGGAGGAAAATGTCATCATGAAAAAATTTGTATGCAGCATCTGCGGCTATGTGAGCGAAGGAGAAAAGGCCCCTGAGAAATGTCCGCAATGCGGCGCGGCGGCGGCAAAATTCAGTGAACAGTCCGGCGGCGGCAGCTTAATCTGGGCCGATGAACACCGCATTGGCGTAGCCAAAGACGTTGATCCCGAAGTTCTGGAAGGCCTGCGGGCCAATTTTACCGGCGAATGCACCGAGATCGGTATGTATTTGGCCATGAGCCGACAGGCGGATCGCGAAGGCTTTCCGGAAGTAGCGGAAGCCTATAAGCGCATCGCTTTTGAGGAAGCCGAACACGCGGCCAAGTTTGCCGAACTTTTAGGCGAAGTGGTGTTCGCCGACACCAAAAAGAACCTGCAATTGCGCGTCGAAGCCGAACACGGCGCGACGGCGGGCAAGAAACAGATCGCGACCCGCGCCAAAGAACTGGGCTATGACGCCATTCACGACACGGTTCATGAAATGTGTAAGGATGAAGCCCGTCATGGCCGCGCTTTCGCCGGACTGCTCACGCGCTACTTCAATTGAAAATCCTTTAAAAACCCTTTTGAAAAAAGGCCTTTAGAATCCGTTTGCGCTTCTAAAGGCCCTTTTCTTTTGTCCCGCAAGTCCCCGTTTCATTCCTGTTCCTCCGGAAAAAGACCGCCGTCAACCGGCTCCGACTTGCCCGGCGGCGCCGTCAAGCCTAAATGACGATAACCTGCCACGGTCACCATGCGCCCCCGCGCTGTGCGCTGCAAAAACCCTTTTTGTAACAAAAAGGGCTCCACCACGTCTTCCAGGGTTTCCGACTCTTCGCCGATGGTCGCCGCCAGGGTATCCAGTCCCACCGGGCCGCCCTGAAAGGTATAAATAATCGTTTGCAGGGTCTTCTGATCGATCAGATCCAAGCCGGCCGGATCCACATCTAAGCGGATTAACGCCTCCCGCGCCAGGGTCCCCGTAACCGCGCCGTTTTCCCACACCTGAGCGTAATCGCGTACTCTTTTCAACAGGCGATTCGCTATCCGCGGCGTTCCCCGCGACCGGCGGGCGATCTCTTCCGCGCCTTCCTCCGTAATCTCCAGACGCAGGATCCCGGCGGTCCGCTGAATGATTTCCAGTAAATCCGCCTCTTCATAGTATTCCAAACGGCTGATGACCCCGAAGCGGTTCCGCAAGGGCGAGGTCAGCTGACCGGCCCGCGTCGTCGCTCCCACCAACGTAAAGCGCGGCAGCGACAAACGAATCGAACGCGCGCTCGGCCCCTTGCCGATGATGATATCCAAACAGGCGTCCTCCATAGCCCCGTAAAGAATTTCCTCCGCGGTGCGGTTCAAGCGGTGAATCTCGTCAATAAACAGCACATCGTGCGGTTCAAGGGCGGTCAGGATCGCAGCTAAATCCCCCGGACGCTCGATGACCGGCCCCGAGGTCGTCCGGATATTGACGCCCATCTCCGCCGCGATGATATTGGCCAGGGTGGTTTTCCCCAACCCCGGCGGGCCGTACAGGAGTACATGATCCAGCGGCTCGCTTCGCTGTAAGGCCGCCTGAATAAATATTTTGAGATTCTCCTTTACCTTGGTTTGCCCAATATATTCATGCAAGCGGAGCGGACGAAGCGTTTCATTTTCCTGATCCCCTGTTTGCTCCTGTGAACTGACCAATCTTTCTTCCAAACTTCTATCCCTCTCTTTGCCGCCTGCCGTCACCCGCAGCGCCTTTTCGGGTTTATCTCGCCGACAGCGTTCGCAAGGCGAGCTTGATCTGCTCTTCCGTCGTCGATTCCGGCTGCTCTTTCACAATCGCCGCCAGTGTCCGCTGTGACTCTTCCAAGGTATACCCCAAGACAAGAAGGCTCTCCAGCGCGTCCGAATGCCGAATCCCCGCCAGGGAACCTAATGAACCCTCCCCTGTTCCGCCGGGAAGCCCTTTAAATTTCTCTTTGAGTTCTAAAATCAAGCGCTGCGCCGTCTTTTTGCCAATCCCCGGAACCTTCGTCAGCAGGGCCGCGTTTTCCGCAGCAAAAGCGGTCTCGATCTGGTCAACGCCCAAAGCCGATAACAGCGACAGCGCGCCTTTCGGCCCGATCCCGGAGACGGTGAGCATTTCCAAAAATAATTGTTTTTCACGCAAGGTCGCAAAGCCATAGAGCGCGAGTTCATCGTCTTTGGGGATCAGCTTGGTATAGACGGTCAATTCCTGCCCCATTCGCGCTTTTCCCAGCACGGAGGCGGTGACCGCAATCTCATACCCCACCCCCGCCACATCCAAACAGAGCGCGCTCGCTTCGATCTCCCATACCTTCCCCCGCAAAATCCCGATCATCTCGTTCCCTCCGCTTTTCCGACCAGATGCAGACTATGCGCGTGACAGATCGCCACCGCTAAAGCATCGGCTGTATCATCCGGCTTCGGAATTTCACTCAAGCCCAGCAGGGCTTTCACCATTTGCTGGACTTGCTGTTTATCCGCTCTGCCATAGCCCACCACCGCTTGCTTCACCTGTAGCGGCGTATAGGAAAAGACCCGGATCCCCTTTTGCGCCGCCGCCAGTAACATCACGCCGCGCGCCTGGGCCACAGTCATGGCCGTCGTCGTGTTGCGGTTAAAATACAGGTCTTCCACCGCGACCTGATCCGGACGGAACTCCGCCAATAAAGCGGCCATTTCATTATACAGGGACAGCAAGCGCTCTTCCGGCGGCGTGTGCGCCTTCGTTCGCCAACACTGATATTGCAGGGCGCGAAGTTTATTCGCCTGTTTTTCAATCAGCCCGTACCCCACGATCGCCGTCCCCGGATCAATTCCTAAAATCAACATCCTCCGTCTCCCTTTCTGAATGACCATTCGACGAAAGAACGGGGGATTCCTGTTTATGGCCGTCAGATTTTTAAGCCGAACGGACGTCAACAGGGATTCGCTCTCCAACCGCTATAAGGCTTCATGAATGCTATCGATATACGATTGTACTTCATCCAATGAGTAAAATTCCGCATCCGCCGCCGCTTCCAGAACGGACACCGGCCAATCCCGCGTATCCATTCCCTGAATCAAGGTGGGGCCGGCTTCTCCGATTTTCCCCTGCCGCACCGCTAATTTCCCCTGTTCCAGGATAAAATGATAGATTTCTTCCTGCGTAGCCGCCGCCGACGCCTTTTGTTGTTCGGAGATCTTGGCGTCCGCCAAAGGATCCGCTTGTGAGGTCAGCGCCTGAAACCAATTTGCCCAGGGGATCATCGTCCCCATCAGGATACCTAAGCCAAATATCCCCAGCAATTTAAACTTTTTCAGCATAGTCCACCCTCCTGACTTTCATCATAGTTTTGCCAGAAGGGCGTGAAATAAACATCCTGATCAAAATTCCTGATTCGCCAAAACTTCCGCCAATTCAAAATTTACATAAACGCCCTGCACGTCGTCATGTTCTTCCAGGAAATCAATCAAGCGGATGATTTTACGCGCTTGTTCCTCATCCGCGATTTCCGTCGTATTTTCCGGGATGAGGCTGACTTCCGCTTCCGCGATCGTCACCCCGTGCTCCAGCAAGGTCTGCCGGACTTTTTCCATATCCTCCGGCGCGGTGAGAACCTGATAATGCTCTTCTTCGCTATGCAAATCCTCCGCTCCGGCCTCCAATACCAGCAGCATGATCTCGTCTTCCCCCCGGCTGTTCCCCTCTTTCGGGAGAATCAACTGCCCTTTCTCCTTAAACATCCAGCCGACGCAACCCGTTTCGCCCAAATTGCCGCCATTTTTAGAAAAGATATGACGCATTTCACCGGCTGTCCGGTTGCGGTTATCGGTCAAGACATTGACCATGACCGCGACCCCGCCGGGAGCGTAGCCCTCATACCGCAGTTCTTCGTACTGACTGCCTTCCCCGCCGCCGACACCCTTTTGAATGGCGCGCTGAATATTATCGTTCGGCATATTGGCCGCCTTCGCTTTATCAATCGCTAATTTCAAACGGAAGTTGTTGGCTGGTTCGCCGCCGCCGCTACGCGCCGCTACAATGATCTCCCGGCCTAATTTCGTGAAAATCTGCCCTTTTTGCGCGTCCGCTTTCCCTTTTTTATGTTTTATATTCGCCCATTTAGAATGCCCTGACATGAAAATTTCTCCTTTCAAAACACACGCCGTCTATATTCCAAACCCTTTTTTCAGCGCCTGTAACGCTGTTCAATCTCGTCCGCCAGCGCTTCGATCAAGTGTGGCAGTGGTATCCGCGCCGTACCGATCAATTGAACATTGCCCCGCAGCACCGGCAGCAAAATCTTCTCCGCTTGGGAAACCATGACCGCTTCCGCCATTCCCGGCGTAATTTCGCCTAACATCCCATACACCATCGTCACCGCCAGCGAACCGGTAATGATATCCGCTCTCGGCACATTATAGCGTATGGCGGCTTCCCCGGACGCTCCTTCTGTCGCCCCTGCCCGCAGCATAGCTCCCGTCGCCAGCGCGTTGGTTCCTAAAGCCAAAATCTCCAATTCAGGCAGGCGCTTGCGCAATTGTTCCACAATATGTTTTCCTATACCGCCTCCCTGTCCGTCGATCACCGCCACCTGCACGTATGAACCCCTCCTCAAGCCGCTCCAAGGAAACTCTATGGCTTCCCTTCATCCTGTCGGTCTTTTGATTTTTTCTTCGCTTCTATGCTCTTCTATATTCTTCTATACTTTTCTATACCCTTTTATCTCTTTATCCCGGACGGCTCCTGCAAGGTCGCATTGGCGATCATCGTCTGCCCGAAAGCAATCCCGCCGTCTCCCGGCGGCAGCGCCCTGGCCCGCAGTCCTTCGATCTGATTCTGCCGGCAGAGCTCCAGAAGCCATTCCGTCAGCAGTTTATTTTGGAAAACGCCGCCGTTCAAAATGAGCCGCCCCGCCCCTACCGGCAATTGCCGCGCGGTCTCTAGGATCATCGCCGCCGCCGTCAGATGAAAACGCAGGGAAATCTTGCCGGTATCCTCCCCATCCCTCAGTTCCTGAATAATCCCCTGAAGCAGGGGCTTGACCAGAATTTGCCGCGGGGTTGCCGGAGTTGTCGGAGCTGTCGAATCTGCCGTTGCCAGCTCAAAGGCGTAGGGTTGAAGCGCCGTTTTTTTGATCAGCGCCACGAACGCCTCCTGATCCGTGGTCTGTTCCTCAAGCGCCGCTTGCTCACGCGCCAGCCACCGCCAAGCGGCGCTCTCCAATTCAATCGCCGCCTGCCCTTCATAGGTGACGCGCGTACAAATCCCCAATAAAGCGCTCACCGCGTCAAAGAGCCGTCCGGCGCTGGAGGTCTGAAATACCCGGATGTTATTGGCCAGCTGTTGATCCAACATCGCCCTCTCCTGTTCCGGAAGTCCCCGCCACAGCCCTGACGTCTCCGCAAATTCGGCGGGAGCCAAGAGACAGCGAAGATAGGCGTAGGCAATCCTTAACGGAAATTTCGTCCCGGCGTCGCCGCCGGGAAGCGGCAAATATTGCAAATGGGCCAGACGCTCGAAGCCGCGGGCGTCTCCGTACAAAAATTCAAAGCCCCAAATCTTGCCGTCCGCCCCATACCCGGTTCCGTCACAGAGTACGCCCAGGCAGGGTTCCCGCAAATCATGCTCCGCCATCACACTGACCAGATGGGCGTGGTGATGTTGCACCTTCACCTGAGCATATCCTTTTTGTTCCTCCGCGTAGGACGTCGTCTGGTACAGAGGATGCGCGTCGCAGGCAATCAGCTCCGGCTGAATATGGACGATTTTTTGCAGCGACTTCACTTCTTGCAGGAAACGCCGAAAGTTCTCATACTCCTCCATATCTCCTATGTATTGGCTGACGAACGCCTTCTCCCCGGACGCCAGACAAAAGGCGTTTTTCAATTCTCCCCCCACGGCCAGCAGGGGCTTGCCCACCGGCTGAGCGCACCGCAACGGCAAGGGCACATAGCCGCGCGCGCGCCGCATGACCACCGGCTGCCCGCCAATGACCCGCACCACCGAATCATCGCACGGATGATAAATATCCCGGTCATGCAGCAAAAAATAATCGGCGATCCCCCGCAATTGCTCCAGCGCCTCTTCGTTTCGGTATATCAAGGGCTGACCGCTCAGGTTGGCGCTGGTCATCACCAGAAAATGATCGTGTCCGGTAAATAGCAGATGGTGCAATGGGGTATAGGGAAGCATGACTCCCAGCGTATGTAAACCCGGCGCGATTTCCGGCGCCAGCCCCGCCATCTGGCTGTTGGCCGCCAACGGTAACACCACGATGGGCGCCGCCGCCGATTGCAGTATTGCTTCTTCCTGTTCCGTCATGCGGACGACGGCGCGCGCTTGGCCGATATCCCGAACCATCAGAGCAAAAGGCTTCGCTCCTCTTTCTTTTTTCTCTCGCAGGCGCTGAACCGCTTCACGGTTGTGAGCGTCACAAACCAGCTGGAATCCTCCCAACCCCTTAACGGCAAGGACGGCTCCCGCTTCCAGCTGCGCCAGACCCAGCCCATCCAGCTTCTGTCCCTGAGAATCCAACAATTCTATGTGCGGCCCGCAAACAGGGCAGGCAACCGGCTGCGCGTGAAAACGGCGGTCCTCTGGATCTTCATATTCCCGCGCACAATCAGCGCACAGCGGAAAGGAATGCATCGTCGTCCGGCTTCGGTCATA
>JAITOS010000033.1 GCA_031289815.1 Peptococcaceae bacterium | reverse complement strand
AGGAAAGGATGTGAACAGCGTGCCCAAACAGTCTGTTTTTCAGGCGATATCCGACCCTACCCGGCGGCAGATTCTCCGTGATCTCCGGGAGCGTGATCTAAGCGCCGGTGAAATCGCGGCGACGTTCTCCGTCTCCAAGCCCAGTATCTCTCATCATTTGAATATCCTCAAACAGGCGGATTTAATCTCCGATCAGAGAAGCGGTCAACATATGATCTACTCTCTTAATACCTCGGTTTTTGAAGAACTGATTACCTGGTGCGCGGAATTTTTCGGAGCGCCGCCCCCGGCTGAGCCCAGCGAAAAAGAAAAAAGGAGTGATTACATTGAGCCATCAGGGAAATCCAAGCGTTCCAGAAAACCAAACCACCCAAACCGAGCAAAAAAATAAGGGGAAGCTCTTCTTTTACCTGTCAGGCGTCGTCGTTTTGCTGAGTTTTGCCGTCGCTTTCTGGGTCTATCCTCAGCTTCCGGAGCAAATCCCCTCTCATTGGGACATCGCCGGTCAGGTGAACGGCTACAGTAATCCGCTCAGCGGCGCTTTCCTCATGCCGCTGATCAACCTGGGGACGTTTCTGCTCTTGCTCATTCTGCCGCACGTCGATCCCAAGAAAAATAATTATCGCGCCATGAGCAAAGTTTATTCCCTGACCTGTTTTCTCATCATCGTATTTTTAAGCGTCATCTACGCGGGAACGCTCTTATCGGCTCTGGGCAACGCCGCTTATCAGAACCTGGTGCCCCTCTTCATCTTTTGCGGCGTCGGCCTGTTGTTTATCGTGCTGGGAAATTATATGGGCAAGGTGAAATATAATTTTACCTTCGGCATCCGCACCCCCTGGACGCTGGCAAATGAAGAGGTCTGGTATAAAACCCATCGCGCTATGGGGCCGGTGTGGGTTGTAGGCGGCGTCGTCATTTTCATCGCCGGTTTTTTTCCGCAGCGAGAGGTGGTTTTTGGCGTCATGCTGGCGGTGACTGCCGTCATCAGCCTGGGATCCCTGCTCTATTCCTTTCTGACCTTCAGACGACTGGCGAAGTAGTTTCAGACGGTCTGGATAGGAGCTAGAACGTTCAAGGTAGCCGAAACCGGTTTCATGTCAACTGTAGCGATTCAAAAGGTCTTCCAACGCGTCATAGGAGAGCGGTTCAGGGATGACGCGATCCGCGTTTTCCTCAACGGCTCGCGCGAGCGAGCGATATTCCTGCGCCTGCGAGGAATCGGGAGCATATTGTATCACCGTTTGCCGGTTCAATTCCGCTTTTTGCACGATATTATCCCGCGGCAGAAAGTATAGAAGCCGCGTCCCGATCGCGTCCGCAAAGGCCTTTGACAATTCCTTCTCGTGATCCGTCATTCTCGAATTGCAGATCAATCCGCCGACGCGCACCCCACTGTTGTTCGCGTACAGCGCCACGCCCTTGCAAATATTGTTCGCCGCAAACAGAGACATCATTTCACCCGAACAGACGATGTATATCTCTTTTGCCTTCCCTTCGCGAATCGGCATGGCGAAACCACCGCAAACGACATCGCCCAGTATATCGTACAAGACAATATCAGGTTCAGGCTGATAAGCGCCAAGTTTTTCAAGCGTTTCAATGGCGGTGATAATTCCGCGCCCCGCGCAGCCAACGCCCGGTTCCGGTCCCCCCGATTCCACGCAACGCACCTCCAGAAATCCTGTATGCACAATATCTTCCAAGGCGATTCGCGGACCCTTTCGGCGTAGCGTGTCCAAAACAGTGTTTTGCAGCCTGCCGCCCAAGATCAATCTGGTTGAATCAGCTTTCGGATCGCAGCCAATGATCATGGTTTTCTTTCCTTTTTCCGCTAGTGCGGCGGCGATATTCTGCGTGGTAGTCGATTTGCCGATCCCGCCTTTTCCATAAATCGCTATTTGTCTCATCCGTGTATTACGACTCCTTTCCCCTGCTGACAGCGGCTGAAACGATCGCACTGACGCAATCCTGACTGAAAAGGTTCCATACCGTCCCCCGCAACCCTTCGTTTCCTGAGACTGGCGGATGTGGTTGCGGAAAATAGGCGCCGCCAGAAACACTGCCGCGAAGCGGTTCAAAATCGGGATCGCCAATGATCAGCTGAAATTCCGGGTCATCCATCAGCTGTACAAGCTCCGCTTCGCTTTCGATTTTACAATCTCCATCCTCCATATATTCCGAATCCATTAAAAACCAACCGGCTACGACCACCTTGCCCGCGCCGAGGTTATTCAGAATTCGGCGAAGCGTATTCGATGAAAATTGCTCACCGATAATAAGAATATTCGGGCTTCCCTGAAACTGAGGCCCCTTGTATTTCCAGGATGGCAGCAGAAATTCGCCAAGTGTCGTGAAGGGAAGCTTCCATTCTTTCTCCATCGTCCTGGCCGCTCCAAGTCCGCAGACCGAAACGACAATATTTTCCGCGGCCTGGGGCGAGCTTCTCAGGCGTTCAAGATCGGTTTCCATGCCGAAGATGGACAATACCTGTTTTCCCGCCGCCAAAACCGCGTCCTTAATCATTTTTCGCTGATCTCCGGAAGGGAAGTCCAGGGTATTCAGACCCAAGAGGTTTACCGACTCCGGAATTGTTTTTTTCTCTGCTTTTGACTCAGGATCAGCGCTTTTCAAAACCGCGTCAAAAGCCTGGGAAAGCCCTTCATCATAATAGCGGTTACCGCAGGTGGAAACAGGGAAAATCTCCACGCCGGGGGCGGTTTTTTGAAATTCCCGGGCGCAAAGGCTTAAATCCAAGTTAGTGAGCGATGACACCGGCGAATGAAGCAATACAACTACTTTGCGGGGGCAACTTGCCAAGGCTTCTTGGTATTTTTCAGCAAAATGGTGAATGTCGCCCAATACAATAGACAATTCATCGACGCGAATGCCTAAGTTGTCAGAAATTTTATCTCTGCGTTGCTCGGCCATGCGATAACTTTTCACGGCCGTGGATTCCGGATCCTGTCCGATCACCAAAGCGTCCGCGTCAGCAAACAAGCTGCATACGCCGGTCGAATCTGTCGCGAAAGACAGCAATCGATTCCATAGATGTTTTCTCGGCGACACCCACCCTTCTTTCCAGCGGTTTTCCTGCTGGCCTCTATGGGGGATTTTCTGTCTGCCTTCGCCTTCATCGGGATTTCCGTCAACGGCAAGGCAAAGACGCCGCATCAGGTTCGTCAGCGCGGCAAAGCCCCAAAAACTTGTTTCCAGCCTGTCATTCCGCACATTTGAATGTTTCCCACCGCGTCCTCCGGAGCCGCCATGAGGGCCTCTGTGCCGGTCTCTCGCTTCCCGCTTCGCTTTTTCAATCCTGATTTGCGGATATTCTTTCGCGATCCACTGCAAGTCATCATCCGAAGTTATGATGTCCCGCAATCCGTCCTCCGGGTTGGGATCCCTAACGGAAATTTCGACGGAGCTGATATTAAATCCATATTCAAGCAAAGCGCGCGCCAGATTTCCCGGACGGGCAACCGCTCCGAGCTTGAGCGCGATTTCCCTGTCACTCGTTTTACGACGGGCCTCGTCAATCCACTTTTCCGAGTCCGCTGTCACCTCATCTCTCGCCCAAGCCCGACCAACTGCTTCTTCCATGTCCGACCAAGCTTGTTTGATTTCCCTAAGCCGATAGTTTGTCGGCAGGTAGAGATACGGTATCTCCTGGCGTTTTTGAATCATTTTCGCCACGGGAAGCATCACGGGCGTGGTAACAATTTGCAGAGAAGCCCTGCCGCAGCATAGAAAATCGTCGAAATCCACCCACCCGCTTGTGAGCCGCAACGCCGGACTTTCATGGCGCGTCAAATACCGGAACATCTCATTTTCCCCGGAAAAGGCCGCATAGCCGGAAAGCAGTAGCACCCCGGAGTCCGCCGGACTTTTTGTTTCCGGCAACAGTTGAAAGATACTTTCATAAACGCTCTTTCGCGTGTTGACAAATTCATCTTCCTCTGTATCTGTATAGGAACTCTCTTCATAGCAGCTCGCGAAAATCGGGAAATCCCGTTCGATATTTTTTACTACACGGTCAAAATCGACGCCCAAGAATCGGGTTTGGCAGCCTGTATACAAAATGACGCCGCGCATTTCGTTCTCCGAATGATCCCACAACTCGCCTACAGCCTCCAGAATCAGGTTTTCTGTATTTCCCAAAACGACTTCCTCTTCCGGAAGACACAGCATAGAGACGGCAGGCTCCCCATAATTATGGTGACACCTGTGCCGCACGCATTCTTTCGGTCCGACAAATAATTCCTTTACTTGAGGCACGGATAACAGCAGAGAAGACATTGAGGACCTGTTATCCGGTTGAAAGGGTTGAAATTGGATCTTGTTTCCTGTCATCATAACCTCCATACGACTTCGCGCCCTGAACAGCGACGATTGCCGCTATCTTCGCAAAAATACGATATGACTGCCACCTTATATTTTGAGATGGAAACAACAATAAAACACCGCCGAGACAGCGGATATAAAGCGGTGGCGGATATCCTCTGCTATTATTATATCATCATCCGGTTATTAATTTCTATATCATCTGAATACCTACCCACTCAGAAAAACGCCAAGAGGATTTTTTTGGTGTGTAGGCGTTAAGACCACTGAGGCGGTACCGGCGCGTTGCGCCGCCGCCTTTTTAATGACAGCCGTAGCAGCCCGAAACGCCGCGGCCTTCTGAATATTCCGGCTGCTCGCAGCGATAACAGCCGTTTTTTCCGATATTTACGGCGGTAAATCTTTGCGTCAATTGATCCTGACCACATTGCGGGCAAATCTGCTGATCTTTCTTATTGATCGTACAGGAAACAGCAAATTGCTGACCGCACTGATTACAGGAAAAGTCGTAGTTCGGCATCGCTATTTCCCTCCTCATTTTTGCTGTTTCAGCTCGTCCAGATACCTGATCGCGGTCAGCGCGGCGGTCGCCCCTTCGCCGACGGCTTTCAGCAGCTGGTACGGCGAGCCGGTACAATCGCCGGCCGCAAATAAGCCGCGAATATTGGTGCTGAAATCCGGGCCGGTCTTGATCGCCTGTTGCTCTAATGCCAGTCCGGATACCAACTGCTCCGCCGGCAGCGATTCCCTGACGACGAAAACGCCGTCCACCGTCAGGGTTTCCCCGGCTAATTCCAGTCCCTCCACTTTGTTCTGACCCATAATGCTTTTGACCGCCGCCCGCCGAATCTCCAGGCGCGGATCCAAGACCCCCACCTCTTTATAAAAGGGAATATAATACACCTTGGTACATAATTCGGCCAGGTAGTTCGCGTCGTGTTCCCCTTCCGCGGCGTAGGCCAGAATGGCTACGCTTTTGTTCCGGTAAAGCGGGCCGTCACAGGTGGCGCAGTAGCCCACTCCCCGGCCCAATAACTCCGCTTCGCCCGGAAATACTTTTTGCGCGCTTACCCCTGTCGCCAGGATCACCGCGTCCGCTTCGATCACCTGCTCCGGCAAGGCCAGGGTGAAGCGCGAACCGGGATAAACCGCGTTCACCTTTTGTTTCACGGCCTGAATATCCATGCTTTGCAAATGCTCTTGAAAATGTCGGCGCAATTCCAGGCCGCTGATTTTAGGAAACCCTAAATAATTCTCGACTTGCGGCGCTTTAGCGAGCTTGGAGCCGCCGTATTCCGTACCCAGCAGGATAAAGTCCTTGTTTCGTATTTTCGCGTTGAGCGCCGCCGCCATCCCCGCCGGGCCGCAGCCGATGATCGCCAGTTCATAGCGGTCTTTGATGTTTTCAGTCGTCATGCCCTTCCCCTCCTTTGTTTCTATATAAGAATTATTTTCACGCTTATTCTCTATACGATGGCTGATCTATGCGGAATAGTTTGATCTGTGTCGGCGCTGTCATACTATACTATTCCCCGGACGACGGCTGATATATCACGCGCCGTAAGCGCTCCCATTGCTGTTCCAGCTGGGCGGCGGTATCCTGCCAATGACCGGAGTTATCTATCACCGTGTCGGCCAGCTCGCGTTTTTTAGCCAACGGCAGCTGGGCGTCGAGCCGCGCTTTGATTTCGCTGTCATCAAGCCGGTTCCGCTGTCGGACGCGTTGCATTTGAATCTCCTCCGGAACCCAGACGACCCAGACCTCGCCGAAGGGAACCGGCGCCACCATCTCAAAGAGCAAGGGGATATCCCAAACGCATAATTTCTCCCCGGCGTCCCGCAATACCGCCTGTTCGCCGCGCAAAGCCTGTAATACCAGCGGATGGACGATTTTTTCCAAACGGGTTCGAGCGCCGCGATCGGCAAATACGATCCCGCCCAGTACGGCGCGGTCAATCCGTCCCTCCTGAACGATCGCGGTTCCGAATTCGCGCTCCAACAGCCGGATCATATTCTGATCGCCAGCAAACAGCCGATGAACCGCGGCGTCCGCGTCTAGCACCGGAACCCCTTTGCTCCTGAACCATTTAGCGACGCTGGTTTTACCGCTGCCAATGCCGCCGGTTAAGCCAATGGTATACACCTCTCACACCGCCTTCTACATGATTTTTCCCAGTCCGACGAAGATCAGCACCGCGCCCGGCAAAAATTCCGCTTTCTGAATCAAATCCTCCGGCGTCACTTGCGCCAGCCACTGCCCGCTCTTGATCATCAGTAGCTGCGTCGCCGCGACCAGAATGACGACGGAGAAGCCGATCCCCGTCATAGCCGCCCCCATGCCGGAGATAAAGGCGTCAACGGCCAGCGCGATCCCCAATAGGATACTTTCGCGAAAGGTAATGACGCCGGAGCCGTCGATATCCGCTAAATCCGGGGTGCGAAGCACCTGTATCACCAAGCCCAGGTAGTTGATCCGAATGTTCAGCAGCTGTTGCTGCGCTCGCGGCGGAACCGAAGCCAGCGCTGGGATGACCGCCGGTTCCGCTGACGGCGGCTGAACCGCCAGACGGCGCTTGACCGCTTTCGCTATTTGCCATACCCCCAAGGCGATCATCATGGCGGCGCCCAGGAGCTTTACCGGAAAAAAAGAGATCCCCAGCCGCAAGATATTTCCCAACAACATCGAAATTCCCATCGCCAGTATCGTACAAAGAGTGATGACGCTCAGAGAACTGACCGGTAAGCGGATTCGTCGTAACCCGTAAGATAAGCCGACGCCAAAGCCGTCTACACTCAGCGCCACCGCCAGCAGAAGCCCTATGCCCATATGTAATCCCTCCACCCAGATTCCTTCATGATACTATATGGGCGGAGACAAGCTATGGTGAGAATAGCTCAGCGCTGACAAGCGGGGCAAAAAACGGCGGCTCTTCCTCCTAACCGTAGCTTGACTAATTTTTCCCCGCAACGCCTACAGGGACAATTTCCCCGTCCGTAGACCCGGAGAAAGTCTTGAAAGCCGCCTTTTTCGCCGTTGGCGTCGCGGTAATCGCGCAGGGTGGTTCCTCTTTGCTCAATGCCCGTCGTCAGCACCGCTTGAATCGCCTGGTGCAGGGCGACCGTTTCCGCTTCGCTCAGAGCGGCGGCTTCTCTTTGCGGATGAACGCCCGCCAAAAACAGGGCTTCATCGGCGTAAATATTGCCTAAACCGGCGACCAGGGATTGTTCCAGTAAGACGGATTTGATGGGCCGTTTTTTGCGGGCCAGCGCTTGCAGCAAGTACGCCGCTGAGAAGTCCGCGCTGAAAGGCTCCGGCCCCAGCTTCGCCGGGGAAAAGACCGTCTGGAGCGCAGCGGTTGGCAGTAATTGAATCCGCCCGAATTTCCGCACGTCATGGAAATGGAGCTCGCCTTGCGTCAGGTTAAAAATCACTTGCGTGTGTTTATCCGGCTCTTGCGGGTCAGGATAATAGATAAACCTGCCGGTCATTCGCAAATGCGCGGCCAACGTCCAGCCCTGTTCGAGCTGGATCAGGAGATACTTTCCCCGTCTCCCGACGCGCTGAATCCGCTGATCCGCCACCGTGTCGGCAACAGCTTGTCCCTGCCAGGAAACGAGGGTTTTCTCCCAAAACAGGCGCAGACCGCAAATTTTTTGCCCGCAGATCAGCGGCTCTAATGTGCGGCGTATGGTTTCAACCTCCGGCAGTTCCGGCATCGTGTGATCACCTGCTATCCATAGTTCTTACAGCAAATATTTTTACGTCTAAGACGGCGGATACGGCTGCATTTCGTACCAATTCGCGCCGATTTTGCAGTCCGCCTTCAGCGGCACGGATAAAATCAGCGCCCCCTCCATCTTTGCTTTTAAAATGCCGGCCACCTTTTCCTGTTCCGAGGCAGCCACTTGCAGCACCAATTCATCATGCACCTGCAACAGGAGAGCCGCCTGCGAGCCTTGAAGCGCCTGGGCGACGTCGATCATGGCGATCTTCATAATATCGGCGGCCGTCCCCTGGATCGGCGTATTCATGGCAATGCGTTCGCCAAACTGACGTTGGGCGTGGTTCGCCGCGTAGAGTTCCGGGACGCGGCGCAAGCGGTTGAGCAGGGTGCGTACCTGCCCTTCTGTTTTCGTCTTCGCCACCACCTCGTCAAGATAGCGTTTCACGCCGCCATAGCGGGCAAAATACTGTTCTATATAATACTTCGCTTCTTTACGCGGGATCCCCAAGTCGCGGGCCAAACCAAAATCGGTTAAGCCGTAGATCAAGCCAAAATTGACCGCCTTGGCTTTGCGGCGCAGATCCGGCGTGACTTCCGCCAGGGATACGCCAAATACTTCGGCGGCGGTTCGGGTATGGACGTCTTGATCCAGTTGAAAGGCTTCGATCAGCAGCTCATCCTGTGAATAGTGCGCCAGAATGCGCAATTCGATTTGCGAATAATCCGCTGACAGTAACAGCCAATCCTCTTCCGTCGGGCGGAAAACCTTCCGCAATTGCCGTCCATACTCCAGGCGAATGGGGATGTTTTGCAGGTTCGGGTCGGTGCTGGATAAGCGCCCGGTAGCGGTAACGGTCTGCTGAAAGGTCGTGTGAATGCGTCCGCCGCGCTCCTGCGCCAGTAATCCGCTTACGTAGGTGGACATCAATTTGCTCAGCTGCCGGTAATCGAGGATTTTCTCAATGACGGGATGGCTGGCCCGGAGTTCCTCCAAGGTATCGGCGTCGGTGGAGTAGCCTCTTTTCGTTTTTTTAGCCGTCGGCAGAGCCAGCTTTTCAAATAATACCCCTCCGAGCTGCTGCGGCGAATTGATATTAAACGGCTCTCCCGCCAGCTCATGGATGTCCTTCTCCAAAGCGGCTAAGCCTTCCTGCAATTCCAGCTTGAATTCATGCAGGATGCCTTTATCGACGCTGATCCCCTGAAGCTCCATGTCCGCCAGTACGCGGCTCAACGGCTGTTCGATATTTTCCAGGAGAGAGAGCAAGCCGTATTTTTTTATATCTTCCAGCAACGGGACCGCAATCTGGGCTAAGAAAGCCGCTTCTTGGGCTATATGGGGGAAATCTTCCCGCGACGGGTCATAGCCGCGGACGAGATCGAGGGGCGCAAACTTTTTGCGGGTTGGCTCCAGAAGATAAGCCGCTAAAGCCAAGTCTGACTGAAGCCCTTGAATATCGGCCCCTTCGTTCCTCAATAAAATCAAGAGCGATTTATAATCCACCGTAATCTTCGGTACCCGCGGATCCCTGAGTACCTTGAACCAGGCGTCTCGGACCTTTTTTCCGGCTGCCGCTTCCAGGGAATAGCTCTCCCCCTCTGCCGCAATGCCCCAGGTTTGCAACACTCCTTGGTGAACGCTGGTTCCCTGGTATTGGTAGGTGAGCACCAGTTGTTGTTTTTGTTCCCGCCAATCGTTTAGCTTCGCCATCCAGGCGTCCTCCGTCAACTCGACTACGGGCCAGGGGTTCAAGGCGTTGCGAAGCTCCTGAGCGTTCTGCGCGTTTTGCTGCTCCCAGCCGTTCTGAAATTCGGAGAACAACACCTGCTGTCCCTGCGGCGGTTTCTCCTCATGCGGACGGGTTTCCGCCGGAGCAACGGCTTTCTGGGGGAGTTCAGGCCGGTAACGGTCTTGCCAGATACGCTTAATATTGCGCAAATGGTATTTATCGAATATTTCTACGACCTTTTCGGCTGGCGGCGGGGCATAGATGAAGCTCTCCAAGCTGATTTCCATAGGGACGTCCGTATACATAGTCGCCAGACGCTTGCTGAGCAAGGCTTGTTCGCGGTATTCTTGCAGGAGGCTCTGGAGCTTCTTGCCGGAAACCTGCTGGGAATGCGCCAACACTTCTTCGACGCCGCCAAATTCCCATAATAGCTTCAGCGCCGTCTTTTCACCGACGCCGGGAATCCCCGGAATGTTATCGGAAGCGTCCCCCATCAGTCCTTTTAAATCGATGATCTGCGCGGGCTTTAACTGATAGCGGTCCCACAGCGCTTGTTCGTCATAACACTCTACTTCGCTGACCCCTTTTTTGGTCAGGAATACTTTGGTAAGGGGCGAGATGAGCTGCAAGGCGTCTCGGTCGCCGGTATAAATCTGGATTTCCCACTCCTTTTTCTCCGCCTGACAGGCGATGGAGGCGATGAGGTCGTCCGCTTCATATCTGGCCAGTTCTACATGAGGAACCGCGAAGGCGTCCAATACTTCTTTGAGAAAAGCAAACTGGGGGCGTAAGCCTTCCGGCGTTTCTTTTCGGTGCGCCTTATA
>JAITOS010000010.1 GCA_031289815.1 Peptococcaceae bacterium | reverse complement strand
GACGCCTGCGTCGTCGGGGACACCGTAGGGGATCCCTTCAAAGACACCTCGTCGGTGGCCTTAAATCCCATCATCAAATTCACCACCTTATTCGGCCTCCTGGCGATGGAAATCGCCATATCGCCCTCCTTCAAGGACATGTCCACCTACGTGGGAGGCTTCTTCCTCATCGTCGCCCTGGTCTTTGTCTGGAGATCGTTCTATAAGATGCGGATCAGGGATTAGGCTTAGGGATTAGCAATGAACGGCGAAATAAAGAACGCAAGCGCATAAGGACAAAGACGTTACGTTATCAAAAAAAAATCCCCGGAGATATTGTCTTTCAATGTCTCCGGGGATTTTTCCTCGGTCTTGCCACTCATGAATGAAATAAAAATCCGGCGCTCAGTCCGTGGTGGTCGCAGTGGCCGCAGGCGCAGGCGCAGCAGGCGCGGGCGTTGTGACGATCGCCGTCGTCTCCAATAAGGCCACGACCCGGTCATTGCGCATCCCCTGCCTGAATTCCTCCTGACCGCCTTCGCCCATCGTCATCAGGATTGAGGCGGGACTCTGCTTATACTCTTCGGAGAGTTTCTGGACTTCCGCGTCAAAATCAGCGTCGGACACGACGATATTTTCGAGCTTCGCGATCTGTCGTAAAACGAGTTCGGTTTTCACCGTCTGTTCCGCTTTCGGTTTCATCTGCTCAACAATCGCTTCTTTCGTCGTATTCATTACGCGCAGGTAATCGTCGGGTTCCATTCCCTGAGCGCGAATACTCTGCCCGAATTGCTGAAACAGCTGGAGGGTGTATTTTTGCACCATGGCTTTAGGAAATTCCACCGCGGCGTTATCCACCGCTTTCTTTACCAGGGCGTTGCGACATGCGTTTTCTACTTGCTGTTCGGTGCGTTGTAACCGTTTCGCGTAGAGATCCGCCCGAAGCTCGTCCAGAGTAGCAAAATCACTGAATTTTGTGGCGAATTCATCATCCAGAGGGGTCAGATCCTTACGCATGACCTGATGGACAAAGATTTTAAAGAGCGCTTTTTTCCCGCGCCAGTCTTCGCTGTGATAGTCGTCGGGAAACTGAACCTGGATCTCGGTTTCCTGTCCGATCTGAGCGCCGGTCAGCTGCTCTTCAAAACCAGGGATAAAGGAATTGGAGCCGATGATTAACTCATAATTGGCCGCTTTGCCGCCGTCCAGAGCCTCGCCGTCAACAAAGCCCTCAAAATCGATTGTGGCCTTGTCGTCGCTTTCCACGGTTCCCTCTTTGAGAATGAAGAGGTTGGCGCGTCGGTGCTGAAGCTGTAGCAAGTCTTCCTCCACCTGCTCAGGCGTAACCGCCGCCGCGCTCTTTTCCACCTCCAGACCCTTATACTGTCCCAGAATCGCGTCCGGCTTCACCGCCACTTTGGTTTTAAAAATAAGCTCTTTGCCGTCCTCAGCCTGAAGGATGGTAAGGTTCTCCGGATCAGCGGCGGCTTCATAGCCGCTTTCCTGCAACGCTTCTTTATAGGCGCCGATCAGGATTCCCTGAATCGCCTCATCATACAGCGCCTCGGTACCGACGACCGCTTCCACCAATTTCCGCGGTTTATTTTCGTCTTCCTGGCGGAATCCCGGAATATCGGTCTTGGGGGACAGCTTCCTGACAGCTTGCTGGACGGCGGCGCTAAAACGCTCGGCTTCCACGGTGACGACCATCTCGATCACATGATTTCCCAGGCTCTCTGTTGTAACGGACATTCATGATCCCCCTTATTATTCCTGTCCTCTTTCGTTTATAAAAGGCCTGGTTCCTGAATAGAGGAATCAAGCCTTTTATAGTTCGTTTAGAGGGTTAATCAATAGGATAGGTAAGCGGAGGCCGCGTCCGTCACAGAGCAACGAGACCTCCGCTTCCTGAACCGGAAACGATTTTAAGTGATTACTTACTGCTGTAGGTATGCACGAAAGGTCTCGCCGCCGGGGTATACTTTTCCGGGAAGAAGGTGAGATTGCAAGCGGATCTCTGCGGGGTTCTGGCCACGATTTCGCCGAGCTGACCGTTCGCGCTGATCGGCAGGGTAAGCAGCTCTTCGGCGTACAGGGAGGCGACCAGGAACCATTTGCCGTCGGGCGAAACAGCGCAACCACGCGGCCACAGGGTGTCTAATTTCTTGAACTGCACCAGCTCCAGCAGACCGTTTTCCTTGATTTCCAAAACGGAGCAGCCTTCCCATTCCGAGGTGTAGCCGTTGGCGCAACGCATCATGTTATAGATGTATTTGCCGTTGGGATGGAGCTTGAAGTCCTGCTGTTCAAATTTGCCGCCGGCGGGAACCACTTTGACCTTTAATTTTTCGTTCACATACTCTTCAGGCAGGGGGCAGACCGTCTGCACCTTTTCCAGATTGCCGTATTTATCATAGGTGCAAACGTCGATGGAAGCGAATTTTTCGTTATTGATATAGAGGAAAGGCTTGGTTTGATGGAAGATCGCGTAACGAGCGCCTTCGTTGTTCTGCTGATCATAGGTTTCGGCGGATACTTTCAGCTTGCCGTTCTTATGGTCAACCACGAAGGGGGTAACGGTGCTGGCGCCTTTATCGCAGGTGACGAACAGTTTGCCGTCCGGAGCCTTGATGACGGCGTGAGCGTTGCACCATTCAAATTCTTCCGCGTTATTTTCATGACCGCGGTTATAATGCTGATAGGAATCAACAATGTCGCCGATGGTATGGTCTTCATTCATCCTAAAGAGCTGGGTGCAAGCCGCGTTGGGAACGGTTAAGATCTGATAGGAGCCGTCCGCTACACGGATGAGCTGGGTAACGCTGGTTTTGCCGCCGTAGAGAGTGACCAGCATATAATCCTTTTCATCGGTCAGGGTGACATACGAAGGCTGAGCGCCATAGGAATAGGTCTTGCCGATTTCCGTCAGGATACCGGTGGCTCTGTCCACTTTGAAGCTCCATACGTTGCCGCCGCCGGCGCCGCCGGACGCAGCGTTATCGGGCTTGTTGCCGCCGAAATCCGGATTCGGGGTACGTTCGTCTTCGCAGTAGAAGTAGCCGTCTTCAAAGTCACAGGTGGTTTGACCGCAGCGGATATAGTCGTTGATTTCTTTGATCAGGGTCAGTCCGCCCGTCGTCGGGTTGTATTCAAAAGCGGTGATACCATCGGTACCGCCCATGTGTCCCCAAGAACCCGCATAGACGTATAATTTGCCGCCGGCGACTTCACTTCCCAGAAGCTCGCCTGAGGCAAGCGCCGGAGCGGCGTTACCGGCGATCACGCCGATAGGACCAAGGATTCCCAAGGTAGCGCCCAGCGCTGTAGTGCCTTTAATAAATGAACGTCTGTTTATGTCTTTCATGAAGAATAATACCCTCCTAAATAATATTTTATTCGTACGTCATTGGCCCTGAAAGCAGGTAATTTTTGCAGTGGGTCCATGTGTGAGTTGGCACAACACCTCCAAATTTAATTGGTAAAACAATCACATGCCTTCTTTTTTTCGGTTCTTTTCTCCTTTCTCTCGACGCGTTCACCGCTTATTTGTTTGGCTTGTCTATCGTGCCTGACCTATATACCTATGCAAAAAGCGTACCAAAATTGAAAAATGATGAAAAAACTGGCGGGCACGCTGTCAGCGGCGGGTATTCATGAAGGCGAAATGATCCTTCGTCCGGTGAATGATTCCGGCAAGATATCCACAAAGTGGAATGAAAAGAGTCCGATTTCCGGAAAAAAGACAGACGCTGGCGATCTTTCTGGTGTGAATAAAACTTCAACCAGCGAAAGCTCATCCGTCGCGCAAGCACCGAAGCTGTGAAAAAATCTTCGTAGTGATGAAGAGAGTCAAACCCGCGAAACGTCAGCGGGTCTGGCATCCTGGAAAACGCCGTCCAGGCTGTCTTTTCGTCGGGTTTTAACCGGCATTTTTTCCTTCTTGATTTTCGGTTGCGGCTGCGGCTGCGGTTGTCGCTTTCGCGTCTTCTTTCTCTGTCGTCGCCGCTTTAAATTCGGTGATACTCTTCCCCAGGGATTTGCCCAGATCCGGTAGCTTGCCGGGGCCAAAAATAACCAAGGCAATCACCAGAACCACGATCGCCACTGTCGGCGATATAAAACCAAAGGTTACGACCATCGCTAACGCCTCCTTTTTCATTATCTACATCTACGCAGCTGCCTTTACGCGTCGTCTTCTTTCGACGCTTCTTCTTTATCTTCCTTCTCCGTCTCTTTTTCCGTTGTCGCCGCTTTAAATTCAGTGATGCTCTTTCCCAGAGATTTGCCCAGCTGCGGCAGCTTGCCGGGGCCGAAAATAACCAAGGCAATCACCAAAACCACGACCGCAGTCGTTGCCGTCACAAGACCAAAAGTCACCATGAATCGATAACACCTCCCCTTGTCATTGTACAAAATATTTCATCTGGCTGACAATCGCACTTTTATTAAAACATCTTAAAGCATTGGAAGTCAAGGCGGCATCTGCTGGAACAGGTAACATCATTTGTGTAAACCAGCATTTGTTTGAATATGCAAGAAAGATACCATCTTAAAAAGCGCCGCGCGCCACGACGAACAGCGCTGACCGGCGCGCGTATCGCTGGCCGGAACGAGCCGTTGCTAAAGGAAAAATCCATAATACGGAAGAAAAGGAGTTCAATTTCCGGAAAAAGGACAAATCCTGTCTTTTTTCGGGCTAAACCGCCGCCGCCACACTCTAAGACCGCCGGCTGGAAATCAGCGCTATTGTGGTAAGCGCTGTGGTAGTACGATAAAGGTGTAATGGCGAGATACGTCTAAGGGCATGGCGCATTTTTATGGGTACGCATGGCGGCGTATGGATAGAGATATAGCATGACAAAGCGTAAAGAACTGGACGGATAACAAAATACCCACTATAATTGAAAAGGTGAAAGTAAGAAAAGCAAATAAAAAATGTGAATGTTAGAAATGGAATTGAGACAAAGTACAGGGAGAATTAAAACCGGAAAATGTGAATGAAAAATGAAACAGAAAGGGTTAGATATATGCGTAGAAAATCGGATCCGGAAGCGAGTATGCCATTGTTAAAGCATTTGAAAGAGCTGCGTAAGGTACTGATGGTAGTAGCGTACGCTGTGGCGGCGGGGGCGCTTGGCGGCTGGCTTTTGAGTGATCCGGTATTTGCTTATTTAGCGAGGCCGATCACGCATTTGGGGCAGGGATTTGTTACGCTGACACCGATGGAAGCGGTGTTAGTAAAGCTGAAAATGTCCCTGGTGATTGGCTGCGTCATCGCTTCGCCCATTATTTTCTGGCAGCTCTGGAGTTTCATCCTGCCGGCCTTGAAACAGAATGAAACCAAGCTGATCTATATCGCGGCGCCGTGTTCGCTGTTTCTCTTTCTGTGCGGGATTTCTTTCTGCTTTTTCTATGTTCTGCCGGTCGGCGTTAAATTTCTTCTGTATGTCGGAAAGGACGCGGTTGAAACCACGACGCTTCTCAGCAAAGCCTCTTTTTTATCCTTTGTCCTGACCTTTTTATTGACCTTCGGACTGGTTTTCCAAATACCGATCGTGTTACTCATGCTCATCAGAGGCGGGATTGTTACGCCGCAGACGCTGGCTAAAAAGCGTCGCTGGGCCTTTTTTATCATCGTCCTGCTGGCGGCGATTGTGTCGCCGACCCCCGATTTGATGACTCAAGGACTCATGGTGGTTCCGATGTATTTGCTCTATGAAGTGAGTATTTGGCTGGGCTATCTGACCGCGCGACGGCGAAAAAAGAGACTGGCTGAGCAGGAGTAAGCTGGAATCATGGAATCAGGCGGCGCGAAAAAAGTTGGGCTGACAGTAAGGAGGCGGCAGAATGAACGGGACTGAAATCATCGTCATACTAGTTATCGGGCTGGTGGTCTTTGGGCCGGAGGAATTGCCGGGAATCGCCAGGACCGTCGGTAAATTTGTGGGAGAACTGCGTCAAATCGGGGGTGAATTGATGGGAGAATTTACCGCGATCAATCCGTTAAAGGAAGTGACCGACGCCATCAAGGAACCGCTGGACGCTATCAAGGCGCCCTTGAAGGAAGTACAAACCGCCTTGGAGGAACCTCTGAAGGATATAAAAAATGAAATAAATCAGGCGGATAGAACGATTGCGGACTCCATTGCGGCCAGCGGTCAAAGTCCGGCGGCGGAAAAACCGGCGGACGAAAAACCCGCGGCGGAAAAAAAGAGCTTGCTGGCCGTAGTGAATAACAGCGGCGGTCAGGGGCAGAAGGAACCTGAAACAGAAGCGGCAGCGGATCCGCTGAAAAAATTTCTGGACGATATCGACCCTTATAAATTCTGAGACGGCGGAACCGGGTGGTTGCGCCTATTTCTTTTTCAGCTTGGCGTATAACGCCGATTTGCTGATGCCCAACAGAGCGGCGGCCTTGATGACGTTGCGACCGCATTGCTCCAACGCTCTTTGTATTTGCAGATCTTCCATTTCTTCCAAGGTCATAAAGCCCGGCGGCGGCGGCAGGGCGGCGCCTTCGCCTGACCGTGTGCGCGGCGGCAGGCAGGCGTTGCGGATGTATTCCGGCAGGTTTTCCGGGGAGATCACTTCGTTTTGGCTGGTGATGACCGCGTGGGCGATCGCTTTTTCCAGTTCGCGGATATTCCCCGGCCAGGTATAGGAAAGCAGGGTTTCCCTGGCTTCGGTGGCCATGCGCGGAACCGCTTTATTCGTCTTTTTACAGTATTCGTTGATGAGATATTCGACTAAAAGAAGAATATCGGTTTTGCGTTTGCATAAAGGCGGGATGTTGATAATCAAGGAAGATAAACGGTAATAGAGATCGGCGCGGAACTGACGGTCGGCGATCAAGGCCGTCAGGTCGCGGTTGGTGGCGGCAATCAGGCGAAAATTCACCGGCTTGTAAGCTCTGCCGCCAATCCGCATGACCGCTTTGTCCTCCAGCACGCGTAAAAACACGGCTTGAATCTCCGGCGGCATGTCGCCGATCTCATCAAGAAAGAGGGTTCCGTTGTCGGCAAGCTCGATTTTTCCGACTCTGCCGCTCCGTTCAGCCCCGGTAAAAGAGCCGCCCTCATAGCCGAAAAGCTCGGATTCTATCAGGTTGCGCGGCAGGGCGGCGCAGTTTAAGGCAATGAACGGTTTGTTCGGACGGGATTCGCCGTGGATCGATTGGGCAAACATTTCTTTGCCGGTGCCGCTCTCGCCGATCAGGAGAATGTTTTCATTGGAATTGGCAAAGAGCTTGGCGACATTTTTGGTGGTTTTCATGACGTCGCTCTCGCCGATAATATCGTCAAAGCTGAAGCGTATGATGGAGGAATTCTGGTTGGCGACAAAACGCTTTAATTTGTTGATGTTGCTAATGCGGATCAGCGCGCCGATGATTTCATTATGATCATAGGTGGTGCGGGTGCTGAACAGATAACTTTTTTTACCGCTTGGCGTCAGCAGGATATCCTCCAGATAGTTGAAATTTTCACCGGCCAGAACCATACGGATAAAGAGGGAGTCGGTGCGCATATAGGAGGCGAGGTTACTGGCGCAAAGCTCGTCGGCGCTCTTTTCCAAAATGAGCGCCGCCTGGTTATTCAGGTGCAGGATCCGACCCTCTTTGTCGATGATCAGCATTCCTTCGTCCATGAAATCCCAGGAGGTTTTTAGCAGTACGTGGTCTTTTCTGGATTTAAGCCGCTGCGAGAGGACGTCCGCCAGGGTGGAAACCCAGGTAAAGGTGTTTCTTTGCAGCGGATGCGTCTCCTGGCCCCATGAATGGTCCGGCGTCTCCAATAAGATCATGAGAATACCGGCCAGCTTCCCGTTCCCGTAGGATAGGGGGGCGGCGGCCCCGATATACTGATTCAGGCAGTCAAGATAATGCTCCGGACCGACGATTTGTATTGGCTTCTGGAAGTATAAGGTGAGATTGTTCGCGGTACCGCCGAAAAATTTTTCCGCTCCCAAGCCCGTAACCACCTCGTTGTCGGTGCAGGGCAGAGACGTCAGCTGGCTGTTGCCGTCATAAAAGAGCAGCAGGTTTTCTTCATCAAAGAGATAAAGGCTGTAGTTCAAAATTTTGCCGTGTTCCGCGGCGGCCAGCATAGCCGCGAGTTCGGAAAAAGCGCTGATCAGGGGTTTAGCGACGTTCAATAGCTCGGTATGGCTTGGTTTGTGGGGCGTCATGGTACTACAGCTGATCGCATCGGACGGATACAGACCCAGGGAACGGCAGTATATCCAGGCGATGGCAATGTCATCGCGGATATTCGGCCTTCCTAAAGGTGAAATCCCGTTTTCAATAAAATCTTTTTTGTATTGCTTCAGGATATCATATTCATTTTTCTTTATCAGATGCATATGATTCACCGAAAGCGCGTCCTGCTTATTCACCAGCATATGCGTTCCTCCTTTACGTTTTAGTATAGCTAAAAATAACGATCGTATAACCGGCGGGTTCCTTTTTACGGAATTTGGCTACAAGGAAATTCCACAAAAAGGAATGCGTGACGTCTGTAAAAGCCTGCAAGCCGCTGTTCATGCGGATGTGTCATACTTGGCACGACCTTTGCAATAGAAGTAAAAGCAACGACGGCGTCATGGGCTGACGGACGGTGTGACGACAGCATCGCTGAACCGTCATGATGGTTTATTCCTCTGCGCATGTTTTGCGGCGCTTCGTGATTCGTCGATTTCTGCTTTTTCATGCTTTTAGTATAACTGAAAAATAGCAATATTGTAAACAATAAAGTTCCTTTTTACGGAATTCGGACAAAGAAAATTCCGCAAAAAGGAATATACGGCGGTTGTAAAACCTTGCAAGCCGCTGTTTATAGGTTGTGTCAACTTGGCATGGTCTTTGCATTATTTTTTGGTGTCAGTGTAGCGCCTTAAAGCGGTATGCGCAAAATGACCGTATGCCGGAACGAAGGCAACCCCACGGCGGGAAGGGAGGGGAAACGGTTGGCGGAGCCAAAAAAGAATAGCTGTGAATTAAAAAATGTGCCGTGGCAAAAAATGATGCCGGAAGGGTTGCAGCATTGGGGACGATGAATGTTTTTTACTTGGGCTGAAGGGTTACGTATGCCTGAAGCAACCTAACTCAAAGGGAATGTTGGTTTGGCGGAGCCTGCATGATGGATTGCCCGGAACCGGGCGATTAGCGTCTATTATCCGCTGGTAAACTGGTAAGAGAAAGTAGAAGGAGGAGAATGCATGAAAGACAAGATTGTCTTGAACATCAATGGAAAAGACTACCCATTTCCATTGGGAAAACGGCTCGGACAAATTCCGTATTCCGAAACGTTAGTGCAGACGCTGCGGGAAAGACTGGGGATTCAGGGAACGAAGGTGTCCTGCGAACATGGACTGTGCGGTCGTTGCTCGGTATTGATTGACGGAAAAGCGGTAGCTTCCTGCATGACGCTGACGGCGGATTGCGACGGCAAAACGATCGAAACCATTGAAAAATTGCAAAACAAGGAAGCCGGCAGACTCATTGAAATTATCCAGGATAAGAAGACGGGAACGCCTGATCCGCTGGCAGTAGCGATCGCGAATTACGACGGGTTCAAATGTCAGTTCTGTAAAGCCGGCGTTACCATTGCGGTGAAGTCGGTATTTAACAAAAACCCTTATCCCACGGAAAGCGAAATCAGAGAGGGATTGTCGGGGAATTTCTGCCGGTTGCAGAGGGAATGCGGTATTGGGACGCAATTGGTACAGCATGTACGGAAATTTAGTTCCAAGGCCTGAAAAAGAGACAAGAAAGGGGGATGTCAGTATCAATGAGAGATTTTGAATATAAAAGTCCTGAGAGCTTCAATGAAGCGAGCAAGCTGCTGAAAGAAGCAAAGACGACGGCAATATCCGGCGGTACCGATTTAGTTACCGTACTGAGGGATGAACTTCTGGTAGAAGGACCGGATACAGTGGTCAATTTAAAAACGATTTCAGGCGCGGAATATATCACGGCCGAAGAAGATAGTTTTAAAATTGGGGCGCTGACCAAATTGGTTGATCTTGCCGAATCGCCGGAACTCCAAAAGAGACTGCCTATATTGTCGGAAGCCGCGGGCTCGGTTGCCACTCCGCTTATCAGAAACAGCGCCTCCATCGGCGGCAATATCTGTCAGGATGTGCGGTGTGAGTATTATCGCTATCCGCATCAATCAGGAGGAAGAAACGTTTGCTACCGCAAAGGCGGCAAAGAATGTCTCGCTTTGCATGGTAATAACGAATATCATTCCGTATTCGGCGGCATAAAGCTTCACAATTCACCGTGCACCGACAGCTGTCCGGCGGGAACGGATATTCCCGGTTATCTGGCCAAACTGCGGAATGACGACTTGGACGGCGCGGCGCAGATCATTCTGAAGGTGAATCCTTTGGCGGCTCTGACGGGCAGAGTTTGCGCGCATTTTTGTCAGGAAGCCTGTAACCGCAACGACCACGATCAGACCGGGGCGATCGGCGCGGCTGAACGTTATGTGGGCGATTATATCCTGGAAAACAGCGCCAATTTTTACGTAGCGCCCAAGAAAAGCTCAGGGAAAAAAGTCGCTATTGTCGGCTCCGGGCCGGCGGGACTTTCCGCCGCTTATTTCCTGCGTAAAGAAGGACATTACGTCGTGATTTATGACCGCAAGGAAGAAGCGGGCGGCGTACTGCAATACGCGATCCCGGCGTTCAGACTGCCGAAAGAATATGTCAAAAAGACGGTAGCCGCGTTAAAGAATATGGGGATTGAATTCAAAACGAATACAGAAATCGGCAAGGACGTCCTGCCGGAAAAACTGGAACAGGATTTTGACAAAGTGTTCTATGATACCGGCGCTTGGGGTAAATCCGTCATCGGTTTTGACGGCGAAGAGCTCACCGTATTCGGTTTGGAATTCCTGACGGAAGTGAAAGACTGGATCGGCGGCAAGCTGGGGCAAAACGTCTTAGTCGTCGGCGGCGGTAATGTGGCGATGGACGTTGCCACCACAGCCAAGAGACTGGGCGCCGCGAACGTAACCGCGGTTTGTATCGAAAAAGAGGAAGAAATGCCGGCCGGACTGGAAGACATCCGGAGATCGCAAGAACAGGGCGTGGAAATCCTTAATTCCTACGGCGTGAGCAAGGTCGTGCGCGACGGCAAAAAAATTAAGGGTCTGGAGCTGGTCAGATGCGTATCGGTATTCGATGAAAACGGACGCTTTGCCCCGGTCTATGATCAGAAGAGCAAGATCGTATTTGAGTGTGACGCTATCTTAATGGCGACAGGACAGAAAGTGGATCTTTCCTTCCTGGATAAGAAATATCAGCTGGAGCTCACCGCCAGAGGCTTGGTTGCGGTTGACGAAAACTTCAGAACCAGCAAAAAGAACGTCTTTGCCGGCGGCGATATGATCAGCGGCCCAGCCACTGTCGTTAAAGCGATCGCGGCGGGACACGGCGCGGCTGACGCCATCAACAACGACCTTTGCGTCGAAAAACATGAGCTCTGTGATCTGTCCCTGGAACCGGCGTTCCTCAAGTTTGACGAAGCCGGGATTAAGGTTCAGGATCCTGCCGAATTGCCTTTAAAATTACCGGAAGATCGCACGATCGATACGGAAGACCATTATGCCGGCCTTACCTGGGAACAGGTGAAAACGGAGGCTTCAAGATGCCAAAACTGCGGTTGTCTGGCGGTGAATCCCTCGGATATCGGGACGGTGCTGGTGGCCTTGGACGCTATCGTAAAAACCACGGAAAGAGAAATCAGAGCCGTTGACTTCTTCACCAAGACGCCTGTGATCGACAAAGTCCTGAACGTCGGCGAAATTGTGAAGGAAATTGAAGTCCCTGTCTGCGACGATTACAAGGTCGCCTATCAGAAACTGCCGCTCAAAGATGGGACAAACTTCGCGGTCGCGAGTCTGGCCTCGGCCTATAAAGTGGAAAATGGCAAAATTGTGGATGCGAGGATCGTTTTAGGCGGCGTCGCTCCGGTTCCTTATCGCGTTCGCGCTGTGGAAGCCTTCGTCAAAGGCAAAGGAATTGATGAAGCCGTAGCGACCCAAGCCGGGAAACTGGCCTACGACAATGCCGTCCTGCTGAAGGGAAACTCATTTAAATTAAAAGTCATTGACTCGATGATTAATGAGTCGCTGTTAAACGCCGCTCAATAATAAGGGGGGAAAAGAAATTGGCTAATAAATTAGAGTTGGATTTTCGGGATCATATGCACCGGGATACAGACGATAAACAGTGGGTGCAAGGGGATACGCTGTGGAACAGAGTAGTGTCGCGCGCCGCCAAGGAAAAGACGAGTTATTGGGACGTGTGCCGGAAAGTCATTGTCGAGTACTGGGCGGATCATGACCTCGAAAGAGATCCGGAGTATTCGGATAAATATCCTAAGAAAGTATATTGGAAGGAGGAAAAATAGAAATATGAGCTTAGAAAAGTTGGCCGACAAGGTATATGAAACCGATGTTCTCGTGATCGGCGGCGGGCTGTCCGGTTGCGTAGCGGCGACGAAATCAGCGCAGCTCGGCGCTAAGGTCATCGTCGTCGATAAAGCGAAGATCGAGAGAAGCGGGTGCGCCGGAGCGGGTATGGACCATTGCGCGACCGTTCCCAATGAAAATATCACCTACAAGGATATCTGTAGATCAATGACCGGGGAAGGCGTCTATCCCCCCATCAAGAATAAAAAGGGTTTATTCAACACCAATATGTATTTTTCCACTTGGGAACACACCAGAGCCCATCTGCAAGAGATGGAGTCGTGGGGTGTCAATCTCAAATGGGAAGGGGAAGGCGACGAGCATTATTGGATTTATTCCGGCAGAACCGGCGGTAAGACGACGATCCGTTTCCACGGACAGCATCTGAAACCGCAGCTGGCAAACGCGGTGAGAAAAGCGGG
>JAITOS010000057.1 GCA_031289815.1 Peptococcaceae bacterium | reverse complement strand
AATTCTTCCGAGAAGCCGCGCACGGAAAGCCCCGCTCCCGGACTGTGAAAGATATCCCAGCTCGTGCTGATCTGGCGCGCTTCCCCTTCGGCTACCGCGACCCCGGCGAAGGGCGGATGCGCCGCCGAAACATCGACTAAGCCTTCAGCAAGCGACAGGAGCGCTTCCGAATCGCCATTGGGGAAAATAATAAACTCCACGCTGTCGGGGTCCAGTCCCTTGCTTTGCAAATAATACTGCACATAACCGCTCGTGCAAGAAGTAATACTGCTGACGCTGACCTTATGTCCCACCATTTCCTCCAGGGTTTGGATGGGACTGTTCGGCTTCACCAGATAGCGAATATGGGGATATTGCGGATCGTCGATCATCCCCGGCGCCACCATCTTTACTTTAACGCCGATCAAGCGCGCCTGCGCCACAGCGGGCGGATGAGCCCCGGTGACCGCGTTGATCACCCCCTGCTCCAGCAGTTGAAATTCAGTCACGCCCTTGGGCAGTACGCCGGTATATTTGATTTGAATGCCTTCGTCCCGGAAAAATCCCAGGGCGTCCGCTACGTTGATCTCCTGAAAGCCCGTCGAAGTAACCACGTTCAGGGTAAACAGCTCCTCCTGCGTCTGGCCGCTGTTAGTCGGCGCTGCCGCCGGAGAGCCGCAACCGGACAGCGCCAAGGCCGTCATGAGTATGCTAAGGAGCGCGAGAAGCCCTCTTCGTTTTATTTGTACAATGTCCATCGTTCATTCTCCCATCCTCAATCTTTCGTCATTATTTTTTACTCTTTACTTTTTGCTCTTTACTTTTTGCTCTTTATTCGCCGGTGTTTTATGGTGAGATCAGTTGAAGCGGGTCAGCACCACCGAATAAACATCCTCCAGGAACTTCAGTCCCCCCTCGTAGCCCACATAGGAGCTGTTAATGACCAGTCTTTCATTCAGCGGCCAGGAAATGGAGAGAAAATGCGCGTCGGTAGCTTTCGCTACCTTTTTCTCCCAGGCGCTGCCGACGATCAGCGGATAACCGAGATAATCCCCTTCCCTGATTTCGTTATGGACGACATAGCCATCCGTCTCAAAGGATACCTCCGCTTGAATATCGTAGTTCAGGTCTTTGAAATAGCCCCGGATAGCCTCCTGATAGCGCTCCGGTACGTCCTCCATCGCGTACTGCTTCTGGGGGAAAAGCCCCATGTCATTCACCAGGAACCGCGTCAGGGCCAGCGCGTACTGCGTCTCGGCGACAATCGTGAAGCGCTTGGACATGATTCGGTTTTCCAGGAAGATATCGGCGTACCGCTCCACGAAGTGATAATATTTGCGCTCCTTTTCGGCGACGAGCTTCTTGGTCTTGCCAACGTCGAGTCCGGCGAATTCGCTGACCGCCAGCAGGAATTTGCTGGTTTCGCACGCGCCCACCGGCAGGTTGGGATAGTGCAGGTAAGGAACGCCGAATTTTTCCTCTAACAGCTGCGCGCTCTCCAACCCCAGCCACGGATTCACAACCAGGCTGAACTGCGCCTGCGGCAGCTTTTGGATGTTTTTCAGGCCGTGATCATAGCCGAACAGGATGTTCGCTTTCAGACCCAGCTCGTCCAGCAATTCCTCCAACGCCTTCAAATTGCCATACCAGAAAGGGTCATGGAGGGGCAGACTCGCGAAGACGTTCACCAGATTCTTTTCCTTCGCGTATTTCTTGTCCCCGTCCAGGTATTGCTCGATAATCGCCTGCAACACCCATTCATACCCCAGGTAATTATTCCCCTTAAAGCCCGCGGTGGAGGCGTGAATGACCGGGTAGCCCTGACTGCGGAAGGAGTTGACGATCTCCTCGAAATCGTCGCCGATGATTTCCGCCGAGCAGCCGGTCAGCACCACGTACAAATCCGCGTCGATGATCTTCAGCGAATTTTCAATGGTTTCCCGCAGCCGGTCTTCGCCGCCAAACACGATTTCCTTCTCTGACAGGTTGGTGCAAGGAAAGATGCGCGGGGCAAAATAACCGGAAGTGCCGTTGTCCGCGGACAGTTTATCAGCGCAGCCCGGCCCCGCGTGCAGAATCGGCAGCGCCCGCTCGATGGATTGTACCGTTTGCAGCGCCCCCAAAGCGCATTTATACCTGGCCTGATCCAGTGTTTTTGCCATTTATTTGGCCTCCTTGTACAGGGAGGCGCTATCCTGCTGGTACCACCAATCCGTGTAAGGCAATGTGATCCGGGAAGAAAGATTCTGCTCGAAGCTGCGGTTGGTAATCTTGTCGAGAATGGTGTTGGCAAAATTCAGGGTGCACTTGTAGCCGAAGGTCATGAATTCATCGGCAAAAAACATGGACGGGATCCCCTGTTTGATCGCCCAGACCGTCGTCCCCCCGTGCCGCGCCACATACAGATCAGGCTTATAGGTGTTCAGAATATTGAGGAGTTCAAAGTTCTGTTGATCGGCAATGCTCACATTGAAGTCGTGCGGCGTATGTTCCGCCAGATATTGTACGTGCGACGGCGGCTTTCCGTCGTCATACTGAGAATCGTAGTGCCAGGAAGCGACATAGGCGATCTCCATATCCAATTCCTGGATCACTCTGGCGACCTGGAAGGCGAAGCTGGAACCCATCCCCAGCACGACGCGCAGCCCCTTGAGCTTCTTTTTCACCGCCTCGATCTTCGGCAGCCAGATCGCGCGCTCGCTTGCGATATACGCCTCCACCGCCTCTTCCTTGCCGATCACGCGGCCAATCTCGCGAAACCAGGTTTCAAAACCGGCGATACCCAGCGGATTGATGGTCTTGATATAGGGAACGCCATACTCCTGTTCCAGGCCGTTGCCCAGATAGGAAGCCAGCGTCCCGCAGATGGAAACAGTCGCCAAGGCCTCCGAGATGTGGGAAAGCTCCTCCAGGGTCGTGTTGGAATAGATCAAAAAGGCTTCCACCCCGATCGCGCCAAACATTTCGATGATATCCTCGCGGGCGCTTTCGTTAAAATTTTTGAAGTTGATAAAATTCCCTTTTTTACGGGGCGGTTTGACGACGCTGGTGAGGATGGCGTGATCCGCCGCGTCAAAGCCGGTCGCCCAGACCTTGGACTTAAAACCCTCGCAATGGATGGGAACCACCGGTACCGGTACCTCCGCCGCCGCTTCAGCGATCACCGCGTCCACATCCTCGCCGATGATCCCGGAAACGCAGGAGGTGCTGACGAAAATAGCCGCCGGTTGATAGCGGCGATAGGTTTCCAGGATAATATCGTACAGGCTTTGCTCCGAGCCGAAGATGGTATCGGCCTCCTTCATGTCGGTACCCAAAATCACGGTGCTGTAAGGCAAGCCGCGTTTGGCCGCCAGCTGCGTCTGCTGCGTGATCGTCGGCGAGGCAGAGGCGGTACAGCCGGACGGGGCGTGGTTGATGATCGCGATATCGCGGATATGCGAAAGATAACCGTGGACGCAACCGGCGTCGCACGAGCTGGACTGGGAAAAGCAACGCTCTCTGTCCTTGATATGGCCGCACCGGGACTGCTCGGCTAAATCCTTGATGGTTCCCACGTAACCGACGATGGAGCCGAGGCGTTCCTCCCGTGTGCCAAAAGTAGTGCTGTTCAAATTAATCGCCATTTCTTCTCTCCTTCTCTTCCCTTTGCTGAATCTCTGACGGTTCCCACCGCCAGCGGCGGCCCATTTCCTTTGCCGGGCCACCAACGTGATGGCGGCTTTGCGACGGTCACAGTCATGGCGCGCCTCTCAAATTACCAGGCTGGCGGCCCAAGCTGTCAGCTCCGCTTTCGTCTGCTTGCCGCTCAGGGTTTTGCTCTCTTTGATAATCGTAGTGGCGGAAACGCTCCCTTTCAGGTCATCCACGGTCTTGCCAAAACCGCTGCTTCCGGACGTCGCAAAAAGCACCACGGTCTTGCCCGCAAAATCATAGCTCTCCAGAAAAGTATTGATGATCGTCGGCGCGACATACCACCAAATCGGAAAGCCGATAAACACGGTGTCATACGCTCCGACATTGGCGTTCTTATCCGCAATCGCCGGACGAAAGGCTTTGTCCTCCATCTCAATCGTGCTGCGGGACTGCTTATTCTGCCAGTCCAAGTCAGCTACAGTGTACGGAATCTCCGGCTTGATTTCATAAAGGTCGGCCTTTGCCGTCTCCGCCAGTATTTCCGCCACATTGCGAGTTACGCCACTCGCTGAAAAATACGCTACCAGTTTCTTGCTCATCATCATTCTCCTCGTATAATATGATTTGCAGGAAGAAAATCGGCGTTCCTGCTTAGTCGCCGCAGGCCAATCGGCTGACGATCTTTCCTTTGAGTTCATATGCATACTAAATAGATATGTATTGTGTGTTTTATGGCTAGAATAATTGTATCTGACTTTATTCTATTTGTCAAAGGCAAATTTATCCACGACCGATTCATTGGGAAACCTGCGGCTGAAAGTTTCCGAACTCCGGTATTCTCTGACGGCTGAATAAGTCATGAACCTCTAAACTGATACCATGAATTCATTTCTCCCTTTTTGCGGGACGCGTCAGACCCTAAAACCAGCAGTTCTCTCCCCCCAGACCCCAAAGACAGTCAAAGGGAGGATGGTTCCGCGAAAAGCGGAGCATGGACGCGAAGCGCGTCTCTCTGCGCCAGGATGGCGCAATGAGACGAAGAGCGGAACCGTCCGCCCTTTGATGACCCCAGAGCTCCCTACAGCCCCGGAAATTCGCCAACCCCCATTTTCCGATGATTACTTGCGCTCCCTTCTCACGCTTGAGCGGTCTCGTTTACCTTGTCCGCGGGCGCAAAGCCGATCATCCGTCGCAACTTCCCCTTGCGTTCCTCCGGAACCGCAATGTCGTTCAGCACTTTTTCCGCTTCCTGGCGAAACATCTCATACATGACTTTGCAATAATGCCCCGCCCCTTCCTCCGCGGCCATCTTGCGCAAAGCCTCCCGCCCCTCCTGCTTGAACTGACGCCCTTCCCGGCGGGCGCTCCGGGTCAGCTCCATAAATTGCGCGGCGCTTTCTCCTGTCAGCACGCTCAACAGATACACATAGGGCAGGGTCTTCCGATTGTTCATAAAATCTCTTTTTCTTTCAAAATCCAAAAAATCATTCAAATCATTTTTAATCTGGCACATGATCCCCCAATGTTCTCCTAATTGCGCGAATTGACGCACCGCTTGCGCCGAAGCCCCGCTTATCAGCGCGCCGATTTCGCAAGCGCAGGTCGTCAGGCTCCCCGATTTCCTCTTGATCAGGTCAAAATACTCATCCAAGGTGATCTTTTCATTGCTGTCATACAGAAATTCCACAAATTGCGCGTCAATCGCTCTGGTTCCGGTGCGGTTCAGCGCCATGCTCACGGCGCGAAAGAGCTTGGGATCGGCGATATCCGTCAGCGCTTCGTAACTCAAGGTCAGCAGACAGGTCGCCAGATTCACGGCGTTGGCGTTGGCAATTTTTCGCCACGGAAGTTCGTCATTATCCTGATCCTGCACATCGTCATAGATATCCGCCGCCAAAGCGAAAAACTCCATCGCCACCGCTCCCGGCAAGGCGTCCGCCGCCGCGCCGTTGGCGCACTCACAGCTCATGAGGGTTAAATGCGCCCAGCGATACGGCTCCTCCTTGCGAAGATCCACCTGAAACGAATCATGAATGATATTCAGCATCTCCGGACTCAGTTTAGCTCTCGTGAGAATTTCCTCAATTTTTGCCGTAATCGTTTGATCCATGTACATCCCTCTTTTCGACATTTTTCACCAAAATATTACATTTAAAGAATCATTTTCTTTTTTCTAGTTCTATTTTACCTATGTATTCCGCATCTTTCAATATCTTTATGTTCTTTTTCCGTTTATTTTTTCAGCGCGTCCCCTTCCCACAAAAAAAGGGCGGCCCAGCTGCCGCACGGATCTATTTCCCCGGAAGCAGACGGCGGCCATACACCGCCCGCCGCCTATGAAAAGGGGGCATAGCCGCGCCTGTCACCGTTCTCCCTGCCGTAAACGCGTTAATATTTCCTGAAAGAGCGCCGGCAAAGGCGCTTGAAAGGTCACGATCTCGCCGCTTTGCGGATGCGTAAAGCTCAACGCCGCGGCGTGCAGCAGCTGCCCGTTCAAGGGGTAGGGGCTTTGCTTCCGGCTATAGCGCGGATCTCCCAGCACCGGATGTTGAAGATAGGCCATATGAACGCGAATCTGGTGCGTCCGCCCCGTCTCTAACCAGGCCTCGATATAGGTAAATTCCGCATAGCGCTCCAGCACCTGATAATGGGTAACGGCCGGTTTCGCCTGCTGCCACGTTACCGCCATCCGTTTTCGATCCTGCACGTCTCTGCCGATAGGCGCGTCCACGGTTCCGGAAGCCTCCGCCATCACCCCATGCACGATCGCCCGGTAACGGCGCTCTACTTTATGTTCCTTTAATTGCGCCGCCAGCCCTTGGTGCGCCGCGTCATTTTTAGCCACCACCAAAAGCCCCGAGGTATCTTTATCGATCCGGTGAACGATCCCCGGCCGCAGTACGCCGTTAATCCCGGAAAGATCCCGCACCCGAAAGAGCAGGGCGTTGACCAGCGTCCCCCCCCAGGCTCCCGGCGCCGGATGTACGACCATCCCCTGTGGTTTATTCACGACCAGCAAGTCTTCGTCTTCATACACGATCTCTAAAGGGATATCCTCCGCTTCCGCCTGGAGCGCCTGACTCTCCGGCAAACAGATTTCAATCCGGTCGTCTGCGCGGACTTTATAGTTCGATTTTTTGACGGCCCCGTTCACCTTGACGCTCCCCGTTTCCACCAGATTTTGCGCAAAGGAACGGCTCTTCGCTAAAGCCCCGGCAATCCCCACATCCAGCCGGACGCCCGCCACCAGGGATATCTCGATCGCTTCCGTTTCAATTTTCCGGGTATTCTTCTCTTCCATGACGCTCCTTTACATAGCCGCAGAGGATGATCACCGCAATCCCCACCACGATCATACTGTCCGCAAAATTAAAGATAAAAGGCCAAATCTGAAAATCCAGGTAATCCACCACTTTCCCTATCGTTATACGATCATACAGGTTCCCCAGCGCGCCGCCGCTGATCATCCCCAAAGCGATACGCGGCAGCGGTTCTCTCGGAACCCACTGCCTTTGAATATAAAAAATTCCGCCCAGGACCAGACAGGCCAGCAGGATCAATAACCCAGGATGTCCGGCCATCATACCAAACGCCGCTCCCGCGTTCAAAATATACGTCAGATGAAACACGCCGGGTAAAACGAAAACGCTTTTGCCCAAAACAAGATGGCTCACGATCCACGCTTTAAGCGCGCGGTCAATCAGCCAAACCCCGGCGGTGATGATCCATAAAAGCAAACGACTTCCTCCCCGCTCTAATTCAAATTCACGATCCTGACCAATTCGGCAATCAACCCGCCAATCAGCGGTAACTTCAAAATGACCAGCTGTTTAAGCAGATACAAAGCCAGCGCCGCCAGAATACTGGCGCCGAGGGCCACGCCCAACCCTCTGACTAATGATACGATAAAATTCATCCATAACATCCGTTTGGGACGATTGAGATAGGCGATATAATCCGCCAGACGCATTTTTTCCAATAGATTGGCTAATTCCTCGACCTGCCGCCGAAACGTCTGCCATTCGCCTGATGAGATCATCTCCTCCAGATTGTTTTGCGCTTCCCCCTCTTGCGTCTCCGGTGTTTTTTGCTCAGGTTCCGCCCGTTCCGCCATCCTGTCACCTCAAATCATGATTCTTCCCATACGTTCTGGAATAGAATACGCAAATATGAATAAAAAAATCCCGTACTTTTTAGCTCGCACGGGATTTCCGAATTACAACGATTCCTTCTCTGTGGCTTGCGCCCTTTCGTCAGTCCAGAATAACATCCAATATCTGTCCGTTCGCCAGGGTAAACGCGTTTCCTTCATCCGTATCCACGTGCATATCCAGAAGATAACTGGGGCTGACTCTGATCAAGACCTCGCTCAAGACGCCGCCGCGCGGGCCGCCGACTAAAACCTTGACCCGGTCTCCGTCTTTCAGTTGATATTTCTGAGCGTCTTCCGGGGCCATGTGAATGTGACGGGCGGCGATGATCACCCCGGCGTCGAGCTTTACGCTGCCTTTGGGGCCGACTAATTCCACCCCGGGCGTCCCGGCGTGATCTCCCGAATCGCGCACAGGCGGCTTGACTCCCAGCTTAAAGGTGTCGGTAGCGGCTAATTCGATCTGAGACGCCTTGCGCGACGGGCCCAGAACCCGCACCCCCTCCATTTTTCCTTTCGGCCCGACTAAGGTCAGCGTTTCCTCACAGGCGAATTGACCCGGCTGGCTCAGCTCCTTCGTTTTGGTCAGCTGATGACCGGCGCCAAACAAAGCCGCTACATGTTCATCCGTCAGATGAATATGGCGATTGGAAATACCAACGGGAACTTGAAGTTTACTCATGTGTCACTCTTCCTCCTAAAATTGATCGTTTATTCTTTCCGCTTTAAATATACAACAAAAAACCAAATAATACACTAGCATTTTAACCGCTTCCTGCGAATAAGTAGATTTTAGAATATTTAAAATTATCCTTTAAGGGGCTGGGATTCTCTTCCTCCACCTCTTTCTCTAAAGATGACGGTTCACGACTTGCACGCACCGCGGACAAAGGGTGGGATGTTCCTGGTCCTCTCCGACTTCCGGACGGTACGTCCAGCAGCGTTCACACTTGCTTCCCTCCGCCGGAACGACGGCGATCCCCAAACCCGCATGGGCCTCCGCTTCCTCGGTTCCTTCCGGGCGGGCTTCCTCCGGCTCGTGAAGACCCACGGCTGAGACAATAAAGATTTCGGCGAGCTGCGGAATTTGCTGTAAGAACGCGTATTGCGCCGCCATCGGATAGAGCTCTACCCGCGCTGTCAGGGGATGATTGACGCGTTTTTCCTGACGGGCTTTCTCCAGCGCCTTGGTGACGTCTCCCCGTAAATCGAGGATTTTATCCCAGCGCTCGGCGATTTCCTCCCGGATCCACTCCGGATTGGCGTCCGGCAGAGCGGCGAGCTGCACCCATTCTTCTTTAGGGCCGGGAATATAGGGCCAGACCTCGTCAGCGGTAAAGGTAAGGATCGGCGCCATCAAGCGCGTCACCGCGTTTAAAACTTCATACAGCACGGTCTGTGCCGCCCGACGCTCGTCCGAGGCCGGACCTTCCACATACAGACGGTCCTTCGCGATATCCAGATAGACCGCGCTTAAATCCACCGTGCAATAGTTATGCAGCGTATGGTATACCACATGAAATTCATACTGCTCATAGGCTTGCCGGACGCGCTCGATGACCTTGGACAGCTTCAGGAGCGCCCAGCGGTCGATTTCCGGCAGGTCGGCATACGGCACGCGGTCGCGTTCCGGTTCAAAGCCCTTCAGATTCCCCAGCAAAAATCGCAGGGTATTCCGAATCTTGCGATAGGCTTCGGTCGTCTGCTTCATGATCCGGGGAGAAACAGCGACGTCGTTCTTATAATCAGACGAGGCGACCCAAAGTCTCAGGATATCCGCGCCCATTTCCTTAATCACTTGCAGCGGATCCACGCCGTTGCCGCCCGATTTCGACATCTTCCGTCCCTGTTCGTCCACCAAAAAGCCGTGGGTCAGGGCTGTTTTATACGGCGCGCAGCCAAAGGCGGCCACCGAAGTGGACAGCGATGAATTGAACCAGCCCCGGTGTTGATCCGAGCCTTCCAGATAGAGATCCGCCGGACAAGCCAATTCTTCTCTTTTCTGCAAGACGCCGGCATAACTCGTACCGGAATCGAACCAAACGTCCATGATATCGGACTCTTTATAAAACTTCGTTCCGCCGCACTGGCAGACGCTGCCCGCGGGCAGGAGTTCTTCGGCGGAATGCGCGAACCAGGCGTCCGAGCCCTCTTTAGCAAAGAGTTCCTGAATTTTATGGATCGTCGCGTCCGTAATCATTTCCTGGCCGCAGTCTTCACAATAGAAGATCGGAATCGGCACCCCCCAGGTTCTTTGCCTGGATATGCACCAGTCGCCGCGGTCCGCCACCATGTTATAGATACGATCCCGGCCCCAGGCCGGAAGCCATTGGATCTGATCGATCTCCGCCAAAGCCTTCTGCCGGAAGCCGTCGATCGAAGCAAACCATTGTTCCGTCGCTCGAAAGATAATCGGCTTTTTACAGCGCCAACAGTGCGGATAGCTATGCTGCACCTGCTCCTGATGAATGAGCGCTCCCCGGCCGCGCAAATCTTCCAAGATCACCGGATTCGCCTTTTCCGTCTTCAAGCCAACATAGGGCCCGCCCTCCGCGGTAAACTTGCCTTGATGATCGACCGGGCAAATCACCGCCAGACCGTATTTTTTGCCCACGATAAAGTCGTCTTCCCCATGCCCCGGCGCCGTATGAACGCAACCCGTCCCCTGTTCCAGCGTGACGTGCTCTCCCAAAATCAGCACCGAATCCCGCTCCAGCAAAGGATGAGCGCAGATCACCCCTTCCAGTTCTTTTCCCTGAAACTTCTGCTCCACCGGCAATTCCAATTGCCACGCCGCGCGCAGCGATTCCAGCATTCCTTCGGCCACCAGCCATTGCTGTCCCTCCGCCTTGACCAATACGTAGGTGAATTCCGGATTCAGAGAGATCGCCACATTGGCCGGAAGCGTCCAGGGCGTCGTCGTCCAGATGACGACAAAGGCGTTTGCCGTGGGCAGTATATTTTTCCCGTCCTTGACGGCGAATTTCACGAAAATGGCGGGAGAGGCGCTATCCGCGTACTCGATTTCCGCTTCAGCCAGCGCCGTTTCACAAGAAGGACACCAATAGACCGGTTTCAGTCCCTTATAAATATACCCCTTCTTGGCCATCTCGCCAAAGACGCCGATTTGAGCCGCCTCATATTCATAATCCAGGGTGACGTAGGCGTGTTCCCAATCCCCCCGGATTCCCAAGCGTTTAAACTGCTCCGCCTGTGTTTTCACATATTTTTCCGCGTATTCGCGGCAGCGCGCCCGAAACTCCAGAACCGACACCGCGTGGCGATTCAAGCCCAATTTTTTGATCACCTGTAGTTCGATCGGCAGCCCGTGCGTATCCCAGCCGGGTACATAGGGCGCGTCGTATCCCGTCATGGTCTTGTACTTCACGATGATATCCTTGAGTACTTTATTTAAGGCGTGTCCCAGATGAATATCGCCGTTGGCGTAAGGCGGCCCGTCATGCAGAATAAACTTCGGCTTCCCTTTTCTCGCCGCTAAAACTTTCTCATAGATCCCTTCTTTTTCCCATCGCTGCAATATCTCCGGTTCACGCTGCGGCAGATTTCCCCGCATCGGGAAGTCCGTTTCCGGTAAATTCAACGTGTCTCTGTAATCCATTCCTCAGACCTCCTTAAAAATAAAACCGTCCCTCCAGAAAGGGGCGGGCTCAGCTCATGACAGCCTTCCGGCGCCGACGCGATAAATAACAACGATTATATTCCCTGCCATCGTATCAGCGGTCTCTATCACTCCGTGATTATATCACAACTAAAATCCAGCGACAACAGCGACCAGGTCTTCCACTCGCCCAACTGTAGCTGAAATCAAATTCTTCTTTATCATCAACGACGAACAAATCTATTCCTTGATCAGATGCCACGCCGGTTCTGTTTTATCTCCATGATCTTTGCCGGAACCGCCCAGCGTCTCCAATTGCATCGTTAAAAACGTTTCCAAATGGGCTCGCATCGTTTCTTGCTTGCGGCTCATCTTTTCAATGTCCGCCTGAATCTCTTGCTTCTTCATCTCCGCGTCAGAAAGCTGACGATCTCTCTCCTGCTTGGCCGCCTGAATGATCAGGTCCGCCTCTTCTTTGGCCTTTTTTTTCACCGTCGCTGACATCTGCTGATCCAGAATGATCGTCTGCTGCTGCAACTTATTCTCCATTTGATAATGATTGACCCGTTTTTCCAAACGCTCTACCGTTTCCTTCAAATCAATATTTTCCGTATAAAGCGCCGCAAATTCTTTGCCCACCACGTCCATGAATTTATCGACTTCTACCCGGTAATAGCCGCGAATTTCCCTGTGAAATTTTGTTTTACTGATATCGATCGGCGTCATGGCCATATCCGCGTTCCTCCAGCGTTATATCTTCAGCACACAAAAAAAGAACTCCCTCAAAACCACCTCGAAACAAGCCATTGCCTCAGAAGCGAACGCAGAACACCGATAAGAATCAATACGATAAACGGCGAAAAATCAATGCCCATACCGCCGCCCATTCTCAAAGTAAATTTTTGGAACGGTTTCAGTAAGGGATCCGTAATTTCATACAGCCAGCGAATCAATTGGCGAACCCATTGATTTCTGGGCGTTACCGGGATAAACGACAATAACACTCGGAGAATGATCGCCCAGCTCAATACGGTCAACAGTATATCAATGAGCGGTACTACTACCCCATAAATAGGAATACCCCCTTACTTATTTTGCCAGAAAAAACCCTTGTCTCTCTGATCTTCTTTGACGTCGCCATAGAGTTCCACATTCGTGGGGACAAACAGGAATATGCCGGAACCCACCTTTTGCATATTGCCGCCTAACGCGTAGGTCGCGCCGCTGACAAAATCAACAATGCGTTTCGCCAGATTGCGATCGACATTTTCCAGATTTACGATCAGCGCCCTGCGGTTACGCACCTGATCGGCAATCCCTTGCGCTTCCTCAAAAGAGGTCGGTTCCACGACGATGACCTTCACCTGTTTTTGCGTATGGATACTGAGCACTTGCGCGTTGCGCCGTCCATTTTTTTCTTCCCGCTCCAGATCCAGCGCTTCCTCCTCCTCTTCCTCCTCAAAGATCTCTTCTTCCTCTTCGTCTGTTTCCCATAAACCCGTCATGCCAATGATTTTATCAAACAACTTTGCCACGTGAATTCTCCTCTCTCTGCTAACCAGCTAAACATCAGGCCGTTTAAACCTGTGCCACTTATTTATTATCGGTATTTTTCAGAAGTTAATCCAGTCCTTCAAATATTTCCCGGCCAATTCTCACTATCGAAGCCCCCTCTTTCACCGCGATTTCATAATCAGCGCTCATTCCCATTGACAGTTCCCGCAAAAATATCCCCGGCGGCGCTTGCTTTTGCCATGCTTCCCGCCGAAGCCTCAATTCACGAAAAACCTGTCTGGCGTCCTTTTCCGAGGCCCCCCATCTTCCGATCGTCATCAGCCCCGTGACCCGCACATGGGGATAGTCCGGCAAAATCTCCAGAAAATCTTTCACTTCCTGAGTTGCCAGACCGGCTTTGGCCGAGTCGTCCGCTATGTTGACCTGAATCAGCGCCGTCCAGGTATAGTCCTGCTGTCGTCCCTGTCTTTCCAACTCCCGCAATAACTCGAAGCGATCCAGAGAGTGAATCAGCGCCATGCTCCTGTCCAGATATTTTACCTTATTCAGCTGTATTCTGCCAATAAAATGCCATTCACAATCTTCGGGCAGCTGCGGAGCTTTCGCGCGCCATTCCTGAATCCGGTTTTCGGCAAACAGCCTCTGGCCCTCCTGATAGGCTTCCTCTATCCTGACCAACGGCTGCGTCTTGGAAACCATCAGCATCCTGATTGCCGCCGGATCTCTCCCGGCTTGAAGAGCCGCCGCCGAAATCTTGCGGCGAACTTTCTCCAAATTTTCCCTCATCCTCATCGTCTGCTGCACCTGCTATCCAATATGATGTTCTACGCTGACGTCCAGTTTCCTTCCGGCAAATCATAAAAATAATCGCCTTGTTCCATCATTTTGGGACAAATTTGCCCTCTAGGCCGTCACGCGGGTTCTCTACCACCGAAATTCCGACCGAAATATTCTCGATACACGCCTGTTCGCCGTCGTCATCAATGATTTTTACCGGCCGGAAATGAATAATGTTTCCTAACACGGCATAGACCCCTTGCTCCTCTCCCCGTACCGTAATCGCCTTCAGCGGGACTAGCGTGCCGCTGAGCGGCGACCGCTCGATCCACAGGATCTCCGCTGTTCTTTGCTTCACCGAGCTGGATATGAATTGCGTGAATTGAACCACGACCCCTTGCGGCTGATCGCTTTTGCGTTTAACCTTCGCGGTTTGGGTTTGCCCGTCAATGATGAACCGCAGGCTCTCGTCTATTTCAATATTTTCTACATCCGGCAACGCAATAAACGCTGACGTCGGACTCAGATTATCAACGATCTTGCAGGCCGGTTCCCCTATTTGCACTTCTGCCGGCGTCACGGGGGCCGCCTCTAGCTGCAAAAGCCTGCTCAACTCCATATTCAGCAAATTATCCGGCGTCATCACCGTTTCCAGGCCATCCAGGGTGTGATAGATCAGACCGCTCACCGGCGTCTCCATCTCCCGGGCGGCGGCAGTCGTCTCGTCCTGGACCTGATACATACCGTTGGCCTGAATACTCAGGGCGGTTTCATAGCGGCGCAGTCTCCGCCCGTCCGGTTCGGCCAGCTGAACCGTACCGGCATAGGCCGCGTGTATGAGCGTCTCCAGATTCGCATAGGTCGCCGCTACCTTCACTTCATGCTTGATGGTTCCGCTGACCGCCGTC
>JAITOS010000030.1 GCA_031289815.1 Peptococcaceae bacterium | reverse complement strand
ACAGACATCCAAAACGCCCCCCGCCCCAGACCCGCAACCCAAGCGAAGGGCGGACGGTTCCGCGCCAAGCGAGGCATGGACGCCGAGCGCGTCCCTTTGCGCCAGGAGGGCGCAGCGGGACGAAAAGCGGAACCGTCCGCCCTTCGCGGTCTCCCAGCAAACGAAGGCGAATCCACCCTCCTCCCCAGCAACCGAAAGGGCGCCCGTCCGCCCTTCGCGGCCCTCAGCCAAAGTAAGTCTCCATGAGTTTTACAACTTAATCAAGGATGCTTCAATTTCCCACAAGCCCTTACAAATATCACGGAGCTCCTGGCCGCTGAGATTTTTCTCAATGAAAACGAAGCGGCGAAAGATTGACAAAAGATAGCGGTCTTGGTATGATTCTAAAATAATCTGTTGTTTATTGCATATATAATACAGAATAAATAATAAAGTATACAAACCTTGGCACAACTTTCAGAAAAATGCCGAAACCACATTCTAAGCGACAGGGAGGGCTGACGAGACTGAGATCAGCCCGCTGAGAAGTTCGGAGGAACACTCTGGAGGGAGGCTTGCGTACCCGCGTCGTTGCGTTAAAGACGGATGAAAGTGGGCGGGCGATAGTCCGTCAATGAGGGTGGCACCACGGGAGTTTCCGTCCCTTGCAGAAGCAGGGATTGGAGCTTTATTTATTATAGGAGGAAAGACCGATGCCGATACAGAGGTTGAAGGGAACGCAGGATATTTTGCCGGAAACGGCGGAGTACTGGCAAGACGCGGAGGCTATCATCCGCAAAACCTGCCGGGAATTCGGCTATGAAGAAATTCGCACGCCGATCTTCGAGCTGACCGAATTATTTGTGCGCGGGGTGGGAGAAACGACGGACATTGTCAATAAAGAAATGTATACCTTTACGGATAAAGGCGGAAATTCCCTGACCTTGCGTCCGGAAGGAACCGCGTCGGTCTGTCGAGCCTATGTGGAGGATAAGCTGTACGGACAGGTGCAGCAGCCGGTGAAGCTGTACTATATGGGAGCGATGTTCCGGCATGAAAAACCTCAAGCCGGACGTTTCCGCCAATTTCATCAGTTTGGGGTGGAAGTACTGGGGGCGGACAAGCCGGTCGTGGACGCGGAAGTGATCCATTTGGCCTGGGAAATCTATCGCCGTTTAGGACTGACCGGCTTGGAAGTACATCTGAACTCGGTAGGATGTCCGCACTGTCGGGCGTTGCATAAACAAAAGTTGCAGGAATTTTTAGCCCCGCGCCTCGGCGCGTTATGTAAAGATTGCCAGGAAAGATTTGAACGGAATCCCCTGCGGATATTGGATTGCAAACAGCCGTCCTGCCGGGAGGCGACGGCGGATGCCCCGGCGATCACGGAATATTTATGTGAGGATTGCCGCTCCCACGCGGAGCGTTTACAGGAATTATTGGCGGCGGCGGGGATCCCCTACAGCATCAATCCCCGCTTGGTTCGGGGGCTGGACTATTACCGGAAAACGGCGTTTGAAATTATGGTAGAAGAGATTGGCGCTCAAAGCGCTATCTGCGGCGGCGGACGCTATGACGGGCTAGTGGAAGAGATCGGCGGCCCGCCAACGCCGGCCATCGGCTTTGCGATGGGCTTAGAACGCGTGCTGGCTGCCTTGAGGGTTCAAGAAAAATTATCACCGCGCGCTGACCGGCCATTTGCGGTGGTCGTTACCTTGGGAGAGCGGGCGACGGGCCTGGGTTTCCAAACGGTCAGCAGACTGAGACAGGCGGGTATCCCGGTCAGTATGGATCTGCTGGGGCGAAGTCTCAAATCCCAGTTGAAAGCGGCGGACCGCAACCAAATCCGGGTAGCGCTGATCTTGGGGGACGAGGAACTGGACCGGGGAGTGATGGTGGTTCGCGATCTGATTCTGGGCGAACAAAGCGAGGTTTCCCAGGACGAAATTGTGCGTCTCATGGAAGAGCAATACGGTAAATATCAAAAGGATGTGAGATAAATGACCTTGTTGAGCGAACGGACAGAATCAGGAAATTTGGGAGTAAGCGCTAAGGGGCAAACCGTACAATTGCTGGGCTGGGTGCAGCGCCGCCGCGATCATGGCGGGGTGATCTTTGTCGATCTGAGGGACCGGTCGGGAATGGTGCAGGTCGTGTTCCATCCGGATATGTCGGCGGACGGCTTTGCGGCGGCGGAAAAGCTGCGCAATGAGTTTGTCGTAGCGGTGACAGGGGCCGTCAGGCAAAGACCGGCCGGCCAGGAAAATCCCAATCTCTCTACCGGTCAGATCGAGATTGTGGCGACGGCCCTGCACATTCTGAATGGCGCGAAAACGCCGCCGTTTTATATCCAGGATCAATTGGACGTGGATGAAACCTTGCGCCTGAAGCACCGCTATCTGGATTTGCGCCGACCGGAAATGGCGAAGGTTTTTCAGAAACGGCACCGCGTGACTCAGTTAATCCGTAATTTTCTCGACGCTCAGGGATTTTTGGAGATTGAAACGCCGATGCTGGGCTTGTCCTCTCCCGAAGGAGCGCGTGATTATCTCGTTCCCAGCCGGGTTCATCCGGGGGAATTCTATGCTTTGCCCCAGTCGCCGCAGATCTTCAAACAATTATTGATGGTGGCCGGTATGGAAAAATATTTTCAGATCGCGCGCTGTTTTCGCGACGAGGATTTACGCGCCGACCGGCAGCCGGAATTTACCCAGCTGGATATAGAAATGTCCTTTATGGAAATGGAGGATATCCTGCCGCTGGTGGAAGCCCTCCTGGCGGCGATCTTTGCCGAACTGGGCGGGAAACCCTTGACGACCCCCTTTCCGCGCTTAACCTACCGGGAGGCGAGGGAACGCTATGGCTCGGATAAACCGGACACCCGCTTTGGGCTGGAATTAATCGACGTGAGCGACGTGGTAGCCGACGCGGGATTTAAAGTATTTGCCGACGCTGTCGCCAAGGGAGGGCAAGTCAAGGGTATCAACGCCAAAGGAGCGCAGGGAATGCCCCGAAGCGAAATCGACGATCTGGGCAAATACGCGCTGGGTTTTAAGGCGAAGGGATTGGCCTGGATCGTGGTGGCGGAGGACGGCTTGCGATCGCCTATCGTGAAATTCATGACCGAGGAGAAACAGCAGGCCCTGTTAGCGCGCATGGGCGCTGAAACCGGGGATATCCTGTTTTTTGTAGCGGATAAGGAAGACGTGGTGGCGAATACCCTGGGAAATGTGCGGCTGGAGCTGGCCAGACGCTTGAACCTGATCCCGGAAGGGCAGCTGAACTTCCTGTGGCTGACGGAATTCCCCTTGCTGGAATATGACGAAGAGGAACGGCGCTATACGGCGATCCATCATATGTTCACCGCGCCGATGGACGAGGATGTGGAGCTATTAAAGAGCGATCCCTTAGCGGTGCGGGCGAAAGCCTATGATATCATCCTCAACGGCTACGAATTGGGCGGCGGCAGTATCCGGATTCATCGCCGTGAAATTCAGGAGCAGATGTTTCATATGATCGGCCTGTCGCCGACCGAGGTGGAAGAACGGTTTGGCTATATCCTGGAAGCCTTTGACTACGGGACGCCGCCGCACGGGGGGATTGCCCTGGGCTTGGATCGGCTGGTCATGCTTTTGACGGGACGAGACAACATCCGCGACGTCATCGCCTTTCCCAAGACGCAAAGCGCTTCCTGTCTCCTGACGCGCGCACCCTCTCCCGTGGTCGTAGAGCAGTTGAAAGAGCTTTCCCTGAAGATTGAGCTGCCGCCGGTTAAAAAATCGTAATTCCGGGGACATGGTTGACAGGAAGGAAGCGCCTGATTATAATAAAAGAGGACAAGTACCCTGTAGGAATAGGAGGGTTTGGTTATGGCGGGAGAAAATCTGAAAACCTTTACGACGGACGAATGGCAGCAGGCGGTGATAGACTCTGAAAAACCGGTGCTGGTCGATTTTTGGGCGGCGTGGTGCGGTCCGTGCCGGATGGTGGGTCCTATTGTGGAGGAGATCGCGGAAGAATACGTCGGCAAAATGGTCGTGGGCAAGCTGAACGTAGACGAGAACAATGCGATTGCCGCTCAGTATGAAGTGATGACGATTCCGACCCTGGCGGTTTTCAAAGAAGGTAAGATTGTCGATAAGGTGATCGGCTTCCGGCCGAAAGAAGAGCTGGAAAAATTGCTGAGCGCTTATTGTTGAAGCTCGTATCCCACGGCGGAAGGACAAAAATTATAAAAGTAGAGATCATTAAAAATAGGCGTGCGTAGGTGTGCCTATTTGTCTTTATAGCAGCGGTCGCAAGACGGATGAGGTTTACTGAAATTGCCGCGGCGCCGACGGGCAAGTTCGACGGTTTTCGTTTTGGAGATTTCAGCGAAACAGCGCCTTTTTAGCGGCTTTTATAGCTTGTTTTTGCGGGCCCGGTTGCGGTTCGCTTGTTTTTCAGATAGAATGGTTATATTCAGAAAATATCTCAAGGGAGGGACAGGATGGAAACTTCTCTGGTATTTGACATCGTCATAGTCTTTGTCGCCGCCCTGATAGGCGGATTTATAGCGGATCGTTTAAAACAGTCACCGATCATCGGCTATATCGTGGGCGGGATACTGATCGGGCCGAACGCGTTGGGACTGATCAATAATATGGAATTAGTGAAGGATATGTCCGAGCTGGGCGTCATTTTGCTGATGTTTACGCTGGGGATCGAGTTTTCTCTTTCCCGTTTGAATAAGGTGCGCAATGTCGCCGTGTTTGGCGGGCTCATTCAGATCCTGCTTACCATCCTGCTGGGGGGAGTTGCGGGCTATCTGCTAAAGTTCAGCCTGTATGAATCCGCCTTTTTGGGTTGCGCCCTGGCGGCCAGCAGTACCATGATCGTACTCAGAACCCTGAACGACCGCGGTGAAACCGATTCGATTCACAGCCAGATTATGATCGGCATCCTCATTGTCCAGGACCTAGCGGTGGTGGCGATGGTGTCCATCCTGCCGGCGGTGCACAACATGGCGGACGGCAACGCATCCCTCATCTTTATTTCCATCCTTAAAACGGTCGTTTTTGTCTTCCTCATGATGTATTTGGCCAGTAAGATTGCGCCTACGCTGCTGGATCGGGCGGCGAAAAGCAGCAGTAATGAAACTTTTCTGCTGTTAGCGTTAAGTTTGGGGATTGGGGTCGCCGCCATATCACACGCCGTGGGTCTTTCGGTCTCTTTAGGCGCGTTCCTGGCCGGCTTGGTCATCAGCGAATCGGAGTACGCTCAGGAGATTATGGGGAAAATCATATCTTTCCGGGACGCTTTTGTGGTGTTGTTCTTTGTGTCGGTGGGTACGATGGTCAACATCTCCAGCTTCACTTCCAATTGGGCGGCGTCGCTGATCATTCTGGCTGTCATTATCCTGGGGAAATTCCTCATTGTCTTTGGCGTCGTGCGCGCCTTCAAATTCCACAGCCGCATAGCCTTTTATTCCGGCATGGGCTTATTGCAGACTGGGGAATTCTCCATCGTCCTGGCCCAGATCGGCATGGGGGCCAATCTCATTCCGGCCAGCCTCAATGATATTATTCTGGCGACGGCGATCGTTTCCATATTGCTGACGCCGTTGTTTATCAATGTCTCACCCCGCCTGTACGCCGCCCTGACACGCTCGTCGTGGTTCAAAAAATTATTCCCGAAAGAAACGGAAGTCAGTTACGGAACCGAGGAGCATTCCTTTCACGATCATGTCATCCTGTGCGGCTACGGACGGGTAGGCCGTCATATCGGCGAGGCCCTGAAAACCCTGGAGATTCCCTTTGTGGTCATCGAATACGATTATATGGTGATCAAAGAACTGAACCGGAAGGGGATTCCCCTGATCTACGGCGACGCTTCCAATGAGATTGTTTTGGAACACGCCCACCCGGAAACGGCGATTCTGGCGGTTTTGGCGCTGCCCGATATCTTTGGCAATCAACGCTCTACCCGCAGTCTGTTGAAGGCTAACCCGAATCTGATCATCTTATCCAGGGCGCATAACCGCTGGGAAAGGGATATCCTTAAAGAAGAAGGAGTGACGGAAATCGTTCAGCCGGAAACCGAAGGGGGCTTACAGCTCATCTGGCATATGATGTATACCCTCAATCTCTCCTATGATAAAATCGAAAGCTATATCGCAACCACGGTGGAAAAAGACTACCGGCGCTTGATTAATGACCGGGATCCCCATCAGGATCGCATGAACACTCTGAGAATTAAAGAATTTACGATTGATGAGAGTTTTCCCTGGCTCGATAAAACCCTGGAAGAATCTTTGATACGCGAGGAAACCGGCTGCAACGTCGTGACGATCAGAAAGTCCGACGGACGCATGATCACGAACCCGCCCAGTGCGGAGATTATCGCGCTGGGCGATCAGGTGATTGTCTTGGGAACGATCGCCCAGTTAAGCGTCTTTGCCAATGTGTATAAGAAAGAGAGCGGTCTGGAGCCGGTATGAAGGATACCCCCTGATTTTTAGCACTTCGCGGCTTTCGTTCAGCGCCATCCGGGACGCGTTGATTTCCGCGTTATTTCTTGTGCCGTTTGTTATACAGTTGTTGTTCAAAGCCGGAATTCTGAGGGGTGTACAGGCTGATATCCGCTAGTTCCTCCGGCAGATAATGAAGTGTAGCGCCGGGATGATCGAGGGGATTGACATATAAACCGGAGCTGTTTTTCAGGTCAGCCGGAACGCCGTAGGCATTCGTTTCTTTTACCAGTTCCAGGGCGCGGCTGATCGCTTTATAGGCGGAATTGGATTTTGGGCTTTCGCAGAGATAGATCACGGCTTCCGCCAAGGGAATGCGGGCTTCCGGCATCCCGATAAATTCAATGGCCTGCTTGGCGGCGACGGCGATTTGCAAAGCGGCGGGGTTGGCCAAACCGACGTCTTCGGCGGCGTGGATGACCATTCTCCGGGCGATAAAAAGGGGATCAACGCCAGAATGCAGCATCCGGGCCAGCCAATAGAGGGCCGCGTCCGTCCGGCTGCCGCGCAGGGATTTGATAAAAGCGGAGATGAGATCATAATAGTCCGTCGTGGAAATACTGTTCAATCGGAACTGACAAGCGTCTTTGATCTTTTCCAGGGTGATCTGTCCTCTTAATTCCGTACTCAGCACAGCGGCTTCCAGAGAATTCAGGGCGCTGCGGATATCGCCGTTGCAGCTATCCGCCAGATATTCCAGGGCGTCTGGCCGGATGGACAGTTCTCTGGCGCCATATCCCCGGTCGGGATCACTCAGGGCTTTTGCCGTCAGGGCGATGATATCCGTTTTCGCTAAAGGTGTCAGGGTGTAGGTTTTACAGCGCGAAGCCAGAGGGGGAACGATCTCGTGAGCGATACTCTCGGTCGTCGCGCCGATCAGGATCAGCGAGCCGTCTTCCACCACCGGCAGCAGAGACATTTGGACATTGGACTTCATGGTATGGATCTCGTCGATAAAGACGATGGTTTTTTTGCCGTAGAATTTCATGTGGTCTTTTGCCAGCTCAATCGCGGAGCGGAGTTCGGCGACGGTCAAAGAGACGGCGTTTAAGCGGATGAATTCCGCGTGGGTCAGCGCCTGGATGACGAGCGCTAAGCTGGTTTTTCCGGTAGCTGGGGGACCTTGAAGGATCATGGAGGGAACCTGATCGGTCTCAATCAGGGTGCGCAATAAACGGCCTGGGCCGAGGATAGCGTCCTGTCCGCACAGCTCATCCAGCGTTCGGGGACGCATTCGTTCGGCCAGCGGCTGCTGAGAATGAGCGGCGTAATCAAATAAATCCATAGCGTAGACGTCCTGCTCTCTTTAATTATTGTAGGTTCAGTATACCGCATTTTTTAAATTATCGCGACAAAATCGAGACAGTTATTGCGACGTTTTTGGGGTGTGCACCTTTCAGCCTAAACGCTTACGCGCTGTAAAAGTCATTATCACAAAATCTGCGGAAGTGCTTGGAATTTTGAGATAGGCATTCGCAACACCCCATACATCGTTTTTCTGCGATACTTCGGTATGAATATTTGACGGAAAACTGAGCTTGACAAATCCCGAGTAAATTAGTACGATATAGAAAGAGGAAGTATTTTTACATAAAATAAAGATATTTCACGTAGCGGAGAGTTGCTTGTCGTATGTCGCGGCAGGACCGGAAAAGAAGATAAGGTAAAAAAAGGGGTGAGGGTATGAAGCTCTCAACCAAGGGGCAATATGGGGTCAGAGCGATGATGGACCTCGCTCAGCATACAGGGGAGGGACCGATTTCCCTGAAAAGTGTGGCGAAACGTCAGGCTATTTCGGAACCTTACCTGGAGCAGTTGATCTCCAGCCTGCGTAAGGCGGGTTTGGTGAAGAGTGTGCGCGGGGTTCAGGGTGGTTATACTTTAGGAAGAGAACCGGACGAGATACGCATAGGGGATATCATTCGGGTGCTGGAAGGTCCGATTGCTCCGGTGCATTGCGTATCGGAAAGAGATCCGGCGGAGTGTAATCAGCTCCATACTTGTATGACCCGACCGGTCTGGGAGAAGGTACGGGATTCCATTGCCGGAGTGGTGGACGCGATCACTTTGGCGGATCTGATCAAAGACGAGCGGTAAGCGAATCAATCTAGGTAGGCGGTGATGTCAATGCAACGGGTATATATGGATCATAGCGCGACCACACCGGTGGCTCCGGAAGTAGTAAAGGTCATGGTCGCCTATTGCACTGAAAAATACGGAAACCCTTCGAGTATTCACAGCTTTGGCAGAGAAGCGAAAATGGCGCTGGAAGAGGCGCGCGGACAGGTGGCAGGGCTGATTGGCGCCAGGCCGGAGGAAATTACTTTTACGAGCGGCGGCACGGAAGCGGATAACATGGCGATCATCGGGGTGGCGGAGGCTTATAAAAAGAAAGGTCGGCATCTGATCACCTCGGCGATCGAGCACCACGCGGTCTTGGAAACCTTTGAGTATTTAGCGAAAAACGGCTTTGAACTGACGGTGCTGCCGGTCGATGAGGAAGGGATTGTCTCGCTGGCGGAAGTGGAGAAGGCGATCCGGCCGGATACGATTCTCATCAGTGTAATGCACGCCAATAACGAAGTCGGTTCCATCCAGCCGGTGGCGGCTATTGGCGCTTTAGCGAAAGAGCGGGGAATCCTGTTTCATACCGACGCGGTGCAGTCACTAGGAAAGATTCCCATTAATGTTCAGGAATTAAACGCGGATCTGTTGACGATGTCCGCTCACAAGATCTATGGACCCAAAGGGGTCGGCGCGCTGTTTGTCCGCAAGGGCGTGCGTCTGGAGGAACGCGCCTACGGCGGCGGGCAGGAAAAGAAACGTCGTTCGGGAACAGAGAACCTGCCGGGAGCGGTTGGCTTCGGGTTGGCTTGCGAGTTGGCCGGACAGCGGCTGGAGGAAGAGGCCGAACGGCTGCGAAAGCTGAGAGATCAGCTGCTGCTGGGCATTACCGAACGGATCCCCTTTGTGAAGATTAATGGGCCGCTGGGCGAGCGGCGCTTGGTGAATAACGTGAATGTGAGCATTCAGTTCGTCGAAGGAGAGTCGTTGCTGCTGGGTTTAGATATGGTGGAGATTGCCGCTTCCAGCGGTTCCGCCTGCACCTCCGGCTCCCTGGATCCCTCCCATGTGCTTCTGGCGATGGGGCTTTCCCATGAGATCGCCCACGGTTCCTTGCGATTTTCCCTGGGAAAGCAAAATACGGAGGACGAAGTGGCGTATGTGCTGGAAAATTTGCCGAAGATCGTAGAGCGCTTGCGCACGATGTCGCCGCTATACGATAAAGCAAAACAATCAGGACTTAGTTTGAAAAGGGGGTAAGAAAAATGTATTCGGACAAGGTGCTGGATCATTTTACGAACCCGCGTAATGTCGGCGAGATCCCGGACGCTAAAGGAATCGGCGAAGTGGGAAACGCCAAATGCGGGGATATTATGCGTATCTATCTGGATATCGAAAATGATCTGATTAAAGACGTGAAGTTTAAAACCTTCGGTTGCGGCGCGGCGGTGGCTACCAGCAGCATGTTAACCGAAATGGTCAAAGGAAAAACGGTTGAGGAAGCGCTGAAGATCAGCAATAACGCCGTAGCGGAGGCTTTGGACGGCTTGCCGCCGTTGAAAATGCATTGCTCCAATCTGGCGGCGGATGCTCTGCACGCGGCGATCAAGAATTATCAGGAACGAGATCATCAAACTGGATAAGGGATGTTAGGCAGTATGAGCCAACGGCTGAAAAAGAAAGTGGTTGTCGGGATGAGTGGCGGTGTGGATAGTTCCATGACCGCTGCTTTGCTTCAAGAGGAAGGCTATGAAGTGATCGGGATCACGATGCAGGTTTGGAAGGCGGACGGAGAGGAAGACCGGGGTGGGTGCTGTACCCTTTCCGAGATCGAGGACGCCCGCCGGGTGGCCTATCAGCTGGGGATACCGCACTACGTGTTGAATTTTCGTTCGTATTTTAAAAAATATGTGGTGGATTATTTTATTGATTCCTATCTGCGCGGGGAAACGCCGAACCCTTGTCTGGCCTGTAACCGTTATGTGAAATTCGACGAGCTATTGCGTCGGGCCAGAGGATTGGGAGCCGAATATATCGCGACCGGACACTACGCTAAAATCTGGCGCGATCCGGACAGCGGTCGCTATCTGTTAGGTAAGGGGCTGGACGACCGCAAGGATCAGACCTACGTCCTCTATACGCTGACGCAGGAACAAATGCCTTATATACGGTTGCCTTTGGGAGATTACCGTAAGGAAACGGTGCGGGCGATGGCAAAGGAGAGAGGCTTGACCGGGGTAGCCAATAAGCCCGACAGCCAGGAGATTTGCTTTGTTCCGGATCAGGACTATGCCGGATTTATCAGGAAAAACACCGCAGAGCCGATCATTTCGGGTAATTTTGTCGATAGCGGGGGAACGGTGTTGGGACGGCATCAGGGACTCATATATTATACTGTGGGTCAGCGCAAAGGCTTAGGGATTACATTTGGCAAACCCATGTTTGTGATCGGGCTGAACGCCAGACGCAATGAGGTCGTTTTGGGAGAAGCCGAGCAGACATATAGCCGGACGCTGTGGGCGGAGGATATCCATTGGCTTGCCCTGCCGGCGTTGACCGAACCGCTGGCGGTGAAGGCTAAAATACGCTATAAAGCGCCGGAAGCGGCGGCGGTGATCTCGCCGGACTCCCTGACGCCATGCGGACAAAGCGCGGCAAGTTCTCCGGAACGCCTGAAGGTGGTCTTTGAAGAACCACAGAGAGCGGTGACACCGGGGCAAGCGGTTGTGTTTTATCAGGAAGACCGAGTACTGGGCGGCGGCAAAATTATCGCTGATCCTTCAGACCGGTCGGCGATTCTCTGAATAAAGACCGCTCAGACGGGAGATACTACGGGAAGACGCGTTGGGAGAGGATCGTATGCGCAGAACAAGAGAAATTATCGGCTTACCGGTCTTGGGTATGCAATCGGGTCTCCGGATTGGTTGGGTGCAAGACGTGGTTTATGATGAAAAAACCAATGAAGTCACGGGCGTTCTCCTGGAAAATCACCTCTTCCAAGCCGCGAAAGGGATTCCCAGAACCGAGATCAACGCGATCTGTAAAGACGCGCTGACCGTCAAAAAGGAAGAGCCGCTGGCTATCCTGGGAACCCATATATCGCAAAAGATTGGCAATCGGGTATATAGTCAGGACGGCGACGCCAGGGGAACGATTCAGGATGTGTATCTGGACGACGAAGGACGGCAAGTGGTGGCCTTTGAGGTTTCCGACGGTCTGTTGGCGGATCTGCTGCAAGGCAGGGGCATGATCTTGCGGCAACATGTCATGGCGGACGGCAAAGATCAGCTGATCGTCGACGCTTCGGTTTGTCCTTGGGAAAACGGTGAAGGAGGTTAATGGTCATGAATTGTCCGGTTTGCAGCGGACGTACAACCGGGAAAGTCGGAATGGAACAGTATTACTGCTGGGATTGCTGTATTGAGTTTTCCATGCAAGCTGATAAGGTCGTGGTGTATGATCTGGAGGAAGACGGTTCTTTGACTGCCTGGGACGATAGCGATACGTCCACAGAAGACGAAGCGTTACAGATTGCCGCGGAATAGATGGTCGTTATGCGCAGAAAAAGCTGGCGCTGGCTATTTACCGGCGCTTGCCTGGGCTTGCTTCTGGCGGGCTTGATTCTGGTTCGGAGCGTTCTGGGCCCGTTTGTCGTGGGCTTCGCGCTGGCCTATACGCTGAATCCCCTGATCGAATGGCTGGAGAATCGGCGTTTGACGAGAAAGTGGGCGATTGCGCTGGTCTTTTGCGGGATCATCGCCGTTTTCACGCTGGTGATCTTATGGATCCTGCCGGTGATGTATACGGAAATAGCGAAGTTGAGCGCCGTATTGCCGCAGACGATGGAAGCGGCGGACGGCTATCTTCGCCAGCTAAGCCAACAATTTCGCGCGGCTGGCCTGCCCAATAAAGTGGTGCTGGTGCTGGATGAACAGCTGGGCAAGGGAGAAATTTTTTTGGCGCAGGGTCTCAGCCGATTTCTGGGTAATTTGCCGGAGCGGCTGACCTCTCTGAGCCTTTATATTTTCGCCCCCTTTCTGGCGGTGTATTTTCTGGCGGACTGGCAGCGGCTGACGGAAGGATTCTGGCGGCTGGTTCCGGAAAAATGGCGGCTGCAATGGATGCGGCTTTGTCAGGATATCAGCCATGTGATCCGCGGCTTTATCCGCGGTAATCTGATCGTGGCGGTCATCGTCGGCGTCTTAGTCGGAATCGGAATGAAGCTGATCGGGATGGAGTACGCCTTGCTCATTGGCGTGATTTGCGGGGCGATGGATTTGATCCCCTATTTTGGGCCGTTGATCGGCGGGGTTCCAACCGTATTATTGGGCTTGATTCAATCGCCGGTTATGGCGCTGAAAGTGGTGCTGGTGATCCTGGTCGTACAGCAGCTCGAAGGCAATCTGATCTCGCCGAAATTGATGGGCATGAGTGTGGGCTTGCACCCGCTGCTGATGGTCTTTGTCTTATTGGCGGGCGGAGAATTGGCCGGATTTTGGGGCTTGATGCTGGCGGTGCCGGTAGCGGCGGTCGTCAGAATCGTGGTTCGCTTTATCTATCTGCGCCTGGTCGCGCCCCAGATCTAATCGGAGTTGACAACAGCGGCTTTTTCCGATATATTTACCAATAAAAATCAGGTTCATCGCTAACGGGTGAAAAGTCCGTTTTTTTATGCCGATTTGAACCGGTGTTTCAGCGGCAATAGGGAGGGTGAAACAGATGTATTCCGGGAATCAACTGCGGGAGATGTTTTTGCGATTCTTTGAAGCCAAACAGCATAGGGTATTACCCAGCGCTTCTCTGATCCCGAAAGACGATCCGACATTATTGCTGACCGTGGCGGGCATGGTGCCGTTTAAGCCCTATTTTCAACGCCGGATCGAGCCTCCTTTTCCCAGAGCGACGACCGCGCAAAAATGCGTCCGGACGCCGGATTTAGAGATTGTGGGCAAGACCGCCCGCCATCATACTTTTTTTGAAATGCTGGGGAATTTTTCTTTCGGCGATTATTTTAAAACAGAGGCGATCACCTGGGCGTGGGAATTTGTGACCCAGACGCTGGAGCTTCCCGCCGCTATCCTGTGGGTATCGATTCACCCGGAAGACGACGAAGCCCGAAAACTTTGGGTGGAAAAGGCCGGGGTTGCGCCGGAGCGCGTCGTCGTGGACGCGTCTAATTTTTGGGCGGCCGGTCCGGTGGGACCCTGCGGTCCCTGCTCGGAAATCTATGTGGATTTGGGGGAGCAGCGAGGCTGTGGCAGCCCGGATTGCGCGATCGGCTGTGATTGCGACCGCTTTCTGGAAATTTGGAATTTGGTATTTATGCAATACAACCGGGATGAACAAGGACAGCTGACGACCCTGCCCAAGCAGAATATTGACACCGGCATGGGTTTAGAACGCATTGCCTCCGTCATGCAGAATGTAAAATCTAACTTTGATACGGATTTATTCGTGCCGATCATGGATAAAGTCGCCGACATTGCCGGTAAAAAATACGGGGCGCAGGCCAAGGATGATTTAGCGCTGAAGGTCATTGCGGATCACTCCCGGGCTGTCAGCTTCATGCTGGCGGACGGAATCCGTCCGGGCAATGAAGGCCGCGGCTACGTGCTGCGGCGGATTTTGCGCCGGGCGATTCGTTACGCCCGTCTGCTGGGGATTGAGGAGCCGTTTCTGGAGCGGGTCTTCCAGGTGATCCAGCGCGATTACGCGCATCATTACCCGGAATTGAAAGAAAACGAGAATTTTATCAGCAGCCATCTGCGGATCGAAGAGGCGGGTTTCCAGGCGACGCTGGAGCAGGGGACGCAGATCCTTCAGGAAAAAGTCAAAGACCTGCGGCTTTCCGCCCAATCAGTATTCGCCGGCGCGGACGCGTTCTCTCTCTATGAAACCTATGGCTTTCCGATAGAATTGACAGTCGAAATGCTGGCGGAGCAGAATATCACCGTCGATATGCCCGCCTTTGAACAAGCGGCGGCGGAACACCGCAGTCAGGCGAAAGAAAATTCTAAATCCATGCGGGCGCTGGCGGAGAACCGTGTTTGGACAGAAAAAATAAAGGAAATAGGCGAGACCGGCTTCCGAGGGTATGAGCGGCAAAGTCTCGAAGGCCGCGTTGAAGGGATTTTTCAAGAGGATCGCTGGCTGAACGAGGCGGCCGAAGGGGATGAAGTCCTGTGTATTCTGGATCAAACGCCGTTCTACGCGGAAAGCGGCGGTCAGGTAACGGATCACGGGCAGCTCAGGTCCTCACAGGTGGAAGCCGACGTGATCGGCGTGAGCAAAGAACTGACCGGCACGATCGCCCATCGTTTGCTCATTCGCCGGGGAATCTTGCGGACGGGTGAAATCGTCCGGTTGGAGGTTCAGGCGGAGCGCCGAAAGGCCGTCAGTCGGCACCATAGCGCGACCCATCTGTTACAGGAGGCGTTACGCGCGGTCATAGGAACGCACGTGCAACAAGCCGGGTCTTTGGTCACGCCGGAAAGATTGCGCTTTGATTTTACCCATTTTTCCGCCCTGACTCAGGAAGAGCTCCAAGCGGTTGAAGATCGCTTGAACGCGGCGGTCTTCGCTAATCTGCCGGTGAATACGATAGAAATGCCAATGGCGGAAGCGAAAGCCAGCGGCGCGACGGCCTTATTTGGCGAAAAATACGCGGATGTGGTGCGGGTCGTCCGGATGGGAGAGCAGAGCAAGGAGCTGTGCGGTGGGACGCACGTGCGGATGACCGGCGAGATTGGTTTGGTCAAAATTCTGAGCGAAGCCGGTATCGGCGCGGGCTTACGGCGTATTGAAGCGGTCGCCGGACGGGAAGCGTTGGCTTCCTGGCGCGCGCTGGAAGAGCAAATGCAGAGCGTGGCCGCGCTGCTGAAAGCGCAGCCGGCGGATCTGAACAAACGCGTGGGCGCGTTGCTGAGTCAGATCAAAGAAGCGGAGCGGGACGTTCAAAAGCTGCAAACGGAGATCGCCAAGGCGGAAATAACAGAGCTGATCGCCCAGGTGCGGGAGGTGGAAGGGATCAAAGTTCTGGCTGCTCAGGTAGCCGCCGCCGATATGGACAGTCTGCGCCATATGGCGGATATGCTGCGCGATAAATTGCAAGAAGGCGTCATTATTCTGGGGGCGGCCAGCGAAGGCAAAGTGAATTGGGTCACAGCGGTCGTCCCGCCAGGTTTAAGCGGGCTTCACGCGGGGAATATTATTAAGGAAGTGGCGGCTATCACCGGCGGCGGTGGCGGCGGCAGACCGGAAATGGCCCAGGCCGGGGGCAAGGATCCGGGAAAGATCGGGGAAGCGATTGCGCAAGCGCCCAAGATCGTAGAAAAAATGAAACAAAAATAAAAGGAATAACCCTTTTACATGGAGAATACTTCTGTTTAAGGATAGAGTCGGGCGAAGAGAAGGGAAAAGGGGGGAAAGGCACATGGAGCATTTCGATGAAACCATGATGTTTAGAGCCCAAGGGGAGGATATCCGGGCGCGCGATATCTTGCAGAAGATTTACGCCGCTTTACAGGAAAAAGGATATGATCCCATCAATCAATTGGTCGGGTATTTGATGTCCGGAGATCCGGTCTATATCACGAATCATAACCAGGCCAGAATGCTCGTTCGCAAATTGGAACGGCATGAGCTGCTGGAGGAATTAGTGCGTTTTTATCTCGAAGGGGATAAAGAAAGAGCTGAATAGAGAAAAACCCCTCGCCCTTGAATGCTGAGATTCGGCGAGGGGTTCATCCTTTATGCCTGAAGGAGATCTGCCGGTCAAAAGGCTTGGCGGCGAAAAAGGAAAAGCGGACGCGGAGACGCTGGCGACGGCAATCGTGGAGCGAATGAAGCATGGATGAATGGACGGGGACTGTACCCCAGAGGAAATTAGGCTATCAAGGACCGGCGGTTTCCTGTGTCTGTTTCGGCAGTTTGGCGATTTCGCCCCTACAGGGGCGCGTCACAGCGCGGGAAGGGACGGAAATTTTCCAATACGCGGTAGAGCGCGGGATCAATTGGGTAGACACCGCGGAGATCTACCATAATTACGAGCAATTGGCGCCGGTACTCAGAAAATATCCGGAGGTGCGCGTCGTCACCAAGTCCTATGCGGTCACGGCGGCGGAAATCAAAGCGAGCGTAGAAAAAGCGCGAAAGGCGCTGGAGCGCGATACCCTGGATTTCTTTCTGTTGCATGAACAAGAGAGCGCCCTGACCTTGAAAGGGCACCAGGCCGCCTGGGAAGAGCTGCTGGAGTTAAAAGAGCGCGGGATCGTCCGCTGGATTGGCATCTCGACCCACGCCGCGGCAGGGGTCAGAGGCGGCGCTTTACTTCCGGGAATCGATGTGATTCATCCGCTCCTGAATTACCGGGGGCTGGGGATCATCGACGGCGCGCTGCCGGATATGCTGGCCGCGATTCAGTTTGCCGCCGAGCTGAGAATCGGTATGTACGCCATGAAGGTTTTCGGCGGCGGGCATTTGGCGCAAGATCCGGCGCTGGCCGTCCGTTTTGTCCAGTCCGTCCACGGCGTGCAGGCGATGGCCTTGGGAATGTCCAGCAAGGACGAGGTAGATTACAATCTGCTGTTAGTGAACCGGCGGCGGATACCGGAAGCGTTGCGCCGCAAGGTACTCCACCGGCAACGCAAGCTGGTGATTGCCGATTGGTGCCAGGGCTGCGGTCGCTGTGTGGAGAGCTGTCCGCAAAAAGCCCTGCGGCTGGAGGGCGCGGTAGTGAAAGTCCGGGAGGAAGAGTGTATACTCTGCGGCTATTGCGGCCATGCCTGTCCCCATTTTTGTCTAAAGATCGTCTGAGCGCTCCGGACGGAAGACGGAGGTGATAAGATGAGAGCGATGGGTCTGGATTACGGGGACCGGAAGATCGGGGTAGCGGTCAGCGACAGCCTGTATATGACGGCGCAGGGAGTGACGACCATTTACCGCTCGCGCGATGAATTTCCGGAATTAGGGCGCTTGATCGATCAGTATGAGGTCACGGAAATCATTCTCGGCTATCCCCGGAACATGGACGGCTCGGCGGGGCCGCGCGCGCAAAAGACGGCGAGCTTCGCGGATCAGCTGCGCGAGGAATTCCACCTGCCGGTATATCTGTGGGATGAACGCTTGAGCACCGTGGCGGCGGAGCGCTTTCTGCTGGAAGGGGACGTATCGAGGAAAAAACGCAAGCTGGTCATCGACAAGCTGGCGGCGGTTCTGATTTTACAACCCTTTTTGGACCGGCGGGCCAGGGAAAAAGAACGGGAAAAAGAGCGATCCGAACAGGAATCATTTGACAAGGATGAGGGTCAGGAGTACAATGTCAGTAATTTAAAGAAGAGGTGAATAACATGACGGATAAAGATGAGCATCTTCACCATGATTGCGATTGTGAAGAGTGTGAAGAGTTCGATACCATTACACTGACGGACGAAGACGGGGAAGAGCATGAATTTCTGCACTTGGACACCCTGGAAGTGAAAGGGGAAACCTACTTTATTCTGGTCGCGATGACGGAAGAAACGGAAGATCTGGATGAAGACGAGGCCATCATTCTCAAGCTGGGACACGACGAGGAAGGCAATGAAATGCTGCTGGATATTGAAGACGATGAAGAATGGGAAACGGTGGCGGACGCCTGGAACAGTTTAGAGGAAGACGAAGACGAATAAGAGCAAGCGCAGGAGGAGGAGTAACTTTCATGGAGACGGCAAAAGCGATAGCGGTACGGCGCTCAACACGCGCCTATAAGCCGGAACAAATCAAGGATCAGGAACTGAACGAAATCGTCAAAGCGGCAAAATTGGCCCCGATTGCCAGGGGCGCCGTCGAAAACGTACACCTGACGGTGATTCAAAATCAAGCGCTGATCCGCAGTATTACGGAAGCGGCTCAGAAGGCGGCGGGAACGGATAAAGTATCGCTGAACTATGGCGCGCCGACCGTGATCATCGTCTCAGGAAAAGCGCTGGGAGGACTGGAAATCGCCAACGCGGCTTGCATCACCGAAAATATGCTGCTGACGGCGGCGGACTTAGGTCTTGGCAGCGTGTTTGTCTGGGGAGCGATCAGCGTGACGAAGGATCAAAAAGAGGTGATTGCGTCTCTGGGCTTGCCAGAAGGCTTTGAACCGATCGCGGCGGCGGCGGTGGGATATCCTGCCGAAGCCATCACCGGGGAAAGAGAGCCGCGCCCGCTATCACTCAACGTCATTAAATAGCGGCGGCAGGGTTCGTTTGGTGTAGTCGGCGGCAGAAGTGCGCGCCGGCTTATTTTTTAGGGAGAGCGGCTTGGCGGCGATTGCGGGAATTATCACCTGGTGATAATTTTATAGCCGGATGATATGGGGCGTGAAACTGCCGCGGTCCAAGGCGAAAAGAGGTAAACAAAATGGATAACAAACTTGACCTGTCGGCCCTGCAAAAAGCGATCAGCGTCTTTGGTCAAAGCTGCAATCTGTGGGAAGAAATGGCGCCGACCATTAAAAACAAGGCATTGCTTGACACTTTGCGCGCCGGGGTGATACAAACCTTTGAGTTCACCTATGAACTGTGCTGGAAATTTATGAAGCGTTGGATAGAGATGAACGTCAACTCCGAAGGCATAGACGGTGTGAGCAGGCGCGAGCTTTTTCGCGTTAGCGCCGAGTGCGGGATGATTGACGACCTACCCTTGTGGATGGAATTTCACGCCGCGCGGAACAAAAGCTCGCACATCTACGATGAAGACATAGCGGAGGAAGTGTTGCAAGCCGCGGTCAAATTTCAAGAATGCGCCGCTGATTTCCTGAACCGCTTGGAGAAAAAACTGTGATGTATGTTTCTGAAGAAGAACTGAAAATAGTCCGGCAAATTTTGCGGAAACACGTGCCGACGGCGCAGGTACGCTTGTTTGGTTCGCGCTTTGGCGGCAAGGTTAAGACCTTTTCAGACTTAGACTTGGCGATTGCCGCGGACGGTCGCCTGCCGTGGTCGTTGCTCTTGCAAATGAAAGAGGATTTTGCGGAAAGCGACTTGCCGTACAGGGTAGATTTGGTGGATTATTCAGCGGTATCAGACGCGTTCCGGCGGATCATAGACGGCGGGAATGAGCTGATTTGGCCGGAGGTGACGGGGGAATGAGGCGAATTTTTCTTGCGTTTTGCATATGATTATGCCATAATAATGACATAATAGTTTAGGGGGTGTTTTCTATGCCGCGAATCAGACCGATAACGGATTTAAGAAATACAACGGAAATATCTGAACTGTGCCATCAAAGCCATGAGCCGATTTTTATCACTAAAAACGGATATGGCGATTTGGTCGTCATGAGCATTGAATCCTACGAAAGACAGTTTGCGAAAGCTACGTTGTACGCCAAGCTTGCGGCGGCTGAAAAGCAGGTTGCAGACGGCGCGGAGTTGATTGACGCCGACGAAGTGTTCTCAAGACTGCGGGTAAAGCATGTCAAGTAAATATAAAGTAAAATTCACGCCGTTAGCGAACAACGATATGGATGGGATGTATGAGTATATTTTTGATACGCTTAGCGCGCCAATGGCAGCGGAAAATCTAATAGAAGAAATTGAGAAAAAGATAAAACGGCTTGCGGATATGCCTAGCTCCTGCCCTGCCGTAGATGATGAACTGTTGCAAGCAAAGGGTTATCGAAAGTTGGTTGTAAAGAATTATATTGCTTTGTATATGGTTTCAGATGCCGAAAAACTTGTAACGATTATGCGGGTAGTCTATGGGATGTCTGATTACGAGAAAAACATTTGAATTTTGCCACATTGTTTTCGACTTACTGCCACGAACTATGTTATATCACAACAGGGATGAGGCCATGCACAGAAAGGTGATAGAATGCCGAAAAAACACCGAAAATTCCTAATCATAGCCCTATGCGTCTTCTTGACCCTGGCGGCAGAGTATGGGATTTACAGCGCTGCTTTCAAGTACCGCCAAGAGGACTTCATAACGGCGATTCATAGTCAATATCTGGCCAAGCCTTTGTATGATGATAGCGGCCATAGGCAGGTGGGGACAGCGCCGCTGTTTGATGATAATGACGATAGCATAGAGCTGGAGACGGCGGACTTGCAAGGCTTTGTCATAGCGTCGGTTCAGGGGCGGGTGACGGAGCAGCTGAACGCCTATTATTCCAGAGCGGGTGACGACGACAGAAGCTTTGCTGTCTGGCGCGTGTTTGAAAAGGGAATCAATGGTCGCTATAGACTCCTTCTCAACATCAACAACAGAGGGGGCGGCATAGGGATCAACCCCCTGATCGGAAAATCCGAGTGGATGGAGACCTGGGCCCTTGAGGCAAAGGGAGCTGTCCATTATCTGGTTTTCGGATATCATATGCCTCAAGACACAGCTTATTATGAGTTGATTTATGCTACGGTCAAGGATCCGCTGGCGCTGCCGGGAATTTATGATAAAACCAGCGAACAAAAACTTCGTTTTGCGGTGAAAAAACCTCAATTTATCGATATCTATCCGGCGGAAGCTTTACAGAACCGTTTAATGGGGAAAATCGGAGAAAGCGAAGGGGATATCAGGCTCGAGGCTTCAGATTTATACAATATGAATGATGAATCCGTCCTTTTCTCTATCCAGCCGCGAGACTGCTCATTTCCGGTCCAGCTAAGACAAGCTAAGGACTTTCATATCTATGTCTATATGTTTCTGGCGCTGGGCGTCGGGGTATTATGTACCCGTTTTATTCTAAAGAGCACAAAGGCGTGACTTGCTTGAAACGCACCTAAGTGTTCCCCGTCATCGTCGGTATCATCCTGTGTTTTACTATCATCTCCTGATTCCCGAAGCAAAAAACTTCCGCGGACAACCCTGATGTATGACCAGTTTTACCAAAAACATATACCAGTTTTACCATCTTGCGGCACAGCAGCTGTTTGTACGCTTGCGGGATGTGGGAAAATGGTATAGAATGGGTAAAATCGCCGTCAACGGGCATGAACCCCTGGCGCCGCCTAAGAAAAGCCGCTGGAGTTTTCTTGAATGGGACAAGAGAGGAGGAGGATACGATTGGCGCCGATTGTAAATGATTATAATTTTCCGGCGATTTTTTTCTTGCTCGCGGTGATATTCAGTTTGCTCGTCGCGGTTGTTTTTGTCGTTTGTCTGGTCATGGTGATACGATACGTTAGAGGTAAAACGCAGACCGATAAGAAGCTGTTGCAGAGCGCGGAAGAAATCATTGCCTTACTTCATCAAAGATAAAAAAGATTCTTAAAACGAGTTGAAAGGTGGGTCACTGGAATGAGAAAACCAAAATATTTCACGCGAACGGTTGTGGGTATTATAGTCGTCGCCGTCGCCGTGTCGGTGTATGCCGTGAATTCGAGCGTGAACACGCTGTCCGCAACAGCGAAGGAAGATACCAAGATCGCCGCGGAATATCATCTTCTTTTTGATACCAACGATACGCAGAAAGACGAGCTTCGAGCCAGAGGGTACAGTGAAAGCGAAATCGCGAAAATCGATCAAGAGGATTTTCAGGAGCTGGAGCGCACTTGGCTTATCAGTGAAGAACAGGCGGCTATTTGGAAAGAAATAAATCCGGAGTTAGCAGACGTAGATATTTTCGCCTGGACCAATGCGGATCTGCAAGCCTATATCGCCACTCTGAATGGTCAGCTGCAATTAGAACGCCTCCCCACTTCGGAACAGATCGCCCAATTGGAGAACAGAGGGATTGCTCTGGACGTCGCCCATCAAATGCTGCGCGATTATATTTATATAAGTTATGATCATTTGCTGGCCCAAAGCGACGATACCTTGAAGCTTCTCAGCGAAAAAATCATCGAAGCCCAACAAATCGCGGCGGAGTCTCTTCAACATAAGAACGCGGTTAAACGGGCCTATCAAGAGAGCCTGAAATAGAATGCGTAAATTTTGCCCTATTGATTTTATGGCGGCAGGGAATTTGCGTGGTTTACAAAGACACCCCAGATGGAATAAAGCCAATGGATAGTGGCTTAACTTTCCACGGCGGCGTCCTTTATAAAAAATGTAGCAATAACGCCGATCACAACGCATACAGCCAGCGCCAGAAAAGTCAGCGTATAATTTATGCCGTGGTTAAGCAGATTGGTGGCTAAGAGAGGACCGATGCTGGCGCCCAAGAACAACACAAACGTGTAGACCGAGATCGCTGGGCCTCTCGTGTTTCCAGCCAGTTCCCCAATCAGAGAAATGAGCGAAGGGGTGGCAATAGCGATACCTGCGACGAACACAACACTGGAAACAATCATGACAGGGATATTGCTGGCAAAAGCCAATAGGATCAAGCCGATGACAGCCAGTCCCAGAGCGTTCCGTAGCACGGGTACCGTCTTAAATTTTTTCACTAAGCGGCCAGCCGTGGGGGACAGCAGCATTCCGAATATTCCGACTGCGCGTACACCTAATATCTGGTGATTGGTGAGACCAAATTGGTCGCTCAAGTAATTGCCCAGGGCCGTGTACATTCCGACAAGCGATAGCATGACGATGGCCGCCACGACATAGGCGTATCGAAGCTGTTTTCGCCGCAATATGCCTGGCATTTGTCTGAAAGCGGCAATGACGCTGGCGCCATTCGCCGGGCGATGGGGGAGGAAGAACAGGATGAGCGCCGCTGTGATGAAGTAAGCGTCGGCCATGACAAAAAACAGGGAATGCCACCCCCAATGCGTCTGGATCAGACCGCTGAAGACCTGCCCGATGACGCCAGCCATCAGGAAACTGGTGCTGATACAGCCAATGACGCCAATGCGCTTGGCTGGAGGGAATAGCTCCGGGATGTAGGCAAGGGCTACCGGGGAAAAAGTTGCCGCTGCCGCGCCTTGGATCGCTCTAAGAACGATCATTGTCCCTAAGGCGTTCGTAAAGCCAAGGCATAATGAAACGACGGTTAAAGCGGCCAAACCGGAGAAAATAATCTTTTTTCTGCCGTAACGATCGGATAAGGGGCCATATACCAGGCAGCCGGCGGCAAAGCAGAAGGAAAAGGCGCTGCTTGTCCACACAGCTCGGTTCGCTGAAACCATAAAATTTTGCGCGAACACATCAATCAGCGGTATGGTGACATACAGGCTGGACATGACGGCTAGAGCGGACCATGACAGGATCAAGGTCATGAGGGAATAATGCTCGTGCTTTCCGAGTTTAATCAAATTCAAGGGAATTCCTCCTATACGTAGAGTTTCTACTGGCTCGACAAACCGCTATCCCGTGTATCCGTGATCGCCTTGGGGAGCAGTGAAAAAGTTTCAGCGCTGACAGGCGCTTTTTTGGTCTGTGTTAAATATTTTTCGCCATATCGTCTAATGACGCTGTTCAGGGGAATTAGATTCCCCTTGCGGGTGATGGTGGTAATCATCATCATGCGTATGGCGGCTGCTGCCATGATGCTTCTGGCGCCATGTTTCCAGCAATTTGTCCAAAAGCAGCGCTAATTGCTCCTGTTCAACGTCGGACAAGACGGCAAACAACTCGTCGGCTGTTGCTTGTTGGATGTGAGCGTTTTCGTCAATGGTTTTCCGCCCCCATTCGGTTATTGCGACGTTGACATTACGCCGGTCTGCTGCGTCCCTGGAGCGGGTGATGAGTTTCTTGCCTTCAAGTTTGCGCAAAAGTTCACTTAAAGAAGCCGAACGAATTTGTGCCACATCCAGCAGGTCACGCTGCGTTATCGGGCCGTGTGTTGCCAAAAACGAAAGAATACGCCATTGACCCGGATAGATGCCCTTGTCCGGATGATGGCTCCGGCTGAAAGCGTGCGAACAATGCAAAAGCAGGGAATACAGCCTCTCCGGCAGGAGATTGCCGCCGACGGCGCTGGCGCTATGGTTGAAATGGTGATGATCCATACTAGACGAAACTCCTTTCACGCATATCGCTAGGTACCTTGATATAATGAGTGTAACGCAAGATGGCAAGAAAAGTCAAGAAAAATCAAGAAAAATAGAGGAAAAATAAAATTATGACCTGGTGATAATTTTTTGCGGAGCGGTTTTCCTAAAACACGATACACTTGAGCCGGTAGCAATCGCTGTTTTTCAGGGAATATTTTCGTACGCTCTCTTCAAGAGAACAAAAAGACTCACAGAACAGACATACAAACGTTCCAGACAGACCCCAAAGCCAAGCGAAGGGCGGACGGTTCCGCGAAAAGCGAGGCATGGACGCCGAGCGCGTCCCTTTGCGCCAGGAGGGCGCAGCGGGACGAAAAGCGGAACCGCCCGCCCTTCGCGGCTCTCCGGTAAACGAAAGTGGAACCGTCCGCTCTTCGCCGACCCCGGCAAAAGCAACCACAGCCCAATTTTTGCAATAAACTAATGTGGTTAGTCGTAAACTAATGTGGTTAGTATTAACCTAATGGCATTCGTATGAACCGCGGGAAGGGAAAGCCAGCTTCCGCAAAAGGGAATAAACTCCGTTTTTCCGCGCTGAAACGCGGAAGGCGCGGAACGAAAGGATAAAAAGGCGCAGGGCGGACGTTTTCAGGCGTCCGTTTTCACATGCCGGTAGTCGAGCGGGAAGTACGAGCGCAAGTGGTGTGCAAGCGGGGGCAAGGCGGCGGAAAATTGTTGTTGCATTATGTATCCGGAAGAGTATACTATTAAGGAATTGAAACCGGGAAGGCGCGGCTGATTTTCAGAAGTAAAATCAGAATCAGAAGAGCGCAAGTGTGAAACACTGACAAACAAAGGGGGATAGAAAGAATGATAAGACTGGCGAAGTATTTAAAACCTTTTCTATCCGGTTTGGTTTTGACGGTGGCGCTGCTCTTCGGGCAGGCGGTCTGTGATCTGAATCTGCCGAACTATATGTCGGAGATCGTCAATATTGGGATCCAGCAGAACGGGATTGAACACGCCGCGCCGGAAGCGATCAGTCCCGCTGGTATGAAGCTGATGACGACCGCGATGACGGATCGTGAAAAACAGCGGGTAGAATCTTTGTATGTGCTGACCGCCGCGGCGGAAAAAAACGCGGCGGGCAAAGCGTATTCCCTTCTATATCCTCGGGCGGGGGAACGCCTTTATGTGCAAAAGAAGGGAGAGGCGGCGGCGAGGGATGAACTGGACGCGGCCTTTGGTCACGCGAGTTTGACCCTGATCCGGCTTATGCGGAATCTGGCGGCAGCTGAGGACGACGGGCTTGGGCTGGGAACGAGTACGAGTACGAGTGCAGGTACAGCAGACACAGGTACAAGTACACATCCAAGTACGGATACGGGTGCGGCAGCCGGAACGATCGACCTCGTTTCGGTCTATGGAATGCAGTCGATGCTGGAGCAGCTGCCGGCGGCGGTCTGGGCGGCGGCGCGTGAGCAAGCGGCGGGCGACCAAAGTCTGGCGAAGCAGAGCGGCGTGGTCTTAGCGAAATCTTTTTATGCGGAGCTGGGCGCGGATATTGGTGCGATGCAAACCGCCTATATTATTAAAATCGGTTTATTGATGCTGCTCATCGCCTTGGCGGGCGGAGCGGCCACCGTGCTGGTCGGATTGTTATCCAGCCGGATAGCGGCGGGGGTGGCCCGGAACTTGCGCCACAGTGTGTTTGAAAAGGTCGAACGCTTTTCCGGAAATGAATTCGATATGTTTTCTACCGCTTCCCTTATTACGCGCTGTACGAACGACATCACCCAGATACAGACGCTGCTGATCATGGGGATACGCATGATTTGCTACGCGCCCATCCTGGCGATCGGCGGCGTGGTGATGGCGCTGAGAAAATCGGTTTCGATGAGCTGGACGATTGCCCTGGCGGTGATCATTCTCAGCGGTCTGGTGCTGGTAGTCGTCCTGGTGGCGATACCAAAGTTTAAGGCGATTCAAAAGCTGGTGGACAAGCTCAATTTGGTGTCCAGAGAAAATCTAAGCGGTTTGCGGGTTATTCGGGCTTTTGCCGCCCAAAATCACGAGAAAAAACGCTTTAATCTGGTGAATGAGGAGTTAACGGCCGCGAATCTGTTTGTCAATCGCCTCATGGTCTTGATGATGCCGGCGATGATGTTTATCATGAACGGGGTGACGCTGCTCATTATTTGGACGGGAAGCCGTCAGGTGAGCAACGCCGCCATGCAGGTAGGCGATATGATGGCCTTCATGCAATACGCGATGCAAATCATTATGTCTTTCCTCATGATCTCTATGATGTTTATCATGGTACCGCGGGCGGCTGTCTCCGCTGTTCGGATCGCCGAGGTGTTAGAGACGGATATTTCCATCGAAGATCCGCGGCATCCCAAGGAGTTCGATCCGGCGCGGCGGGGCCTGATCGAATTTAAACAGGTCAGCTTTCGTCACCGGGGCGCGGAGCGGGACGCGCTCGCCGATATCACGTTTACAGCCAGAAAAGGCGAAATTACTGCGATTATCGGTTCAACCGGTTCCGGGAAATCGACGATCGTTAATCTGGCGCTGCGTTTTTATGATGTGAGCCGCGGTCAAATCCTGATTGACGGTCTGGACGTGCGGGAGGCGCGTCAGGAAGATCTGCGGGCGAGGATCGGTTATGTGCCGCAGAAGGGCGTGCTGCTTTCCGGAACGATTGCCTTTAATCTGAAATACGGAAAAAAAGATTTGCCCGAGAGGGACATGCAAACTGCCGCCACGGTCGCGCAGGCGATGGAATTTATCGGGGAAAAACCGGAACGGTTCGACGCGGAGATCGCGCAGGGCGGCGCCAATGTCTCCGGCGGGCAGCGGCAGAGATTATCTATCGCCCGCGCGTTGGCTAAAAAACCGGAGATCCTCATCTTTGACGATAGTTTTTCGGCGCTGGATTTTAAGACCGAAGCCGCGCTGAGAAAAGCGCTCAAAGAAAATGCCGGGGATATGACTCAAATCATTGTGGCGCAAAGAGTGAGTACGATTATGAACGCCGAACAGATCATTGTGCTGGACGAAGGGCGAATGGTCGGACGCGGAACCCATAAAGAGCTGCTGCGAACCTGTCCTGAATATTTTGAGATCGCTTCTTCGCAGCTCTCAAAGGAGGAATTGGCGTGAGTGAGACAAAAAGGATGGGACGGCGCGGCGCGCCGGGAAGAGGTCCTCTGGGAAGAGGCCCCGGCCCCCTGATGATGCCGGGAGATAAAGCGCGTGATTTCCGTGGTACGATGAAAAAACTCGCGGGGTATCTCGGACGCTACCGCTGGACGATTCTCTTCGTATGGCTGTTGGCGCTCGCATCCACGGTATTTGCGACCCTCGGGCCGAAGATTTTGGCCGGTGCGATTGACGCATTGGTCAGCGGCTTCATGCTCCAACTGGCCGGAACCGGCGGCATTGACTTTGAAAAAATCGGCCGAATCATGCTGGGTCTTGTTGGGTTATATCTGGTCAGCGCCGCTTTCTTTTATTGGCAGGGCTTTGTGATGACCGGGGTGACGATGAAGGTCACCTACCGGATGCGAGATGATATCCAGCACAAGATCCATACCCTTCCTTTGCGCTATTTCGATAAAACAACGCATGGAGAAGTGCTTTCCCGCATCACCAACGACGTGGATACCATCAGCCATACCCTGAACCAAAGTCTGACGCAGATCATTACCTCCCTTACGTCGATCATCGGCATTCTCCTGATGATGCTGACGATCAGTTGGCGGATGACGCTGGCGGCGCTGTGCATTATTCCGCTTTCCCTGATCTGCGTGACGCTGATTGTGAAAAAATCGCAAAAATACTTTGTAAACCAGCAAAAGTATTTGGGCCATGTCAACGGGCATGTGGAAGAGATGTTTGGCAGTCATGTGGTGATGAAAGCGTTTAACGGCGAAAAAGATTCGTTGAAAACGTTTTCGGGGTATAACGACGCTCTCTACCAATTTGCCTGGAAAGCCAATTTTCTGTCCGGACTGATGATGCCGATTACTGCTCTGATCGGAAATTTCGTTTATGTCGTCATTTGCGTATTGGGGGGATATTTTACGGTAAACGGAACCATGACGATCGGCGGGATTCAGGCTTTTATTCAGTATGTGCGCTCATTGACCCAACCGGTCTCTCAATTGGCCAATATTTCCAATATTCTACAGCAGACAGTGGCGGCGGCCGAGCGGGTATTTGAGTTTTTAAACGAAGCCGAGGAAACGCCGGAAGCGGCGGACGCCCTGACGGTCAGCCGTAAAGACGGCCCGGATGGCGCGGGAAGCGTCCGGATCAGCGGCGGCGTGTGTTTTGAACACGCGGCCTTTGGTTATGATCCGCAGAAGCTGGTCATTCATGACTTCAGTATCCGGGTAGAGCCGGGACAGAAGATCGCCATTGTCGGTCCGACCGGCGCGGGGAAGACGACCATTGTGAAATTGCTGATGCGTTTTTACGATGTGAACAGCGGCAGGATTACGGTCGGCGGCTATGACGTTCAAAGCTTCAAACGCGATGAACTCCGCTCGATCTTCGGGATGGTGCTACAGGATACCTGGCTGTTCAATGGCACGATTGCCGATAATATCCGTTACGGCCGCCTGGACGCCACGAATGAAGAGGTCATAGCCGCGGCCAGGGCGGCGCAGGTCGATCATTTTGTCCGTACGCTGCCGGATGGCTATCAGATGGTCTTGAATGAAGAAGCGGATAATATCTCTCAGGGACAAAAACAGCTGTTGACCATCGCGCGGGCGATTCTGGCGGATCCGGAAATCCTTATTCTGGACGAAGCGACCAGCAGTGTGGATACCCGCACGGAAACGCTGATTCAGAAGGGGATGGATCATCTGATGAAAGGGCGCACGAGCTTTGTGATCGCGCACCGGCTGTCCACGATTCGCCACGCTGATTTGATCCTTTGTATGCGTGACGGGGATATTGTGGAGCAGGGAACGCACGACGAGCTGTTGGCTAAAAATGGATTTTATGCCAATCTGTATAACAGCCAGTTTGAGACGGCGGGCTGAAGGAATTGCAAAGACGCGGCCAATGCGATATATTTAAGTCGAGAGGGAGTCACTGAACGATAAAGGAGGGCGGATGCAATGGCGTTTAAGAGATATTCGCTGATCGGGGCAGTGATCTTGATGTGCTTACCGCTGTTTTTGACAGGCTGCGCGACGATTCAAGGATTGCCGCTGTTTGAAAAAAAGATCCCCCAGGGAACAAGGGTAGAAGATCTGGATTTAGGCGGGCTGAGTTATCAAGAGGGAGAAGAAAAACTGGAAGTCTGGCGCAAGGAGCAGCTCTCCCGAAGTATTCTGCTGGAGTACGATCAGAAGGAAATTGCCGTATCCTTCGAGGAGCTGGGCGCGGACTTAAATACGGCGGCGCTGCTGGCAGAGATTAAAAAGGGCGCCGGAGGCGGAACCGCCGCGATTGTTCATTTGGACAAAACGACGGTCAGTCAGGTGTTGCGGGAAAAATTAGCGCCCTTGGAACAGTTGCCGGTAGACGCGGTCTATCGGATTGAAAACAATAGCTGTGTGGTGACGGCGGCTGTGTGGGGGAAGATTCCGGATATAGGATATCTTGTGGATCAGATTGATGAGAAAGCAGTCAGCCGGATTCCGGAAAAAATCGAGGGTATTTTCCAGGAGACGCCGCCGACGGTAACGACGGAAGCGCTCAACGCTTTGGCCTTTGACAGCGTGATCGGCGAATACCGCACGTATTTTAACGCCGCCGAGGAGAATCGCTCCTCCAATCTGGCCGAGGCCGCCAGGGCGATGGATCGGAAGCTGTTGCAGCCGGGAGAGCTTTTTTCCTTTAACGGAACTGTGGGGCCGCGGACACCGGAAACCGGCTATAAAGACGCCTATATCATCATCAATAATGAATTCGTCTTAGGCACGGGCGGTGGCATTTGTCAGGCGTCGTCAACGCTCTATAACGCTGTTTTACTGGCCGATCTGAAGATCGAAGAGCGGTCGCCGCACGCGGTGGCGGTGGCGTATGTGCCGGTGGGACAGGACGCGACGGTAAGCTATTCCTTCATAGATTTTAAATTTCGCAATGATACCAAAGGTTTGGTGTATATCAGAACCTATGTTCAGGGAGGATCGCTGCTCGTCCAGATCTACGGCAAGGAAAACGGCAAGACGGTTCAGGTGGAGAGCGTGATCGAGAGCGTGATCGCTTTTGATACGGAAGAGAGAGAAGATCCGGACTTATTACCGGGGGTTGTGGTGCAAGAACAGGCGGGGACGAACGGCTATCAGGCGAGCGCCTACAAGACGGTTCGTGACCGGCAAGGGGTAGAAACCAGGACGACGCTCAGCCGCGATACCTATGCCCCGGCTAACCGAATCCTGCGGGTAGGGGTGAAAGCGGAAACGGAAGCGGAAGCGGCGACAGAGACAGAAGCAGAAGTGGAAGCAGAAGCGGAAGCGGAAGAACCGGAGAGAGAGTTGGAAGCATGGGACGAAAGATAAAAGGCTTTTTCTTTGTGATCTTGTTGGTTTTTTTCGCGGCGGCGATTTGGTGGTCTGAATCTTTGCGTCCTTATGCCGCGGCGGAGGAAGAAGCAGAGGTCGAGGTATTGACGATTTATCCGGGGATGCAGGTCAGCCAGATTGCCGAGGAATTAGAGAGTAGGAATTTGATCCGCAGCGCCAGGGTTTTCCGTTATCTGGCGAAGCTGCGGAATGTGGACGCTCTGCTCCGATCCGGCGATTACAGCGTTTCTCAGGCGCTTACGCCGCAGCAGGTGATCGATAAGTTGTTGCAGGAACCGGAGATGGGAACGGTGCGGGTGACGATTCCTGAAGGCTTTACGACGGAGCAGATCGCGAATACCTTGACGCAGAAAGAGCTGGGGAGCAAAGCGACGTTCTATCAAGCGATCGCCGAGGAGGAGTTCTCTTATACCTTCCTGGCGGGAGCGCCGGCTGGCGAGAAGCGGTTAGACGGCTTCCTTTTTCCGGATACCTACTTTTGGACGGAGAATGCCGCGCCGAGGGAGATTCTTGATAAATTCCTGCAACGCTTCCAGCTGGAACTGACAGCGGAGGCGCAGGCGCGATTACAGTCGCTGAATCTTTCCGTCAGGGAGTGGGTCACGCTGGCCTCTCTTGTGGAAAAAGAGGCGCAAATGCCGGAGGATCGGCCCGTGATCGCTGCCGTATTTATGAACCGCTTGGATAAGAAGATGAAACTGGAATCCTGCGCGACCATTCAATATGTGTTGGGGACGCCGAAAGCAAAACTCTACGAAAAAGACTTACAGATCCCTTCGCCCTATAATACCTATTTGCATGAAGGCTTGCCGCCCGGACCGATTGCCAGTCCGGGACACGCGGCTCTGGAAGCGGTTCTGTACCCGGCGGATACGGAATTTCTGTTCTTCCTGGCGAAAGGGGACGGCTATCATGTGTTCGCGAAGACCTTTGCCGAGCATTTGCAAAATCAGCGCACCTATGGCGATTCCTAGCGTCTAGGGAAAAACAGGGGCAATAAAAGTGAATGGGGTAGGAGACGATCTGTTTGATGGCAAAGGATACCGCTAAACCCGAATTGCTGGCTCCGGCCGGGGA
>JAITOS010000135.1 GCA_031289815.1 Peptococcaceae bacterium | reverse complement strand
TAATCATTACAGCCTAACCGCGGATAAACACCGGCGTTCCGGCCTTTACGCGTTCGTACAGCTGTTCCACATCCCGGTTATGCATACGGATACAGCCTTTAGAAATGGCTTGCCCGATGCTGTCGGGCTGGTTGGTGCCGTGAATGCCGTACCGCGGCAGGGAAAGCCCCAGCCAGCGGCTACCGAAAACCCCGCCGGGGTGCATAGTTTTCGTGGCGATGGTGAAGCGCCCGTGCGGCGTGGGGGTCTGAGCCTTACCGACGGCGATCGGATAGCGCCGGATGAGCCGCTGACCGTCAAAGAGTTCCAGCTGGCGGCGAGAAGTGCTGATCACGATGGCTTCCATCTGATTCCCTCCGTTATTTTTCATTCAGGATAGTTTATGAAAGCCGCCAGAAAGGAGGAACGCCGCGCTTCCTGAATATTTCCCGCCTGAAAACGTGAAACTAAAGGGCGGGAGGGATGTGCGTGAGCGAGCATATCGGCGGAAAATTACTGATCATCGGGGGAGCGGAGGATAAGGAAGGCGAGTGCCGGATTTTGAGACGCTTTGTGGCTGAGAGCGGGGGAGCGGAAAGCCGGATCGTGATCCTGACGGTGGCGGCGGAGCGGCCTGAAGAAGCGGGAGAACAGTACGAGGGTCTTTTTTACCGGCTGGGGGCCAAAGAAGTGACGGTGCTGAATATTGCCGACCGGACGGAGGCGGACGCGGTGGACGGAAGCGGGCCGTGGGCGAGATGCGGCGGCGTTTTTTTCACCGGCGGCGATCAGCTGCGCATTACCGGGATGATCGGCGGGACCTTGACCGGTCGGATTTTGCACGGGCTCTATGAAAAAGGGGTCGTGATCGCCGGTACCAGCGCCGGGGCCTCGGCGATGTCCGACACGATGATTGTGGGCGGGGCGGCGGGGAGTCCCAAAAAAGATACCTTAACGATGGCGCCGGGATTGGGCTTGCTGCGTTCGGTGGTGATCGACCAGCACTTTGCCCAACGGGGAAGGATTGGACGCCTGTTGGCAGCCGTGGCCCATAACCCCTACGTTCTGGGGGTCGGGATCGATGAGGATACGGCGATTATGATCGGTCAGGACGGCTGTTTTCAGGTGCTGGGCAGTCAAACGGTAACGGTGGCGGACGCGTCCTGGGCGCGGATCACCAATGTTTCGGAAACGGGCGCCGGGGAGCCTTTAGCCCTGACGCCCGTCATGACGCATATTCTGCCGGCGTCCTACGGATTCGATCTGAAGCGGCGAACAGCGCTCTTCCCTTGATCGGGCCGCCGGAGGAAGAATACTCCGGGAAAAAAGGGTAAGAATAAGAAAAAGGGTAAGAATAAGACAGCCAGTTTGGTCAGGCGAGGATCAAAGGAGGACGGGCATTAGCATGGAGTTACTGAAAATCCAAGTGATCGAGGGGGCCAATGTGTACAGCCATTCCCCGATCATCCGGACGTTGATTGATCTCCAGGAAGAGGCGGAGCGGATGAGCCATACGTTCAGCGGCTTTAACCGGCGCTTGCTGGCTTATCTGCCGGGTCTGCACAGCCATCATTGTTCCAGAGGCAGGGCAGGCGGATTTGTGGAAAGATTGCGGGAAGGAACCCTGCTGGGACACGTGCTGGAGCACGTGACGCTGGAATTGCTGGATTTATGCGGCCAGAATATTCGCTATGGCAAGACGGAAAGAAGCGGCGATCAGCCGGGAACGTATGAGATCGTGATCAATTATGATTCGCGGGAAGGCGCGGTCGAGGCTTTTCGCCAGGGATTCCGGCTGGTGGAGGACTTACGGCGGAAGCAGCCGGTGGACGTGAACAAAGCGTTGGCCGCTATCAGAAAAGAGATTGAAAGCTATGAGCTGGGGGTTTCGACCAGGACGATGATCGAAGCCTGCCGGGAGCGCGGCATCCCGGTACAGCGATTAAATAGAGACAGTTTATTGCAGCTCGGCTACGGGCGGGAACAGCGGCGCCTGGAAGCGGCTGTCAGCGACGCGACGGGGTGTATTGCGGTAGATATTGCCTGCGATAAGGAATTGACCAATAAACTTTTGCGGGAAGCCGGTATCCCGATTCCCCGCGGCGTGGTGGTCAGGGAGGAAGAAGAGGCGGTTCAGGCGTTTCGGCGCTTGGGAATGCCGGTGGTGCTGAAGCCCTATAACGGCAATCAGGGAAAAGGGGTCACTTTGAATCTGAAGCAGGAAGCCGGGGTGCGTTCCGCCTATCGGATTACCCGGGCGTATGGCGAGCGGGCAATCATGGAGGAATACATTCAAGGACGTCATTACCGGGTATTGGTGATTGGCGGTCGGCTGGCGGCTGTTGCCGAGAGAATTCCGGCGCAAGTGGCCGGGGACGGTGCGGCCAGTATTGAAGAACTGGTGGCGCGGGTCAATGAAAACCCGCTGCGGGGTGAGGATCATGAGAAAGCGCTGACCAAAATCAAAGTCGATCCGGTGGTGATCATGACCTTAGCCCAGAAGGGCTTGGAGCTGAGTTCCGTTCCGGCGGACGGGGAGATGGTGCATTTACGTGAAAGCGCGAATTTAAGCACAGGCGGCATTGCCTGTGACGCTACGGAGAGGATCCATCCGGAGAACGCGGCGCTGGCCGTATACGCGGCGCGAGTGATCGGCTTGGATATTGCCGGGGTGGATTTGGTGATTCCGGACATTGCGCAATCCTATCGGCAGGGCGGCGGCTGTATCGTGGAAGTGAACGCGTCGCCGGGAATCCGTATGCACCAATACCCCAGCGCCGGAAAGGGGCGTGACGTGGGGAAGCTGATCATCGATCAACTCTTTCCCGGCGGCGGGAATGGGCGGATTCCGATCATTGCCGTGACCGGAACCAATGGCAAGACCACCATCACGCGCCTGATCAGCAAGATGCTGCTGGATCGGGGTCTGGCGGTGGGCATGGCCGGTACGGGCGGGATTTATGTCCGGGGAGAGCTGCTCGTGCCGGGAGATACCACCGGCCCGGAAAGCGCCAGGATCATTTTGCGGCATCCTGACGTTCAGGCCGCTGTTTTGGAAACGGCGCGGGGCGGTATTTTGCGGGCCGGTTTGGGCTATGATTACGCGGACGTAGCGATTGTGAGCAATGTTTCCGGGGATCATTTAGGGCAATATGGGGTGGAAACCGTCGCTGATTTGGCGAAGGTCAAGCGTCTCGTCGCCGAAGCGGTGCGCCCCCACAGCTATGTGGTGCTGAACGCGGACGATCCCCATACCGCGGCCATGACGCGCCGCACCAGGGGCAAGGTGATCTTTTTTAGCGTGGAGAAGGATAATGTGCGGCTGCGCAAACATTTAGGCTGGGGCGGGGTCGGGGTATTTGTCCGCCGCGGGCTGATGGTGCTGTGTCAGGGGGAAACGGTCTATCGGCTTTGCCCGGTCAAACAGATCCCCATCACCTTTCAGGGCAAAGCTCGGCACAATATCAGCAATTGTTTGGCTGCCGCCGCCGCCGGTTGGGCGCTGGGGCTGAGTATCGAGGCGATCCGGAGCGCTCTGCTGGCTTTTGGCCTGGAAAAAGGGGACAACGCGGGACGCCTGGATATGTATGATTGGAACGGGATGAAGGTGGTGCTGGATTATGGGCATAACGCCGCCGGTATACGGGAAGTCCTGCATACGCTGAAACAATTCCCCGCCGCCGCTCTGGTGGGCTGTATCACGGCGCCGGGGGACCGTCCGGAGGAAAGTATCCGGGAGGTGGCTCGAGCGGCGGCCCAGGGGTTTGACCGGCTGATCATTCGCGAGGATCAGGATCTGCGGGGGCGGCAGCCGGGAGAAATCGCCGACATTCTCCGGGAAGAGGCCGTGGCGGCGGGCATGGATCCCGGAAAGATCAAGATCGTGCCGCCGGAGCTGAAGGCTTTTCGTTTTGGCTTGGATCAGGGGTCGCCGGGAGAGATTTTGGTGATGTTTTATGAAAACTTAGCGCCGTTGGAGGAGGAAATCCGGCGGCGGCAGAAGCGAGAGCGGCGAAAGGTCGTGGAAAGCGTGGTTTGAGCGCATCAGCCATAGCCGCCTGTTTCTAAGGTGATACTGTGGTGATCTTGGTGATTCCGGTATGATTGCCTGGAAAGGCAGAGGTTCAGGGAAGGAACAGGCGCGCTTTCCCGCTAAACTAATCACGTTAGTTATAAACTAATCATATTAGCTTATAACTAACGTGATTAGTTTAGCGATGGAGCCGATGGCGGATAGCTTTATTCTGGGTCTTTTCCCAATGGCGCAACAAACAAATTAGGACTTGTAAAATGTGACAAAATAGCCTATTGTTTGACTTATAAATAACCTTTTCGCGGATCAATAGGTATGTTTATAAAAAAATGCACAAAGAGAAGTCTAAAGACGAAATAAAAGGAGAGAAAGATCATGTTTAAGCAAGGAGGGCTATATGCTAAATGCTCGGAAAATTGGTTGTGCGGCGTTGTTGAGCGTAATGCTGCTGAGCGGTTGTATTGCTAACAGACAAGTGGAAGCAGGAGCGGAAATAGAAACCAATCATGCAGCGATCCCAGATAATCAGCAACACGTAGCAGAATCAAATAATGCGGCGTTACCGGAAAACCCGCAACAAATGATTGCAACAAATGCCGTATCCATTCCAGATAACCAGCAGCAAGTGACAGAATTGGGTAATATGGATAGGATCACAGCGAATCTTGAAGAATTTCATGCCCAACAGCTGAAAGATGAATTAAAGCGAATGGAGAAGATAAAAGGAACCTGGGTAGTCGAGGAATTGCTAATTCAACCGTATGTGGGAGCCTACCACCCTGAACCGGAAAGAGAGATTTTAGGGAAATACTTGATTATCGACGATGATTACAAGGTCACCTTTGCTGATTATGAATACCAGTTCTTAGACACTGAAGTAGTACAACCTCCATATATGAATAGAATCTATAGGTTTAATTACGACGAAGTAACGGTTTTACTTGGGTCAAATATCCTTAGCTTTTATTTGCGGATAAAATCTGGGATTCCTGCCGATGCATTATTTCTATTATTACAGAACGAAAAGGGGGAGATATATATTTACAATAGAGAATCGTTTGAAAAAACGGGTATATATTCTTTGACGAAAGTTGATCATGCCAAAGAAAAGTAGCCTTTTCACGAACGCTTCTGCCATAGCTATGCAAGGAGCGTTCGATGATGGCGCTTGCGCCTAAAATGAGGAGGGTAATATGCTAAATGCAAGAAAAATTGGTTGTGCGGCGTTATTGATCGGATTATTGGTGAGCGGTTGTATTGCTGACAGACAAATGGAATCAGAAACCAATCATGC
>JAITOS010000130.1 GCA_031289815.1 Peptococcaceae bacterium | reverse complement strand
CCCTGATTCCGAGACGCGGCGGGTACAGCTTTAACGGCTGGTTATCCGACCTCAATGATACGGTATATAAAGCCCCGGCCCCGATGGCCTTCTCTATCGGCGCTGACTTCGGCGTCGTAATTACCCTGACGGCGCAGTGGCTGGTCAATAACGACGGCAATAACGACGGGAACGATCATGGCGTCGGTAACGGCAGCGGCGGCGGGACGACGCCAAACGGAGAAGACGACGAAGACGACGGCGACGGCGATGACAAGGGCACGACGCCGGACGACGAAACCGGCGGCGAAGACGACAGCAACGACAAGGGTAATGGCAATGACACGACGCCGGGCAATGAAGACGGTAACGGAGACGACAATGGCAATAGCGGCGACACGACGCCGGATGGCGACGAAGACGGCGACCAGGACGAGGACGGCGAGACCCCATTCCTCCCACCGGTCGGCGGCGACGATGACTCCTTCCTGCCTGACGGTGATGGCGGCTACTATGTGGTTCGGGATGGCAATGTCGTCGGCGAGCTCATACCCATTGACGGTGGTTACGCCTACCTTGATGTCAACGGCAGCCCCCTGGGCATTTGGAGCTGGGACGATGAGCAGCAGGAATGGATCTTTGACGACTCCGACGTCGCGCTCGGAGCGGCGGATTTCGCCGCCAAGGTACACGGGGCGGAACTGCTGGCGCTGGGACTGGGATTGGGCGATCTGCCGAAGACCGGCGGCGATAGTCAGCCACTGGGGCTATACTTTCTCTTCGCGGCTCTGGCACTGACCACTCTGACCATGACGCGGGCGGTGTGGGCTGAGAAGAGGGCAGAGCCGAGAAGGAGAGCCGGATAAAAAATTCTTGCATTCTCTAAAAATATATGCTAATATTAGAGTTGATTTTGGACAAAGGAGTTCAAGCTTGTGCGCTTGGACTCCTTTGTCTTTATTGATTGTAAAATGAGAAAGGAGAGAAAAAAGATGTTGAATGCGGGAGATACGGCGTTTATACTAATATCAACGGTCTTGGTATTTATTATGACGCCGGGATTAGGGTTCTTTTATGGTGGGTTGGGCCGTCGCAAAAATGTAGTCAATAATATGATGGCCTCTGTCTCTATTCTGGGTCTGGGGATCGTACTTTGGATACTGCTCGGATACACGATGGCCTTTGGCGGCAATACGTTCGGTATTATTGGTTCCTTCGATCATATCGGGCTAAGCGGGTATTCCATGTATGATCTGTTAGATTCCACAGCGGAGGGCGGCTCTATTCCAATATTTGTATTTGTCGGCTTCCAAATGATGTTCGCGCTGATCACGCCGGCCATCATCACCGGTTCTGTGGCCGGGCGCATAAATTTCAGGTCATTATTTATTTTTATCGCGCTCTGGTCGATCATCGTCTATTATCCTCTGGCGCACATGGTTTGGGGTGAAGGCGGTCTGCTGGGAGCGGGATGGCTCAATTCCGTGGACTTCGCCGGCGGCAATGTGGTGCATATCAGCTCCGGCGTCAGCGGTCTGGTTCTTTGTCTGCTGGTCGGAAAACGCCAAAGCTATGACCGCACCTCCTATCGCATTCATAATATCCCTTTTGTGATGCTGGGTATGGCTCTCTTGTGGTTTGGCTGGTTCGGATTCAATGCCGGCAGCGCTTTGGCGGCGAACGAGCTAGCCGGTCACGCCTTGCTCACAACAGCGGCTTCCGCGGCGGCGGCGCTTTTAAGCTGGATGCTGATTGACATCGTGAGTCAGGGAAAACCAACCCTGATCGGCGCTTGTACCGGCGTCGTGGCGGGACTGGTGGGAATAACGCCAGGAGCGGGGTTTGTACCGATCTGGGCCGCGCTGATCATTGGCTTCCTGGTTTCCCCGGTCTGCTACTTCGGCATCAGTATCGTCAAGAAGGTCTTAAAAATCGACGACGCGCTGGACGCTTTCGGCTGTCACGGGGTGGGCGGCATATTTGGCGGCATCATGACGGGTCTATTCGCCGAAGCCTCGATCGGCGGCGCGAACGGTCTGCTCTATGGCGACGCCCGCCAGTTCGGCGCTCAGATTGCGGCTGTGATCATTACGATTATTGTGGCTACGGTTGGGACGTTGATTTGCGCCGGAATCGCTAGACTCTTCGGTCCGCTGCGGGTCAACAGGCGGGATGAGCTGATCGGTATGGATCTATCGCAGCACGGTGAATCGGCGTATCCGTCCTTCAACGGCTTAGACTAAGAGAGGAGGTATTGCGGCATGATTAAGATCGAAGCGATTGTGCGCGAGGAAAAACTGGAAGACGTCAAGGAAGCATTGAATAAAATTGAAGTGAAGGGGATCACGGTCTACCAGGTGGTGGGGTGCGGTATCCAAAAAGGGTATAGTGAATTTGTGAGAGGATCGAAGGTAGATATCTCGCTATTACCCAAGATCAAGTTTGAAATCGTGGTATCGACGGAAGAATGGGCGGAAAAAACCATCAAAGCCATTAAAGACGCCGCCTTTACGGGGAATCCCGGCGACGGCAAGATATTCAGCTACGATTTGAGAAGCGTCATTCGCATTCGCACCGGGGAAACCGGTACGGACGCGATCAATTAACGGTCGTGATTTGGCGCTGATATGTGTTCCGGAGAAAATCATATATCGGGCTATCATATGACAGGCGCAGGGAAACGGTAATTGCATAAAATAAATGGATAGCCTTTGGCGTATCGTGACAAATTCAAATGAAGAATTCGATACGCCGGAGGTTCATTTCATTTTTTTGTTGACAACCGGTCACATTGTGTTAAAATTTAACTCGGTAGAAATTTGTGTGTCAAAAAAAAGGGGGCAAAGATCACAAGATGAACAATGCTTTTGGACGGCATGTGTTGGCTGAAGTGTATGGATGTAGTTTCGACTTACTCAATGACCGCGTAAAGGTCGAAGCCGCCATGGTCAACGCAGCCTTGGAAGCAGGTGCTGAAGTACGCGAGGTGGCGTTTCACAAGTTCAGTCCTCAAGGCGTAAGCGGGGTCGTCGTCATTTCAGAATCTCATTTGGCGATTCACACCTGGCCTGAACTGGGATATGCCGCGGTAGACGTCTTCACATGCGGGGATCGGGTCAATCCCTGGGATGCTTTAAATTACTTGACGGAGCAATTTAAAGCGGGTCATATGAGTGCTACGGAGATTAAACGCGGCACGGTGGAAACGGCAAAGGAAACGGTAAATCTTTAGGAGGGATATTTATTTTATTCCAGACTGAGATAATTGTCTGAATAGACCTTGCGGCGGAGAATGTTGCGGGGTCTATTCATTTAAGCGGCTGTAGGCAGGATTTTTATAGCTTAACTCGAATATAATATAGTTAGTCCTTAATTGAGGGGGGCGGATGATGGTGAAGGCCAAGCAAACAAATCTTGACAAGGAACTGCAGCTGGTGCGGAATCATTTAAACCGGGAAATGATGTTCAACCTGGAAGGCTTGCAAGATTTAATTGACGTATCTATGAATGAAATGGACCGTAACGCTTGTCCGGCCACCGTGCTCGCGGTGAACAGGGCTTGCGGTTATCGGGGCGAGAAGGGTATTCATCTGGCGTTAGCGGTCGAACTGATCTATATGGCGGACAAGGTACATACACTAATACGCGATGAAGACGTGATGGAAGAAGAAACGCAATACCCGGTGCTGATCGGAGATTTCCTTTATGGGAAATACTTTTTGACCTTGTGTAAAGAGGAATTGCTGGAATATTTGGAGCCTTTAGCGCAAACCATCGAGACCAGGAGCCAGGGGTCCATCGAACGGTGGCTGACGTTGCGCGACAGAGCGCCGACAAAGGATGAATGGATGGGGATTGCCGATCAGGAGCTGGCCAGTCTCACCGGCACGGCGGCGCGTCTGGGGGCGGATCTGGCCGGAGCGCCGGTGAAGCTTCAGGAGAAAATGGAGTCTATGGGCCGAAATCTCGGTATGGCATGGGCGGCGGCGAAAGAATGTCAGGAAGCGGCGATCATTCACGACGCTTTGGCTCAGGTGGAAGAAATCATGAAAGAGGTATCTGATCAGGTACAGATAGAGCCCTTAGAGGAATTGAGGGATTTTTTTGTCCGTCAGTGTGATTAGGAAATGATTGTGGCGCTGCCCTTTGCTCATCTTGGGGCTTTATTGTATTTTTCAGAATTTGGGTAAAATGAGCTATTCCCGGCTAAATCGATGGAGAATAGTATGAATTGTTCCTGAAAAAAAGTAAAATATAAAAGATGTAGAGATGCGCATTGGCCGGGATATCTCATCACAAGGAGGCACAGTCCCTATGAACTTTACGGAAATTGTTTTCCTCCTGATCATTGGCCTTATTGTGTTTGGACCGGAAGAGCTGCCGAACGTCGCCCGGACGGTCGGTAAATTCCTGGCTGAGTTTCGTCAGGTGAAAGGAGATTTGACCAAAGAATTCAAAGACTCTCTGGCGGAGCCTTTGGGAGAGATCACGCATACGTTGAAAGAACCGCTGCGAGAGGTGACGCAGGCGTTGAACGATCCTTTGGGAAAAATCAATGAGATGCAGCCGGAAGCTAAAACAGAGAAGACGGACAAGAAGCTACAAGAGGAATTCTTGACCTATGAAGAGACCGGCGTCGAGGCGGACACAGATCAGGATCAGGCAATCCATGTCTCAACCCAACATACAGATCCGTTAAAAGATTTGCCGGAGGACATGGTACGATACGATAAGGACAAGAATATAAGCAGGTGAATCATTTTGAAACAGCTATGGTTTTTCAATCAAATTAATAACGATCTAAAGCGCGTGGAACAGGAGTTGGAAAAGTTCATTCTCACTGATTCTCCGATTCTGCGGGAATCAGCCGTGCATTTATTCGCCGCGGGCGGTAAACGGTTGCGTCCGGCGTTCACTTTATTGGCCGGCAGATTTTATGATTACAAGAAGGAAAAGCTGTTTCCCGTGGCGATTGCCTTAGAACTCATTCATATGGCCACCCTGGTTCATGACGACGTGGTGGACGCCTCGATGATGCGCCGCGGCTGGCCTACCGTGAAAGCTAAATGGGGAAATATTGTCTCGATCCAGACCGGTAATTATTTATTGGCGAAATCGCTGAAAATGATCTCTCAGATTAACCATCCGGAGGTTTCCAGAATCCTGGCGGAGGTCAGCGTCGAGATGTGTCGAGGAGAAATCCAACAAATCAGGACTTCTTATGATATGCGGCAAAACCTCAAACAGTACTACTATCGGATTAAACGTAAGACGGCGATGCTGATTAACGCGAGCTGTCGTTTAGGAGCGATTGTAACCGGGGCGTCTAAAAGGCAAATCTGGGCGCTGGGGGCCTATGGGCACGCCTTGGGGATGGCTTTCCAAATCGTCGATGATGTTCTGGATGTAACCGCCGAGGTGCAGGAGCTGGGCAAACCGGTAGGCAGTGATTTGCGGCATGGAATTATGACCCTGCCCGTGATTGTGGCCCTGGAACGTTTACCGCAGAGAAAAATATTGGAAGATATCATTGTCAAGAAAGACAAAACGGAAGCGGATATCGCCCAAGCCATTCACCTGATGATTGAAACGGGGGCCGTTAAGGAATCGATGTATTGGGCTGACTTATATATCAAGAAAGCGAAGAAGTATATGGAAGAGATGCCAAATGTTCCGGCGCGGAAAGCCTTAATTGACTTAGCGGAATTTGTCGGGGCGAGAAAATTTTAACGGGTGAAAGCATTTGCTTCATAAAAAAGAGAACTCACAGGGAAAAGAAGGTGACGGGATGGGCGCCGGGTATTACCCAATTTATATAGATATGCGGGAACGGGAGGTTCTGGTGGTCGGCGGCGGTTCCGTCGCGTTGCGGAAGGTGCGCGTTTTGCGGGAGCATGGGGCGGTCGTTCGGATCGTAGCGCCGGAAATCGTGGATGAATTGAAGGCGATGATCGACGGCTGTCACTGTATCTGGGAGAAAAAAGAATACGCGGCGGGCATGATCGGCGACGCCTGGATGGTCTTTTCCTGTACGCAGCGGGAAGAGCTCAACCGGCAGATTGCTCAGGACGCTTGGAATAGCCGTTGTTTGGTGAATGTCGTGGACAATCCTGAGCAATGCAGCTTTATCGTCCCGGCGATTTTAGAAAGAGGACCTTTGAGTATCGCCGTATCGACTTCCGGCAAGAGTCCGCTGGCCGCCAGACAAATACGGGATGAATTGGGAGCGCAATATGGCGAAGAGATGGGAGTCTATCTGGAATTATTGGGAGAATGGCGTCAGCGCGTGAAGCAGTCGTTGACTGTGGAGCAGAGAGCCCGTTTCTGGACCAGGACGACCGACGGCGAAGTCCGCTCTTTGGTTAAAGAAGGCCGTATATTGGAGGCGAAGGGGGTCGTCGAAAAGTGTTTCCAGTCATTGTTGGCGTAAACCATTGCACCGCGCCGTTAGAGGTGAGGGAGAAGTTTAATTTCTCCTCGGCGATGATGGATAAAGCCTTAAAGGAATTGCGCGCGCAGCCGAGCCTGCAAGGGGCGGTCATTTTGAGTACCTGTAACCGCATGGAAATTTACGCGGTCACGACGGAAATCGAAATGGGAATCTCCCTGATCAAAGACTTTCTGAGCCGCTATGCCAAAATGGATCAGCAGGAATTAGGCCGCTATTTATATATTCATACCTTATATGACACGGTTCGCCATCTGCTGCGGGTGGTCTCCGGGCTGAACTCCATGATTTTGGGCGAAACCCAAATCCTCGGTCAGGTGGCGCAGGCGTATGAGACGGCGAACCAGGCCGGAGTCAGCAATAAAGTGATCCATGTGTTATTTCAAAACGCGCTGGCGATCGGCAAGCGCGTCCGCTCCGAGACGCGGATCGATCAGCATCCGGTGTCCATCAGCTATACGGCGGTGGAATTGGCTAAGCAGTGCTTCGGCGATCTGGGCGGGAAGAGCATAATGGTTCTGGGGGCAGGGGAGATGAGCGCTTTGACGGCCCAATACCTGGTGGAAGCCGGGGCCACGATGGTCATGGTCTCCAATCGCTCCTATGACCGCGCCGTCGCTTTAGCGGCGGAATTGCAGGGAGAAGCCGTGCGGTTCAGTGAAATAGAGCGCGTTTTACCGGAAATAGATATCGTGATATCGGCGACCGCTTCGCCGCGCTTTATTCTCTTGCCGCCCGTGGTCGCTCAGGTGATGGCGCTAAGGCCGGAAAAGCCCTTGCTGCTGATTGATATTGCCCTGCCGCGTGATATTCACCCGGAGGTTCGCCGGATTTCGGGGGTCACGCTCTACGATATTGACGATCTGCGCGGCGTCGTCGATAGCCATCACGCCTTGCGAGAGGCGGCGGCCAAGCAGGCGGAAACGATCATTGAGGAAGAGATGATCCGTTTTTTAACCTGGCATAATTCTTTATCGGTCGTACCGACGATCGCAACGTTGAAAGAAAGAGCGCATGAAATTAAAGAAAACCAGCTGGAACAGGCCATAGAACGCTTGGGAACGATCTCCCCCAAACAGGAAAAAATTATTCGTTCTCTGGCTAATTCCCTGATCAATCAGTTATTGCACACCCCCATTACCAAGCTGAAAGAGGCGGCGGCTACCAGTCAGGGGCATTTATACGCGGAAATTCTTCAGAACCTTTTTGACCTGGACGTCCGGGGGGAGGAAGAGAGGAAGCAGCCGAGTCCCAAGCAGCGGGGGAGCGCGGAATGAACAGGATACGCATTGGAACGCGCGATAGCGCTCTGGCGCTCTGGCAAGCGTCTTGGGTAAAGAAAAAACTGGAGTCGCTCCATCCGGAAAAAACCTTTGAATTAGCGCCGATGAAAACCAAGGGCGATAAGATTCTGGATGTGTCCCTGGCGAAGATCGGGGACAAGGGGCTTTTTACCAAAGAATTGGAACAGGGACTGCTGCGGCTGGAGATTGATATGGCGGTGCATAGCCTGAAGGATGTGCCGACGCTCTTGCCGGACGGCTTGGAGATCGCCGCTTTTTGCGCCCGTGAGGAGGCCAGGGACGCTTTCTTGAGTAAAGGGGGAGTTCGGCTGAAGGATTTACCGGCGGGCGCGGTGATCGGCACCAGCAGTTTAAGGCGAATCGCGCAGCTGCGCTATTACCGTCCGGATCTGGTGCTGACGGATGTGCGCGGCAATCTGCAAACGCGCTGGCAAAAGCTACAGGAATCAGGGATGGACGGCATCGTGCTGGCGGCCGCCGGTGTCCGGCGTTTGGGCTGGGAAGAGCGGATCACGGAAGTCATTCCGGAAGAGATCGTGCTGCCGGCGGTGGGCCAGGGAGTGATCGCCGTAGAGATTGTCGCCGGGCGCGGGGAAGTGGCCGCCTTGCTGAAAGGGATCCATCATGAAGCGACGGGGAAAATCGTTCGGGCCGAACGGGCGCTGATGCGGCATTTGGAGGGCGGCTGTCAAATCCCGATCGGCGCTTTGGGAACCATGCGAGGTCAGGAGATTTGTTTAGACGGACTGATTGCCAGCCTGGACGGGACGCGAATTCTGCGGGCTTCCGCTTGCGGCACGGTTCCCGAAGACGTCGGCAGGGAAGCGGGGCAGCGCTTGCTCGATCAGGGAGCGGCGAACATTCTCGATCAGATACGGTAACGATATAACGGTAACGACATAGAAGAAGGAGTTTGCGATGAAGCAAGGATACGTATATTTAGTCGGCGCCGGGCCCGGTGATCCGAAATTATTGACCGTCAAGGGAACGGAGTGCATTGCCAAGGCGGAGGTTCTGGTGTATGACCGGCTCGTTTCCAAACGGCTGCTGGATTACGCGCCGCCGACTTGTGAACGGATTTATGTGGGGAAAACCCCGGAACGCCATACCTTGCGCCAGGAAGAGATCAACGCCGTTTTAGTGGCAAAAGGCTTGCAAGGAAAGACTGTGACGCGCTTAAAGGGCGGCGATCCTTTCGTGTTCGGGCGCGGCGGCGAAGAAGCGGAAGCCCTGTTAAACGCGGGCGTTCCTTTTGAAGTGGTGCCGGGAATTACCTCCGCCGTCGCCGCCCCGGCCTATGCGGGCATTCCGGTAACGCACCGTGATCTGACCTCTTCCTTTATCGTGGTGACGGGGCATGAGGATCCCGCTAAAAAGGAAACGGCGATCCAGTGGGAGCATTTGGCGCAAACCAACGCCACCCTTATTTTTCTGATGGGAATGGAAAACCTGGAACACATCGCGGCGGCGTTAATAAAGAACGGCAAAGCGGGCAAGACGCCGACGGCGCTGATCCAATGGGGAACCTGCCCGGAACAGCGGACCCTGACAGGAGAGCTGGATAGCATTGCCCGACAGGCCCAAGCGGCGGGCTTCACGAATCCGGCGGTTATTATTATCGGCGAGGTCGTTCGTTTGCGGGAAAAGCTCAGCTGGTTGGAGAAAAAGCCCTTATTCGGCAAGAAGATCATCGTCACCCGCGCCCGCAGTCAGGCCAGCGTTCTCAGCCGCCGGATTGAGGATTTAGGCGGCGAAGCCTGGGAGGTGCCCGCGATTGAATTGCAGCCGCCGTCAGAACCGCAGCGTTTGACCGAAGCCCTACAAAATATCAGGCAATGTCACTGGTTGATTTTTACCAGTGTGAATGGCGTCGCTTATTTTTTCAGGGAGTGGGCCAAGCAGGGGCTGGATATCCGTGAGCTGGCCGGTATCGAGCTGGTAGCCATCGGTCCGGCGACGAAAGCGGCTTTGGAGGAGAAAAATTTACGGGTCTCCTGGGTTCCGGACGAATACCGGGCGGAAAAGGTGGCGGAACTCCTGACCGGTAAAGTTCAGGCAGGACAGACGGTATTATTGGCCAGGGCGGAAGAGGCCAGAGCGGTTTTGCCGGAAGCGCTGCGGGCGATGGGGGCGGAGGTGTGGGATATCCCGGTCTACCGGACGCTGCTGGGAGAAACGGATCGGCAGGAGCTCCGGCGGACGCTGCGGGAAAAACAGATAGACGCTGTGACCTTTACCAGCTCTTCGACGGTGCGCAACTTCCTGACGCTGCTGGAGGGCGATCCTTCTCTCCTGCGGGAAGTCAAGATATTTTCTATCGGCCCGGTGACCAGCCAAACAGCGCGGGAGCTGGGGCTTACAGTCTATAAAGAAGCGGCGGTCTACACCATTCCGGGTTTGGTGAGCGCGCTCATGGAGGGATAACGATGATCAGTGTAACCAAGCTGCTGCTGGAAACAGAGTATTTTGGCGATTCATTGCGCTATAGTCAGGATTCGCGGGGAGCGCGTCATGGCGTGACCAGCGGCGCGGGTCCGGTCGTGGTTTGGAATTCGACCAGAACCTGTAATCTGAAATGCCGTCACTGTTATATGGATTCAGACGCGCGGCAGTATCAGGGAGAATTGACCACAGAGGAAGGGAAACGCTTTATTGATGATTTAGCGGCGTTCCGGGTGCCCGTATTGCTGTTTTCCGGGGGAGAGCCTTTGATTCGGCCGGACTTTTTTGAGCTGGCGGCTTACGCGGCGGCGAAAGGGATCCGTCCGACCTTGTCCACCAACGGCACCTTGATTACCTTGGAGGCGGCGCGGCGGATCAAGGAGATTGGGGTGGGCTATGTCGGGATCTCTTTGGACGGTCTGCGGGAGGTCAACGACCAATTCCGGGGCAAACAAGGAGCTTTCCAGGCGGCCATGCAGGGGATTGAAAACTGTGTGGCGGTGGGACAGCGCGTCGGCTTGCGTTTTACCATCAACCAGCATAATCTACAGGAATTAGAAAACATCTTCGATTTTATCGAGCAGGAAAAGATTGACCGGGTGTGTTTTTATCATTTGGTGTATTCCGGCAGGGGCAACCAGATGATGGCGGAGGATATCACCCCGCAAGAAGCGAGAAGCGCGATGGATAAGATTATTGAGAAAACCTTTGACTTTGAGCAACGGGGTCTGAAAAAAGAAATCCTCACGGTGGATAATCACTGCGACGGGGTCTATCTCTATTTAAAAATGCTGAAGGAAGATCCGGAGCGGGCGGACAGAATCAAAACCCTCATCTCCATGAACGGCGGCAACCGTTCGGGGATTGCTTTCGCCGAAGTCGATCCTTTTGGCTATGTTCATCCGGATCAATTCACCCAGCATCATACCTTCGGCAATGTCAGAGAGCGAAAATTCGGGGATATCTGGACGGATCTGACCCACCCGATCCTGGCGGGACTGAAAGATCGCAAACCTTTGCTGAAGGGAAGATGCGCCGAATGTAAATATTTAGAAAACTGTAACGGCAACTTCCGCACCCGCGCCGAAGCGACGACCGGCGACTTTTGGCAATCTGATCCGGCCTGTTATTTGACCGACGAGGAGATCGGCGTGCCAATACAGGAGACTGTAAATGATTCGGGCAAGGAGGGATGAAAATGGAGCTGAAGTATCGCCCCCGGCGACTGAGAGCGAATGAGAGCATTCGTTCCCTGGTAAGAGAAAACCGCGTGGATTTGGACGACCTGATTTATCCGATGTTTGTCATGGCTGGGACGAATAAAAAAATAGAAGTTCCTTCCATGCCGGGGATCTGTCAATACTCCCTCGATCAATGGCCCGCCGCTTTGGCGGAAGTCCGGCAAGCGGGCGTTCGAGCGGTTCTCCTGTTTGGCATTCCGGAGAACAAGGACGAATGCGGTACCGGAGCCTATCACGAACAGGGGATTGTGCAAGAGGCGGTTCGGCTGGCGAAGAAGCTGTATCCCGAACTCTATATCATCACCGACGTCTGTCTGTGCGAGTACACCGATCATGGTCATTGCGGCGTGGTGCAAGAAGGAGCGATCCTGAACGACGTCACCCTGGAGCTGCTGCAAAAAACAGCGGTTTCGCACGCACGGGCCGGGGCCGATATGGTCGCGCCTTCCGATATGATGGACGGCAGGGTGCGGGCGATCCGTCAGGCGTTGGATCAGGCGGGCTATGAAAACACGCCCGTCATGGCCTATGCGGCTAAGTTTGCCTCGGGGTTTTACGGCCCCTTTCGCGAAGCCGCCGGTTCCACGCCTCTATTTGGGGATCGCCGGACCTACCAGATGGATCCGCCCAACGGGGACGAAGCCATGCGGGAAACCGCCTTGGATATCGAAGAAGGCGCTGATCTGATCATCGTCAAACCGGCCTTGGCCTATGGCGATATCGTCTATCGGACCAAACAGAGATTCGGGGTTCCGGTGGCCGCCTATCACGTCAGCGGCGAATATGCCATGATCAAAGCGGCGGCGGCCAACGGCTGGATCGATGAACGCCGGATTGTGACGGAAGCGCTGGTGGGGATGAAGCGGGCCGGAGCCGATCTCCTGATCACCTATCACGCCTTGCTGGCCGCCGCTTGGCTAAAGGAAGAATGGGGTGAAAGAAATTGATCGTTTCCTGGAATACAACGAACGCCTGCAATATGTATTGTGATCATTGTTACCGGGACGCCGGCTGCAAATCCGAAGAGGAATTGAATACGGCGCAAGCCAAAACCCTCTTAGGGCAAATTGCCAAAGCCGGTTTCAAAATCATGATCTTCAGCGGCGGCGAACCGTTAACGCGCCCGGATATCGTGGAACTCACGGCTCACGCCGCTTCGCTGGGTTTGCGTCCGGTATTTGGCACCAACGGCACCCTGCTCACGCTAGACCTGGCCAAAGCGCTGAAAGAAGCCGGAGCGATGGGAATGGGGATATCTCTGGATTCCCTGGACGTCGAAAAGCACGACCGCCTGCGCCGTTTCCCCGGCGCCTGGCAGGGCGCGGTTCAGGGAATGCGCAATTGTCGGCAAGCGGGACTGGCCTTTCAAATTCATACCACGATCATGGAATGGAATGCCGCCGAAATTGAAAATATCACGGACTTTGCCGTAGCAGAGGGAGCGGTGGCCCATCATTTCTTTTTTCTCGTACCTACCGGCAGAGCGATTTCCATCGAAGAAGAATCTTTGCGGGCGGAAGCGTATGAAGAAACCCTGACCCGGATCCTGGAAAAACAGCGGCAGGTGAACATTGAACTGAAACCGACCTGCGCGCCCCAATTTATGCGGATTGCCAAACAAATGGGAATTCAAATGCGCTTCAGCCGCGGCTGTCTGGCGGGTACCGCCTATTGCATCATCAATCCGAAAGGGCAGGTGCAGCCCTGCGCCTATCTCCATATACCCTTGGGAGACGTCCGTCAGACGCCGTTTGATGAGATCTGGCGTCAGAACGAAGTCCTTCAGAAGCTGCGGACGCTGGAATACGCGGGAGGCTGCGGCGCCTGCGAATACAAGGGCATTTGCGGCGGCTGCCGGGCCAGAGCCGCTTACTATCATGACGGCGACTACATGGCCGAAGAACCCTGGTGCCTGTACCACGGACGCAAGGGGGAATGAGCTTGGAGCGGGAAGATCAGATATTACTCGATAAAGCCCAGGTCTCTTTTCCGGTGGCCTCCCGTCCCTACGCCGTATTGGCGGAACTGGCCGGGATTTCCGAAGACGAGGCCTTGACCAGGATTCGCCGACTGCGCGGGCAGGGAATGATCCGCCGTTTGGGCGGGGTCTTTGATTCGCGCCGCTTGGGTTATTTCAGCACGCTGTGCGCGGCTAAAGTCCCGGCGGACAAGATTTCGCCGCTGGCCGGACTTTTAGAGCAACAACCGGGAGTCACCCATAATTATCTGCGAACGCACGCCTATAATATGTGGTTCACCCTGATGGCGTCTACGCAGTCCAAGGCGGAGAGCCTATTGGCCGACATCAGAGAGCAAAGCGGGATTCGGGAGATATTCAGCCTCCCGGCTTTACGCGTGTTTAAAATTTATGTACAGTTTCAGTTTCGTCAGGACGCGCCCGCGGCTATTCCCGCCCCGCCTTTGCCGGAGCAAGCCCTGAGGCCCATGCAACGGACGCCGGAGCGCATTGCCCTGATCCGGCAGCTACAGGAAGATCTGCCGGACGGTCTGACGCCTTACGCGCTATTGGCGGAACGCCTTGGCAGCCAAGAAAACGACGTACTGCGGCTGGTCGCGGATCTGCTCCGGGAGGGGGTCATCCGCCGTTTCGGCGCGGTATTAAGGCACCAACAGGCGGGCTTTACGGCGAATGTGATGGGGGTGTGGCAAGTGCCGGAGGCTCAGGTCGAAAAGACCGGTTTGCTCATGCGTGATTTCCCGGAAGTCAGTCATTGCTATCAACGACCGACGCTGCCGGATTGGCCGTTTAACCTGTTTACGATGATCCACGGGCGGACTCCGGAGGATTGCGCCCAGGTAATGAACAAAATCGCTCTGGCGACCGGTATCCGCGACCATGACGCTTTAACCAGCGTCGCGGAATTGAAAAAGACCAGTATGAAATATTTTATGGCTGAAGAAGCGTAGGGGGAAGCGTTGTGGCGGAATTGAACGATCAATTAAGTAAAAAGGCCTTCCGGCAAGCTCAAAAAGTCATTCCCGGAGGGGTGAATTCCCCGGTAAGAGCCTTTAAATCGGTGGGGCGGGAGCCGCTGTTTATCGCCGAAGGAAAAGGGGCCAGGATCCGGGATATCGACGGCAACAGCTATCTGGACTACGTCGGTTCCTGGGGGCCGTTGATTTTGGGACACGCGCACCCGGCGGTGATTGCAGCCATTAAACAAGCGGCGGACAAGGGAACGAGCTACGGAGCGCCCACCGAAGCGGAAACGGAACTGGCGGCGGCGGTGTTAGCGGCCTATCCGTCTATGGAGCTGATCCGTATGGTCAACTCCGGCACGGAAGCGACGATGAGCGCTCTGCGTCTGGCGCGCGGCGTAACCGGCCGGGATAAGATCGTGAAATTTGAAGGCTGTTATCACGGCCACGCGGACGCGCTCCTGATCAAAGCCGGCAGCGGCGCGCTGACCTTCGGAACCCCAACCTCGCCGGGGGTTCCCCCGCAAACGGCGGCAAGCACCATCGTCGCCGCTTACAACGATATCGAAGGGGTAAAGGATATCTTTCAGCGCCAGGGAGAGCAGATTGCCGCCGTGATCCTGGAGCCGGTGGCGGGCAATATGGGCGTCGTCCTGCCGGAAGACGGGTTTTTAACCGCTTTGCGCCAGGTAACAGAGGAATATGGGGCGCTGCTGATCTTTGACGAAGTAATGACCGGTTTCAGGGTCGGTTATGGCGGCGCGCAAGCCCATTACCGGATCGATCCTGATTTGACCTGTTTGGGAAAAGTGATTGGCGGCGGGCTGCCGGTGGGCGCTTACGGCGGCAAACGGCGCTACATGGAACAGATCTCCCCCAGCGGCCCGGTGTATCAGGCGGGAACCCTGTCCGGCAATCCGCTGGCCATGACTGCCGGTTTGGCGACCCTGGAAATTCTGCGGCGGCCCGGAACCTATGAAGCACTCGAACGGCTGACGCGGCGATTGGCCGACGGCTTGCGGACTCTGGCCGCGGAAGCCGGACAACCGGTTGCCGTCAACGCCATCGGCGCCATGTTTTCCCTATTCTTCACGGCTGGCCCGGTAAAGGACTACGCAAGCGCCTGTACAGCCGACGTTGACAAGTTTGCCGCCTATTTTCGCGGCCTGTTGGAACGCGGGGTCTATCTCGCGCCCAGCCAATTTGAAGCGGTCTTTCTCTCGACGGCGCATACCGACGCGGATATCGACGATACCCTGGAGCAAGCGCGAGCGGTGTTACGCGCCCTCTGAGAATGCTCGTAAAATCATACACCAATGGCTGAATATGGAATAAAATGAAAGAGGTGGTATAATAAGGAGGCACAAAGGTGAAGGCTGAAGAACGTTTAGCGTTAATTGACCGCTTGGAAGCATTGAGAGGTTCAAAAGTTCTGGTGTATTTTGCCTATACGCCATTGGACGATCGTATTTTAGTACCGTTATATAAACAGCTGATGGAAATTGGGCCGGCAAAGAAAATTGATTTAGTCATTCACAGCTATGGCGGCGTGGTCGATACACCCTATAAAATTGTGGCTTTAATTCGTGAATTCTGCGAAAAGTTTGCCGTCATTGTGCCTTTTGTCGCGAAATCAGCCGCTTCGATGGTCGTCTTGGGCGCGGATGAAGTCGTCATGGGCCCCTTATCCGAATTAGGCCCGATCGATCCGCTGGTAAAACACCCGCTGTATAAAGACCTGTGGGTTCCGGCGCAAGTGATCCAGCATTGTTTGGATTATTTTCAGCGCTCGATGACCAACACCCTGGAATTGGAGAATATATCGTTCCTGCTATCCCCCATTTTGAACAAACTGGATCCCTGGTTAATCGGCGACTATGAGAAAGCGCTGAAGGCTTCCCGGCAATACGCCGAAGTGCTGCTGTCCCGTTATATGCTGAAGGAAAAACCGGAAAAAGTTGAGACCGTCACCAAAGCCTTAACCGAGTCGTACTATTCGCACGGCTTTCCGATCGGCAGATATGAAGCGAAAAATTTAGGGTTGAACGTCACGGAAGCGGAAGGCGAATTGTGGGAAGTGATTTGGGAATTATATTTAGGCTATGAAGAACTGTTTGCCACAACGGAGGACTCATTTTAAACGCTTGAGGGAATCACACGGAGCTGACTGACAAAAATTTCGGCTGAAAGGGTGTACCATGCTGCCTTCTCTGATCACACAATTTGTGCTAAAAATATTCCCCGTCGTCAGACAAAAGCTGGCTTCGTGGCAAAAGGAAGCGGAACGTTGTCCGAATGAACATTTAGCGCGGGAAGCGCTGGCCAGCATTCAGGATAAAAGCTTCCATTGCTTAGGCGGCAGTATTTTTGCCCTCTATCCGGGGATAGACGCGGCGCCGATGCTGGAATTTATCGTCGCCTATCAGACCATCAGCGACTATCTCGATAACCTGACGGATCGCTTGGACGTTCAAAACGAACAGGCCTTCGCGCAGCTGCATACGGCGATGTCGGAAGCGCTGGTTCCCCACAGGCAGCATTCGGACTACTACCGGTACTATCCGCATCAGGACGACGGCGGTTATCTGGACAAGCTGGTGGATCATTGCCAGCGGTTTATGGAAACCCTGCCGCAGCTTCATCTCGTGCAAGAGGAATTGCTGCGCCTGGCCGGCCGCTACGCCAAATTACAGACCTATAAACATCTGGCGCCGCAGGAGCGGGAACAGAAAATCGCGGCCTGGATCGCCGGACTGAAGCCGGAAACATGGGGGTTAACAAGCGACGAGTTGGCCCTGGCCACCGGATCGACGCTGGGTATTTTCTGTCTCTGCGCCAACGCGGCCTATCCCCAACCAACGAAGCCTGAGCAAATACAGGCTTTAGTGAAGCTGTACGACCCCTGGATCTCCGGCCTGCATATTTATTTGGACTACCTGATCGATATGGAAGAGGATCGCCGAACCGATCAATTAAATTTTGTCGCGTCTTATCCAGATGAAGCGGCGCTCATCGACGGCTATCTGAAATTCTGGCGCAATATACAGCACCTGGCGAAAGAAGCGCCTTGCCGGAAATTTCATGAAACCGTGAGCCGGGGCTTGACGGCCATGTACCTTTCCGATCATAAAAACTCGAAGATTAAGGGAATAACGGCAAAACTGCTCCGCGTGTCCGGCTGTCGGACGCGGGTATTATACGGGTTATGCCGCGCCTTGAGAACGATGAAGCGTTTATAGCGTCATCCCGGAGGCGCTAAAATTATTTGCGCAAATGATTGACAAGTCCACCCTTGATCCATATAATATAACTTGTATGCGGTCGTGGCGGAACTGGCAGACGCGCTAGTTTCAGGTACTAGTGCTCGCAAGGGCGTGGAGGTTCAAGTCCTCTCGACCGCACCATATTAAAAAACGGTGAAACCCGGATGGCGCAAGGCTTTCCGGGTTTCTGTTTTTGTCTGGAATGCTATTTTACCACTTAGTTTACCACTTACAGCTTTTATAGGCTATTTTTTTGTAGTGGAATAATCTCACCGCTTTTTTTATTTTTGATATACCCGGATATTAAATATATTAATTACGTTAATTCGCAAACCCTTGCTACAAGCGGTTTTCAAGGCTGTATTTAATATCCCGGCAAAATATATTAAATATATTTAATACAGCCTTGCACTTTTTAGAGTGCTTAGGGTAAGGCTTGAAGCCCTTAAAAACCAAGTCTCAGCTAGGGTATCAATCTTGTACGCTTCCCGCTGATAAGTGATTTATAGGCAATATCCAGCTTCGCGGCGGCGTCTTTTCTCATGCCGTCTGTCACATGGGCGTAGGTGTCCAGAGTAAAAGCAGCGGTATGATGACCAAGGGATTCCTGAACCGTTTTGATGTCGATCCCGGCCTGAAGTGAAGTGATGGCGTATTGATGTCTCAAGTCATGGAAACGGGTTTGCGGTGATCCTAGAGAGATTACTATGCGTTTAAAGTGGTTGCGAATAGTTGCATAGTTTAAATATCGCCCGGTCTCATTCGTGAATACCAGATTGTCCGGATTTGACCAGAGGGAACCGGCTTTGAGTTTCATTTCACCTTGGCGGCGTCTTTGTTCCTTCAGAATATCCAAAAGGCTAGAGGGAGCGGGTATAACTCTAGGCTTGTTATTCTTTAGCGGTTGCCAAAGAAACTCCTTTGCCACCCGCTGAAATTGCCGATAGACGCGGATTAAAGCCCTGTCAAAGTCGATACAATCCCAAGTCAGGCCAATGACTTCACTTTCTCGAAGTCCTGTATTTAGGCCTTGCTGAACAATCGCCAACCCCGCGCCAACCCTGGGTTTAAAAGCGAAAACATGATAAAATAGTACATAGAAATCGTCATAAACCCGCAAAAAACCTTGCACCTGGAGGCGA
>JAITOS010000078.1 GCA_031289815.1 Peptococcaceae bacterium | reverse complement strand
CCCTGACCAATCAGGGCTATGACCGGCGTATTGGCCGACAGGCGCATTTTCAGGGTTTCGATCGTCCCTTGATAGAATCTGCCGTCATAACCGTATTTGTTCACCATTTGCTGTATGGACTGCGGCAAGACATAGCCGTTTCTAAAGGTATACTTCATCTCTTGATAGCTTTGAGTTCCGTCTATATCTTCGCCCAGAAAACGCAAAAGATAGGCGGAGGAAAATCCCGCGCATTGGTTTTTTTCCTGCTTTTCAAAATAGCTTTTAGCGTTCAACAGAAAGGAATCGTGGTATTGGACAGCTATCCGATCCTTGGGCGACAGGCGTTGCGCCAAAAGCTCCGGCGGCGATACGCCTAAAAGCGACCAGAACAACGCCACGGAAATAAGAATGGCGGCGGCGAGGAAGGCGATTACAATTTTAAGGAATTTTTTCATGGCGACCTCCTATTCTTATTGCGCCGCTGCGCTGCTGCTACAACGCTGCGGTGTTCCGGCGCTATGGCTAAAACCTCAAAGCAGGCGAAGGACAGGCGGTTCCGAACCGAGCCAAGCGTGAAAATACTTTTCATAAACGATTTGTGACGGTGTTTGCGCTGTCATGGAAACAAGGGCGTCAGCCGCGCCGTCGCTAAAGCCGTGCCTCCTTCAGCAATTCTTCCGCGTGCTGATAAGCGATCCCGCCCTGATCTCCGCCGAGCATCCGCGCCAATTCGCGAACCCGCGCCTCCCCCTCCAGCCTGATCAGGACGGTGCGAGTCCGTTCGCCGTCGCTTTCCTTAATAATGCCAAAATGATCGTCGGCGTAGGCGGCCACGTGCGCCGCGTGGGTGATACATAGCACCTGACGATTCGCGGCAATCCGGGCGAGCTTGTCTCCTATTTTCCGAATGGTTCCGCCGCCAATGCCACTGTCCACTTCGTCAAAGACAAACGCGCCCACGCTTTCCACCTGGGCCAATAAGCTCTTTAAAGCCAGAATCAGGCGTGACATTTCGCCGCCAGAAGCTACCTTCGCCAGAGGTTTCAGCGGTTCGCCCGGATTGGCGGTGAAGTAAAATTCCACCGTCTCATTGCCCTGTTCCGAGGGTGCGTTCTGTTGCTCCAGGCGAACCGTCAAGCGGCTCTTTTCCAAACCCAATACCGCCAGCTCGCCCTTGATTTCCTCCTGGAATACCTGCGCCAACGCCTCTCTTCCCTGCGAAAGTCGGTCCGCCGCCGCCTCATATTGTCTTTGCAGCTTCTCCTTCTCCTGCGTCAGCTCTTTTAATTGCCCCTCCAGGTTCCGAATCCCGTCCGCTTCGAGCGCCATCGTTTCGCGCGCCGCCGTGATCTCTTCCAGGGAGGCGCCGTATTTACGCAGACGGCGCAATTGATGCAGCCGGTCTTCGATCTGCGTCAGCCGTTCCGGTTCAAACGCCAGCTGCTCGCCATAGGCTTTCATGGCCGCCGCCAATTCTTCCACGGCAAAGTAGGCGGTTTCCGCCTGTTCCAGCAGAACCGCGCTCTGGGCGTCCAAGCGTGCCAGCTCCGCCAATTCCTTGCGCGCGATCCCCAAGGCGTCCAGCGCCGGACGCTCCCGTCCGCCCTCTTCGCCTTCATAGAGTTCCTTATAGGCGGTCGCGCTCAGATGACTGATTTTCTCCGCGTTCGCCATCCGCTTTTTTTCCTGCTGAAGTTTTTCTTCCTCCCCCACTTGCGGCTGAACCTCGTCGATTTCCGCCAGCTGGTATTGAAGCGTCTCTAAGCGCTGTTCCCGTTCCTGCTCCAAGACCAGGAGTTGACGTTCTTTTTTGATCAGTTCGCGGTAAGCGCGGGCCGCTTTCTGCACTTCAGCCGCCAGTTCCAGCTGTTCTCCCCCGCCCAGCGCATCCAGCAGCTGCCGGTGTACCGCGGGATGGAGCAGGCTCTGGTGTTCCAGCTGGCCGTGAATATCCGCCAGTCCTTCGCACAGCGAACGGTAGAGGCTCAAGGGAACGGCGCGCCCCTGAAGGCGGCAGGTATTCTTTCCGTTCAAGTTCAGTTCCCGAAACAGAATCCATTGGCCTTCTTCCGCGGGGTATCCCGCCTCTTCCAGCCTTTGCGCCGCGTCCGCCGCTATCCCGGTAAATATCCCTTCGATTCCGACCTTTTCTTCCCCGAAGCGAATCATATCCACGCTGGCGCGTCCGCCCAGCAATACGCCCAGAGCGTCGATCAGCATGGATTTACCCGCGCCGGTTTCACCGGTAAAGACCGATAACCCCGCGCCCAAACGCAAACGCACCTTTTCCATTAAAGCAAAATTCTCAATGCTTAATTCCGTCAGCATCGCTCCGACCCCCTATCCCATCAGATCAAAGAGACGTTTGGTAATCTCCGCCGCCGCTTCTTTGGGTTTTATCACCATCAAAACGGTGTCGTCACCAGCGACCGTGCCGATCACCGCTTCCCAATGACCGGCGTCCAGCAGGGAAGCCAGGGCTTGGGCGTTTCCCGGAATCGTGCGGACGATCACCAAATTCTCGCTGTCGTTCACGCTCACCACGGTCTCCTGGATCACCCGTCTCAATCTTTCCAGGCTGTTCACAGAAACCGTCTCTCCCGGAATCGCGTAGCGATATTCCTCGTCCTGACCGGGTATCTTGACGAGTCCCATTTCTTTGATATCCCGCGAAACCGTGGCTTGCGTCACCTGAAATCCTTCCTGCCTCAAGCGCTCAGCCAGTTCCTCTTGGGTATGAATCATTTCTTTGGCAATAAGCTCCTGGATTTTTCTTAGACGCCGGGTTTTCACTTTTTATTCTCCCCCCTCTTTCTTCTGTAGCAAAATCCAATAAGGGGTGTGCTCAGGCAAGGCCGGATAACGCCCTTCCAGCACGGAAAAAGATTCCGGCAACCCGTGAATAAACGTTCTTACGGCTGCCTCTTCCTCCAGCGCGCCGGGATGTCCCCGGTAAACGGTCAGGCTGACAATCCCACCGGGCAATAAAAGACCGGTCGCCGCCCGCAGCGCTTCGACCGTCGTCGCCGCTTGGGTGACGATGGCCTGATCGCCGCCGGGCAGATAGCCCAAGTTAAACATCGCGGCGCGCAGAGGCGCCCGCACCACCTGAGCCAAAGCCGCGTGATCGCGCCGGTGCAGCTGCACGATCCGCTCCAGCTCCTGCTCTCGCAGCAGCTTCCGCGTATCCGCCAGAGCTTCCGCCTGAATATCAAAGGCGTGTACCGTTCCCCGCGGGCCGACGCGCTCCGCCAGAAATTGCGTATCCCTGCCCCGCCCCGCCGTCGCGTCCAGCACGGTGTCTCCGGACTGGATGACGGCGGTCAGAAATAAACGAATATTTTTCTGAATATTCTGAATTCCATTAATCATGCCAGCGATCCATCAGTTTTTCCCGGACGATTTTAGGAAAACTGCGCGTCCCCAGATGAATCAGTCTGGCCTTCAGTTCCGAGGTGCGAATCAGAGTTCGCTCATCGGGACCGATACTCACATGATATTGGCCGTCAAACGTCACCCGGCAGGAGTCGCCCCGCACCAGCGTGATCTCGATTACCTCTTTTTGGGCGACCATCATCGGCCGAGCGGATAGCGAATGCGCCGCCAAAGGCGTCAACAGGATCGCTTCCACCTCCGGGCTCACCACCGGCCCCCCGGCGGATAGCGAGTAGGCGGTGGAACCGGTCGGCGTCGCGATAATCAGGCCGTCCGCCGGATAGCGCACCGACGGCTCCCCGGAAATGTTCGCCTGCAAGATGACCTGACCATCTCTGGATTCTCTGCTGAATACGACGTCATTCAGGGCGTTCATGTAGATTTCCTGCAAGCCGTTGCGATGAATTTTGGCGGTGAGCATCGCCCGTTCCTGAATCGTATATTCCCCTTTTAAAACGGCTTCCAGCGCGTTCCAGAGGTCGTCGCGCTCGATTTCGCACAGAAAGCCCAAGCGGCCAAAATTAATCCCCAATACCGGTATTTTCCAAATCGCCGCTTCTCTGGCCGTCTCCAGCAGGGTGCCATCCCCTCCCAGGGAGATGATGCAATCCACCTTTTGTTCTTTAAATTGCTCCCACACGCGAAAGACCTCACATTCGCGGGCAACCAGCCACTCTTCGATCTGATGAGAGACCGCTAATGGCTCTTCTTTGCTCAAATTACCCCATAAGCCAATCTTATTCATCTTACAACGCTCCTTTCTGCGCCTCCTGTACGACCTCAGCCACCGTGATCTTCCAATCCGGCGGAGCGTCTTCAGTCGCCGCTGTGTATTCCAGCCAAGCTAAATACTCGATGTTTCCTTCCGGTCCGCGAATCGGAGAATAGCTGAGCCCTCTGACCTGAAATCCTGCCCCTGTCGCCGCCGTCAGGATGTTCTCCAGAACCTGCGCGTGGATCTGAGGGTCTTTAACCACGCCGCGCTTGCCGACGCTTTCCCGTCCCGCTTCAAATTGCGGTTTAATCAGCGCTACCACCTGCCCTCCAACTTTAAGGAGCCGCTGGACCGCGGGAAATATCTTGGTCAGGGAAATAAACGATACGTCGGTGACGATCCAATCCATCGATTCCGGCAAAGAGTCGGCTTCCAAATAGCGGGCGTTCGTCCGCTCCAACACGACCACCCGGGGATCGGTCCGCAGCTTCCAATGCAGCTGACCATAGCCGACGTCAATTGCGTAAACGCGAGCCGCGCCGTTCTGCAAGGCGCAGTCGGTAAAGCCCCCGGCGGAAGCTCCGATATCCGCCATGACCGCCCCGGCAAAGGACAGCGGAAATACTTGCAACGCTTTCGCTAGTTTCAAACCGCCGCGAGATACAAAAGGCGGCTGCTCTCCCTTTACTTCCAGGCACACGTCGGCGGACAGCGCCATCCCCGGTTTATCCAGACGCTGCCCATCCCCGAAAATCCAACCGGCCATGACCGCCGCTTTTGCTTTCTCACGGCTTTCCATCAGACCCTGCCGCACCAGTAATACATCCAGTCTTTCTTTGGCCACTGCGCTCTTCTCACTCCGATCACACCGTGTTCAGCTGACGTTTTATCAGACCCATTCTGCCGACGGCGCCAAAAATCCCTTTCACCGATAGGCCGTACTTCTGATGTAACTGCTGAATCGTTCCCTGATCCGCAAACTCGGGATAGCCGAGCCGCTCCACGCTGACGCCGGTCAGATTTTCCGCCGCTAAAACTTCCAATACGGCGCTGCCTACGCCGCCGTCCAGGATTTGATCTTCCAGTATAATCAACCGCTTGGTCTCAGCGGCGCAGCGGAGGATGAGCGCCCGATCCAGCGGTTTCGCAAAGCGGAGATTGACCACCCGCGCCTCGACCCCATAGCGCTGCAATTCAGCGGCGGCTTCCAGAGCGGTATAGACCAGGGGCCCGATGGCCAGAAGGGTCAGATCCGCCCCTTCTTTGACGGTTTCCGCTTGGCCGATCGGCAATTTTTCCCAGCCGGTCGCCGCTTCCACCTCATAGCCCGCCCCCCGCGGATACCGCAGCGCCACCGGGCCCTCGTGCAATAAACCGGTATAGAGCATACTCCGCAGTTCATTCACATCCTTCGGCGCCATGACCACGATGTTCGGAATCATCCGCAGCAAGGACAGGTCAAACAGCCCGTGATGAGACGGCCCGTCGTCGCCCACCACCCCGGCGCGGTCAATGGCTAACAGCACATTGGCCTTTTGCAGGCAGACGTCGTGCAGAATCTGATCCAACGCCCGCTGCATAAACGTGGAATACAGCGCCACCACCGGCTTGAAGCCGCTAAACGACAAGGCGGCGGCAAAAGTTACCGCGTGTTGTTCCGCAATCCCCACGTCAAAAAAACGAGAAGGATAATGCTGCGCGAACAAGCTCAGCCCGGTGCCGCTGGGCATCGCCGCCGTAATCGCCAGGATCTGAGGATTTTCTTCAGCCAGCGCGTTGAGCGTCTCGCCGAAAACCTTGGTAAAGGTCGGCCCGGAAGCAGCTTTTTCCACTTCGCCGGTCAGGAGATTAAAGGGCCCGACCCCGTGAAAAACGTCCGGATTCTCCTCCGCCGGCGCGTACCCTCTTCCCTTGTGGGTAATCACGTGCAGCAAAATCGGACCTTTTTTCTGTTTCGCCTGTTTTAAAACCGTTTCCAGCTGGGCTTCGTCATGCCCGTCGATCGGGCCCAGATAGGTAAAGCCGAGCTCCTCGAATAACAGCCCCGGAACCAGCAGGTGTTTTAAGCTGTTTTTCACTTTTCTGGCGGTTTCAGCGGTTTTTGAGCCGATAGCCGGAATCTTTTTTAACATTTTTTTCAAATGATCTTTTCTTTTTTCATAGAGCGGATCGACCCGCAGCCGGTTCAGATAGAGGGACATGGCCCCTACGTTGGCGGAGATCGACATCTCGTTATCGTTGAGTACTACGATCATATCCGTGCCGCTGTGTCCGGCGTGATTCAGGGCTTCATAGGCCATCCCGCCCGTCATCGCCCCGTCCCCGATCACCGCGATTACATGCGATTTTTCCCGGAGCAGATCCCGGGCTTTGGCAAATCCCATGGCGGCGGAGACGGAGGTGCTGGAATGCCCGGTGGAAAAACAGTCGTGCGGGCTTTCTTCCCGCCTGGGAAATCCGGACAGGCCGTTAAGCTTACGCAGTGTGCGAAAATTCTCATACCGTCCGGTCAGCAATTTGTGGACGTAGGATTGATGCCCTACGTCCCAGATGATTTTATCTTCCGGGCTGGTAAAAACCCGGTGCAAAGCAATGGTCAGCTCGACGACCCCCAGATTCGGCGCCAAGTGTCCCCCATTTGCCGAAACCACTTCAATCAGGATTTGCCGTATTTCCCGCGCCAGATCCTGTAATTCCGGCGGATTCAACAAACGCAAATCTTCCGGTTCACGAATCCTTTCGAGCAGACCCATTTTTTTTGCCCCCCTGTTTTTTGTGATCTTTCGTCCGCCAAGGGATCACATCCTCAAACATCGCCATGATCCTGCCTACGATTCCGATAATGTGATCGGCCCGCTGGATGGCCAGCGTTTTGCCCAACGCCTTGCCGGCGACGGTAAGGGAAGCGACCAGAGCCAACATCAGGGTATTCACCGATACTTCATAGGCGGACATCCGGGGATACTCGCGAATCAGGCTCAGCACGATGGTCGCGGCCATAGCGCCTCCCAAGGTGCTGGTGACGTCCCCCACAATATCGTTGGTAAAGGTCGAGACCACATCCGCGTTTTTCACCAGCATAATCGACTGCTTTGCCCCATAAATCTTTTTCGCCGCTCTGGCGTGATGCGGCGGTTCCGTCGCTGCCGTCGAAGCTGTCCCCACCGTATCGAAAACAACGTGAAGGAACACCACAATCAGCAAAACCAGCGCGGCCACCCAAGGTTTCGTATGATTGAGCAGGACAATCGAGGCGCCGCTGACGACCGTCGCTGTAAAAAACGTGAGGAGAAATATAAATAACGTGTGTTTCCAGCTTTTTGTTTTTCGTTTTCGTCCCACCTGAAAAAATTGACCTCCTACATCAACACTCCGACGATGATTCCCAAAACAACGCCGCCAAAAACTTCAAAAGGAGTGTGGCCAATGAGTTCCTTTAGTCTTTCCTGAGCGATATCGGAGCCTTGATAATAGTTCTCAATCAGTTGATTAATCCGCTCCGCTTGCTTTCCCGCCGCCCGACGCACGCCGGTGGCGTCATACATCACGATCATGGAAAAGAGTACGGCGACCGCAAAGACCGGAGATTCCCAACCGTGGTATTTCCCCACCCCCCAAGACAAGGCCACCGCCGCGGCCGTATGAGAGCTGGGAAAGCCGCCGGAACTGATCATCATTCGCCAATCCCATTCACGCAACAATATCATATTGACGCCGATCTTCATTAATTGCGCGACCAGCCAGGCGATTACAGCGGCTATCAGCACATAATTATGCCAGATCCCTTGAAGTAAGCCCATCCCTTCTTCCACCTCAACACTGCCGCTGTTCTATGAAATCAGCGAATTCATGTAAGAATGGCGCCGGTCTTGGCATCACTGACAGAGCGGCTTGCGCCTGGACGATGTGCTCCCGCAGATAATCTTTCGCCCCGGACAGGCCCATCAAGGACGGATAGGTGGCCTTTCCCCGGCGCAAATCGCTTCCCGACGGCTTGCCCATCGCCGCGCTGTCCCCTTCCTGATCTAAAATATCGTCTTTGATCTGAAAAGCCAGTCCCAGATGTTCGGCGTATGCCGTCAGCGCCTCGATTTCCGCCGCTGTGCCGCCACCCAATATCGCTCCTAAACGGAGGGAGACGGTCAGCAGCGCGCCCGTTTTGCGCCGGTGAATCCGTTCTATTTCCGGCAAGCGCAGCGCTTTTCCCTCTCCCGCCAGATCGTCCGCCTGACCGCCGACCATGCCGCGATAACCAGCGGCGGCCGCGACTTCCCGGATGACGCGAAGCTGCTTTTCCGGGGGTACCGGCAGCGGTTCCGTCAGGATTTCAAAAGCGTGCGTCAACAGGCCGTCTCCCGCTAAAATAGCGTTTCCTTCCCCAAAAACCATGTGATTCGATAACCGCCCGCGCCGGTAATCATCATTATCCATGGCCGGCAAGTCGTCATGAATCAAGGAATAGGTGTGAATCATTTCCAGCCCGATCGCCGCCGACAGAATCCGGCGCGGATCGCTTCCGACCGTTTCCGCCGCCGCCAGCGCCAGTACCGGACGCACGCGCTTGCCGCCGCCCGCCAGCGAATAATGCATGGTACGGCACATGAAATCATCCTGATTCCAGGGTAATTGCTCCAAATACGCTTCAACCAGATCGATATACTCCTGAAATTTCACTTTAAACAATACAGGGTCATCCTTCCGTCTGCAAGTTCGCAGCTTCTACCCGTAATTTTCCATCCGCTTCTTCAAGCAGTATTTCCATTTGTTTTTCGCCCTGATCCAGTTGCCGTGAGCAGTATTGCACCAGCTCAACCCCTTCGCGGAATAGATTGAGCGCTTTCTCTAAAGGGATCTCCTGTTCCTCCAGGGACTTGACGATTTCCTCCAGTTTCTCAACGCCCTGTTCAAAGGTCGTCGCGGTTGGAGACGCCGGTTCCGCTTTTTTCATCGTTCTTCTCCTTTGCCAGCACTTTACAGGTTAAGCCGCCGTCGTGCAAGCGGACTTTCACCGTATCGGCAATATGTATCTGGCCTTCACTGCGCACCAGCTTGCCGTCCGGAGCATAGGTCAAGGAATAGCCTCTGCCTAAAACCGCCAGCGGGCTGAGCAAATGAAGTTTAGCCGCTAATATGTGTAGTATACCATTTTTATCCGTGATAAATCTAGTCAAGTTCTCTTGCAGGCGCTCACCCAGGTTTTCCAATTGCTGACGGTTCCGGTCGATACGCCAGCGCGGATCCTGCAAGGGGGCGCGGGCGGACCAGTACGCCAGACTCTGGCGCTTATGCTCTAAGTGCCGACGCATCGTCGCTGACAGCTGCGCAAGCTGTTGATCGATTTCCGCTTGTAAATCTCTGAGCAAGGGAACCGCCAGCTCCGCCGCCGCGGAAGGGGTCGGCGCTCTCAGATCGGCTGCGTAATCGGCGATCGTGACATCCGTTTCATGCCCTACCGCTGAAATCACCGGAATCTCAGAGGCCTGAATCGCCCGCGCTACTTCTTCCGTATTAAAGGCCCACAGCTCTTCCAGCGAGCCGCCGCCCCGGCCCACGATCAGGACGTCGATTCCCCCAAGCCGGTTCAGATTGGCAATCGCCCGGGCAATTTCCCGCGGCGCGGCTTCTCCCTGAACCGCCGCCGGGGCCAGAATCCAGGAGATCCGGGGATGACGGCGGGCCATTACCTGAAGGATATCGCGAACCGCCGCGCCGGTCGGACTGGTCACAATCCCCACACGGCGCGGAACTCTGGGAATGGGTTTCTTTTGTTCTTCGGCAAACAGCCCTTCCGCCCACAACTTCTGCTTTAACTGTTCAAAAGCCAAATACAATTCTCCCAATCCGCTCGGCTGCATATCTTCCGCATAGAACTGGACATTGCCGTCCCGCTCATACATCCTGATATTGCCGCGCGCCAGGATCTTCATCCCATCCAGCGGCGTAAACCTTACGCGCTCCGCCCGGCTGCGGAACATAATCCCCCGGAGACTGGCCGTAGGGTCTTTGATTGTGAAATACCAGTGACCGGAGGGCCGATGGTTTTTAAAATTCGATAGTTCGCCGCTGATCCAGCAATTTCTGAATTCCGCCCGCTCTTCCATGACCAGCCCTACCTCCCGGACCAGCTCCGTTACGCTCCAAATCTTCGGCATTCACATCACCTCTCTCCGGTCTTGTCTTGTTTTGTCCTATGAAGCGTCCCTTCTTTCATAAGGCGTAAAGAATGACGCATAAAAACTGAAACAGGCTGCCTAAAAAGACGAAGATATGAAAAACGCCGTGCATGAATTTCCTTTTTTTGCCCATTCCATAGAGAACCGCCCCGACCGTATACAGAATGCCGCCGGTCAAAAGCAAGATAAAGCCCGTCGCGGTCAGCGCCTGCAAGACCGGTTGGTAGGCGGCGACGATTCCCCAGCCCATAGCAATATAACAGATCATGGAAAAGACTTGATATTTTTTGATATCAATGGCGGTTAAGGTGACGGCCAGAATCGCCAGCCCCCATTCCAACCCGAAAAAAAACCAGGCCAAGGGCGCGTCGATCCGGCGCAAGGCGTTTAAGGTGATCGGCGTGTACGAGCCCGCAATGAGAATATAGATGGCGCAGTGATCCAGGATACGAAAGACTTTTTTAGCGGTTTCATTGGTCAAGCCGTGATAGATGCTGGACATCGTGTAGAGCAGAATCATGCTCAGGCCATAGACGACCGCAGAGACGACGCCCAAAATATTTTGGCGCAGCGCCGATACGGCCACACACAAGACCAGAGCCACAATTCCCAAGGCTCCGCCCACAATGTGGGAAACCATATTCAATATTTCTTCCCCTCTTGAATAAGCGGGCAAGTGGATATCCATCACTTTTGTTCGCATAAAAATTTTCCTTTTATCTAAAATATCTACCGTTAAAAATATCCGGCGTCCGGCTAAAACGCTTCGGCCACAACGATCCGTCTATAAGCGGCTCTCCACGATGGCTATCGTCGCCGCTCCCAGCTGCGCCGCCTGCTCCAGCAGCGTGAACCGCTCCGTCTGAATCCGCTGCACATAGGCGGCGTCTTGCAGTGATTTTAAGTTGATCTGCGCGCTGAGCAGCGCCGCTTTCAAGGCGCTCTCCGCTAAATAAGCCGCCGCCCCCGCGTCGCTGATCGCCGCCTGGTTGCCGATCGGAGCCAGTTCCCGCGCTAATTGCAGTACACTCAAGCTATCTCTGGCGATCGCCAAGGGAACCTCAGTCGCCGCTCTCAGCGTCTCCTGCATTTTGGCGGCGCGCAGACTTTTTTCCTCGTCCGTCGTTTTCGGCAGGCGCAAAACCGCCATAAATTCCGTAAAAACCTCTATGTCCCGGCTGACAAGGTCTTGGAGCGTCCGCAGCCGCGCTTGCCCCTCCTTCAGGATTCGGGCCGTTTGCTCTGCCGCGTCCCGATACTTTTCTTTGCCGAGCGTCAGATTCGCCACCATGCAAACCATCGCCGCCGCAGCCGCGCCGCTGTAGGCGGCCACGCTACCGCCACCGGGAACAGGCTCGGCGCTGGCGGCCCGACTCAGAAATTCCGCCGTCGTCCACTGCCAGACGTTCATCGGGACATCCTCCTCTGCCACGCCATCCCCTTCAGCACGTTGCGCATGATGATCGCGGTGGTCAAGGAACCGACTCCGCCCGGAACGGGAGAAATCCAGTCGGCAATCTCCCGTACCCCCGCAAAATCCACGTCGCCGCAAATCCCTTCCGGGGTTTCGTTCACCCCGGCGTCGATCACAACCGCGCCGGGTTTGACCATATTTTTAGTAATCAGATTCACTTTTCCCGCCGCCGCGATGAGAATATCGGCCTGACGGGTAAACAACCCCAAATCCGGCGTTTTAGAATGACACACCGTCACCGTCGCCTGCTGTCTCAGCATTAAAAAGACCAGCGGCTTGCCCACGGTTTCCCCCCGACCCACGATGACCGCGTGCTTCCCGGCGATTTCCACCCCGGAACGGAGCATGATCTCAATACAGCTTTGCGGAGTGGCCGGAAACAGGCCCTCCTCGCCACTCATAATATAACCGCGATTGACGGGATGCATTCCATCCACATCCTTCAGCGGCGACACCGCGGCCATCACGCGTTCTTTTTTTATAGGCGCGGGTAGCGGGAGTTCCAGCATAATCCCGTGGGTATTTTCCGCCGCGTTCAGCTCTTCGATCACTTTGATGACGTCGGCTTCCGAGGTTGCCGCCGCTAAAGGGAAAAAGGCGAAGCCCATGCCTAACTCTCCGGCGACCTTCCGCTTTGCCTTCGCGTAAATGAGCGAAGCCGGATCATCCCCCACCATCACCACCGCCAAATTTGGGGTCTCGCCTTTCGCCTTCCAGGCTTCCGCCTCGCTGCGGATTTCTTCCTTCAACGTTTTCGCGATCCTTTTCCCATCCAACAATTCCGCCACGCCGTTCGTTCCCTTCTTTTGTCAGTAAGGCCACGCCTACCGCGTTATCGCTGCTCAGTTCCGGTTTTGCCCAATAGAATTCCATATTCTCCACCCGCCGGACGATCTCCTGCCGAATGAACTGATTCGCCGCCACGCCGCCAACGATCAAAACCTTGCGCCTCCCCGTATCTTTTTTTCCGCGGAGGATCAGCTTCGCCACCGTTCGGGCGATACAGCCTTCCACTGCTCTGGCTACATCGGCTTTGCCCTTCCCTTGCGCCAATAAACGCGCCGCCGCTGTTTCCACTCCGGAAAAGCTGACCTCCAACCCTTTGACGGAAGAAGGCAGCCAGGAAGCGGCTTCCGGCGAAGCCTCAGACGCCAAGCGTTCCAAATGCTTTCCGGCGGGAAACGGCGTCCCTAAACGGACGCCCACCCGATCGATAAACTGACCGGCATGAAGGTCCGTCGTTCCTCCCAGACGCTCAATCTGAATTTTCCCCGCCCCCAGGCATTGAATACGCAACAGTTCCGTTGTGCCGCCGGAAAGATGAACCGCCAGAAAGGGTTCCCGCGCTAAGGAAGAAGCCGTCGCCAGACCGGCGGCAATGTGCCCTTCCTGGTGGGTCGTCTGAAACAAAGGAAGCTCCCGCGCCGCCGCGATCATCCGCGCCGCCGCTGTCCCCGCTGTAAACACCGGCATATAGGAGCCCGGAACCGGACGCGGCGTCACGCTCACCCCTACCGCCCTCAGATCCCGCCAGATTTCCGGTGGGAGGGCGTCCGTCAGGCCAGGAAGATTTTGGATGTGCTGAAAAAAAGCCGCCGATTGCGCCAATCCGGTTTCCTTTAGCGGCACGTCCAAAACCTTTCTGGTTTCCCAAACGAGGTTCCCCTGTTCGTCCACCACCGCCGCCGAAGTCGTATAGGCGCTGGTGTCCAATCCTAAATAATAATGGCGCTCCGTCACGATTCCGCTCCCAAAGGCCCGGAACGCCCGGTTTTCGCCTTCTCTTCCCCGCCGTCCCGGCTCAAGGTTTCTCTTTTGCCGGCGCTCGCCATAAATTTATCCAGAATCCCATTGATAAATTTGGCCGAATCCGCCCCGCTAAAACGCTTCGCCAGCTCGATCGCTTCATTCAGAGTCACCGCCCCCGGAATATTCGGACAATAAAATATTTCGTAGGCGGCCAGCCTCAATAGATTGCGGTCAACATTCGGCATACGTCCTAACGGCCAACCGTCCGCCAGGGCGCTAATCTTTTGATCGATTTCCTCCTGGTTTTCTAACGTCCCTTCAATGATTTCGCGGGCAAAAGGGACATACGTTTTCGGCAAAGAAAATTCCTCGGCCCAGCAGGCAAGCGCCGCTTCGATCTGGTCCGCGTCTTTATTCACCTCTACCTGAAATAAAATCTGTAAGGCTATTTCCCGTGCCATCCGCCGACTCATCTTTATCCTCCGTTGATCCTCTATCGTTGGTCAGGCGCTTCTCCGCCGCCTTCGGCTTTGCCGTCATTCTAAAAGTATTATAGCATGATCGCCGCGCCCTTAATACCCTAACCGTTCGTCGGCAATCATCCCCTCTATTCTGCCGGGGAAAACGGAACCGCGCGTGGTCACCAGCTGCTTGCCGCTGTTTCTGACGGCCTGCAACTCCCTCCGCATGGTAACACGCATTCCCAGCGAGAACAGTATACCAAATCGGGGCGGCAAAAACAACGCCGTCATACGGGAATTCCTCTTGCGCCGTCTCCTTGGCTAAATTGCCAATAATCAAAATTTTTTTGGGGAGTTTTGGGATTTTATGCCGAATTTATGTTACACTATACCTATCAAAAAAAGTTTGTGTGGAAAAAACGTCCAACTAGCTTTAGAGAGAGTTGACTATGAAGAAATTTCTGCAAGGAAACGCGACGATTCTGCTATTTCTGCTGTCCACGATTGTCGTTCTGACGATCTCCATTTACACCAGCGTCATGATGAATACGATCTCTGAGTTCCTCACGGACGACCTCGAGGAGCGGTTGCTCGCGACCAGCCGCCTTGCCGCCGTGCAGGTATCCGCCGCCGAGCTGGAACAATTACAAACGCCTGAAGACATGGAAACGCCGCTCTTCAACGAGCTTAGGAACCGGCTCGTCGAATTCGCGGCGGAATCGCGCGTCATCTACGTCTACTATCTGCGTCTGACCGGCGACGAAGGAATGACGCAGTTCATCATTGATAACGACCTCACGGAAGACACGGTCAATCTGGCCACGGAGCCCATCCCCGCAGAAGACGCGCCCGCGCGAGCTTTCAGGGGAACCGCTACGGCCAGCGAACTGAAAAACTATTCGGTTGGCTTTGACGGCCTTCTCTCCGCCTTCGCGCCGGTTTTTGACGATTTAGGCAACGTGACCGCCATCGTCGGCGTCGATATCAGCGACGAGCAGATACTCTCCATCCGCGATTACACCCAATGGTCTATCATCATCTTGATTGTCTCCATGATTCTCGTCATCGTCAGCGGCTGCGTCACTTTAGGTCACTACCGCAGAAACGCCGCCAAAGCGCAGGAAGCAAGCCGCGCGAAAAGCGATTTCCTCGCCAACATGAGCCATGAGATACGGACGCCGATGAACGCCATCATCGGGATGACGAACATTGCCATGCTGACCAGCGACCCGCAAAAAAAGGAAGACAGCCTGACAAAGATCAGCGAAGCCTCCACGCATTTGCTCAACGTCATCAACGACATCCTCGATATGTCGAAAATCGAAGCGAATAAATTTGAACTTTCTTCCGTCGTTTTCAGTCTCGAAAACGTTTTGGATAAAGCGGAAAACATCATCCGCTTCCGCACCGAAGAAAAGCGGCAGTACTTCAACGTCTCCTACGACGACCAAATCCCGCCCTCCCTGATCGGCGACGATCAGCGCCTCCTTCAGGTCATCATGAACCTGCTCTCCAATGCCGTGAAATTCACCCCGGAGCAGGGAACGATCAACCTTCGCGCCAAGCTGCTCAAAGAAGAAAACAACCTGTGCGCGATTCGCGTGGAAGTAGAGGACACCGGCATCGGCATCACCGATGAGCAAAAATCCCGTCTCTTCACTTCTTTTGAGCAAGCCGAAAGCGGCACCTCCAGGAAATTTGGCGGCACGGGTCTCGGACTCGCCATATCCAAGCACATCGTCGAAGCCATGAACGGTGAGATTCAGGTCGTTTCTGAGTTTAATAAGGGGTCAACCTTCTCCTTTGTAATCAAAGTCAAACGCAGCCAACGGACAGAGCCGAAGACGTGTCAGCGCCCGCCGCAAAGCAGGGAAAACATGCAGGGTGAGTTCGCAGGTCATCGCATTCTGCTGGCGGAAGACATCGAAATCAACACCGAAATCGTCAGGGCCATCCTTGAGCCGACGGGTCTGGAGATCGACAGCGCCGTGAACGGATTGGAAGCCGTGCGGCTGTTTACCGCGGAGCCGGAAACATATGCGATGATTTTTATGGATATTCAGATGCCGGAAATGGACGGCTACGAAGCGGCGCGCCGCATCCGCGCTCTGGCTATCCCCCATGCGAAAACCATCCCTATCATCGCCATGACGGCCAACGTATTCCAGGAAGATATCCAGCGGGCGCTGAACGCGGGCATGAACAGCCATCTTGGCAAACCCCTCGACCTCGAGGAAGTTTTGCGGATTCTGACGGAATATATCCAGACGGCGTAAGGCAACGCCACAAAGACAGCAACTCTCTCCTCCGGATCAAAGATCAAACATCAAACCGGTCTTTTCAGGATATAGCGCTGGTTTTTAGCCGGTAGCGCCTTCAATTTCTCCTTGACGTCCTCAAAACCGACTCTCCCCAACAGCGCATAGGTCGCGTTTTTCCCCTCTTCGACTCCCGGCTGGTCAAAGGCGTCAATCTTTAAGAGTTCCCCGGCAAAGGCTGTTTCCACCTCCAGCAGATAGATCAGCTGCCCGATCGTAAAGGGATTCACCTCCGGCAATACAATCGTATTATTCAGGCGGTTCGCTTTGACCAGCGCGTATTCCGTGGCGACGCGCTCCACTTCCATCAATTGATTCAGGGTATGCCCGCCTAAAAAAGATACTCCCGGAACCTTCGCGTACAGGCGCGGAATTTCGACGCTGTTCCTGAAACTCCCCACCGCCAGAAAATTGACCACTTTATCGTAGGGGCCTTCCGTATACAGCTGCACCTGTGAGTGCTGATCCGTTACCCCCAGCGCTTTCACCGGCGTCTGCCCCACAAACACCTCTTCCCCATCCTGATTCAGCCTTTTTCCCAGGCTTTCCGCCCAAAGCTGCGCATACCAATCCGCAAAATATTTCAGGGAATCCGCGTAAGGCATCATGACGGAAATGTTTTTTCCTTTCAGATAGGCGCAATAATGCAGAACCGCCCGCACATAGGCCGGATTTTCCGTCACCTGATCCGTTTCCTCGATCCAGCGATCCATAAAGGCCGCCCCGCGCAATAATTCCCGGATATCAATCCCAGCCGCCGCCGCCGGCAGTAACCCCACCGCTGAAAGCTCGGAAAAACGACCGCCAACCCCGTCCGGTACATAAAACAAAGGGTACTTCTCTTCCTGGGCGATCCCGATGAGGTTTCCTTTCGCCGCGTCCGTCGTCGCCACGATATGTTCCGAGTAGGAATCACCCAATACCCGGCGCAGCAGCTCGGTCACGATCATGAATTGCGCCATCGTCTCCGAAGTGCTGCCTGATTTCGTAATGACGTTAAATAAGGTTTCCGCCGGATTGATCACGTCCAGTAAAGCGGCAAACCGTTCCGGATCCACATTGTCCACGATATAGATCCTGGGGAAGCCGTTTCTCTTGGCCTTAGGCAATTCATTATAATACAGATGATTCAAGGCTTGCTGAACCGCTAAAGGCCCTAATGCCGAACCGCCAATGCCCAGAACGACAAAATTTTCAAACCGATCTTTCACGCGCCGCGTATAGTCCAAGATCTGATCCACCACATCGTTCTGATTATGCGGCAGCTCCCGCCAGGCCATTTGCGGGCGTTTGTCCTTCATCGCCCGCACCGCGCGCGCCAGCGTCTCCGCCTGCGCCTGAAGCTCCGCTTCGCTGATTCCCTCCCGGCTTCCCAGATATTCCGCCGTCATATAGTTTACGTCTACTTGCAGGGACTCGTTGTTTGAGCGCCTATTCTCCATCGTCGTATCTCTCCTCTTCATTTTCGCTGCATTGCCTGTACCCGTTGCTAAAAAGATCGTCCATAAGCCGCCTGATCTTTAATGTTTCACGCCTATCTGGCGCAATCTTTTTAGGCGGCGGGCCGTCCAACGTATTTCTGTCGCCACCACGGCGACCTCCATCATCGCGCGCAGATAAAAAACCCCCGTCACCTGGCTTTGCCATTCGTCGATGGCCAGATCAAGCCGATTCCAATATTCATCATGCTCCGGCACTTCTGCCGCCGTTAGCGGCTGTTCCAGCTTCAGATCGATGACAATTTCATTTTTCAAGGCTTCCAGATTATCCGTTCCTTCCGTGAGAATCTGCAAGATGGCCTGGAATTCAGCGGTGATCTCCTGCGACGGCGCGCCCGGTCCTTGCCGCCGCCGAACTCTTTGGGCCGTCATTGCCTCTATATTCTGCCCTCTTTCCAGCCAGCCGCGGCAGATCTCCAGTACCCTTTCAACGTGCGACGCGTGTTCTCCCGGCGCAAATTCTTCGCGCGCGCGCTCAAATATTTCACTGATATGCGCGTTTTTGCGGATTAATGCTTCCGGTTTTTTGTTCTCATAAGCGGAGAGTGTTCCCGCTTTCACAAACGCGCGCGTACTTTTAAGAAAATACTCAAAGGTCTCATCAAAATGGCGCCGCAGCAGCTCCAGCAGCTGCGCTTTATATCTCGGTGGCGCCAGGACGCTGTTGACGATCAAGGCGACCCCCAAGCCGATGAATATTACGATGGAGCGCGTTCCCGCCTGAGCGAGAAACTGCTCCGCCGGAGCGGCCAAGATAAATAAAACCGATAGCACGCCCGCCGGAATCACGTTCAACCACTTCAGCTTATTGCAAAGAACAATCACCAGCGCGGTAGCCAAGCCGAGGACAAAGGCGTTATTCCCGATCAGCAAGCCCAAGCCTACCCCTAACAAAACCCCGATCATATGAACGGCGACTTGCTGCCAGGCGTTTCTCAGCGATCGCCTTACCGAAGACTGCATATTAAGGACCACTGTAATGGCCGCGAATATGGCTGGTTCCATTTGCCAATATTTACATAACAACATCGCCAAAGAAACGGCCAAGCCGGTTTTTAATATTCTTGCTCCAATATACATCGCTCAACCGCTATCCCTTTCATCTCATTTTCTGACGGTTTAGCCGCTATCGCTTGCGTAATTTTCTCCGGATAGGCTTGCCTCTTGTTTTTCGCCAGATGGTCGTTCGCCGCCGCCAGCATCAGCTTAATCCGGTTCAGCTGGTTGACCTCGCTCGCCCCCGGATCATAGTCGATGGGCGCGATATTGGCGGTGGGATAAGCGCGCCGCAGTTCCCGGATCATGCCTTTGCCGGTGATATGATTCGGCAAGCAGGCGAACGGCTGCAAGCAAACGATATTATTGACCCCACTGTGCAGCAGTTCGACCATTTCGCCGGTCAGGAACCAGCCTTCCCCCGTCTGATTGCCCAGGGATAAATGCCGACTGGCATACGCGGCGATCTCCCCGATCGTCTTCGGCGCTTCAAAGCGTTTGCTCTCCCGCAGCGCCTTCTTTAAATCCTTGCGATAGCTCTCAATCCGGGCAATCGTGATATTGCCGGAGATCAAGCCCAGAAAACTGCCGGATAAATAGCGGTAATTGTATTTATGATCGTAAGCGCCGTAGAGGAAAAAGTCCGTTAAATCCGGAACGACGGCTTCCGCTCCCTCATTCTCCAACAGCTCGACGATATGATTATTGGCGGTGGGATGGAATTTGACCAAAATCTCGCCGACCACCCCCACTCTGGGTTTGATCAGCTCTTCCTGAATCGGTAGCTGATCGAAATCCCGCACGATCTGATGGATATTGGCCGCGAATTCCTTTTTTCCTCTGTGCTTCAATGATTCCCGGCATTTCTCCGACCAGCGCTCATAGAGCTTCTGGGCTGAACCGCGTTCTTCCTCATACGGCCTGATTCTGTACAACACCCGCATCAGCAAATCGCCGTAAATCAGCGCCATCAGGATTTCATCGAACATACGCAGGGTGATTTTAAAGCCGGGGTTTTTCTCTAAACCGGCCGTGTTCAGGGAAATGACCGGAACCTGGGGAATTTTCGCGTCGTTCAGCGCTTTGCGGATGAGGGCGATGTAATTGGTCGCCCGACAACCCCCGCCTGTTTGCGACATCATCACCGAGGTATGCTCCAGATCGTATTTCCCTGAATTCAGCGCCTTCATCAATTGACCGATCACGATAATCGCCGGATAGCAAGCGTCATTATGGACAAATCTCAGCCCTTCGTCAATAATCGTTTGATCCACAGACGGCAAGACCTCCAGCCGGTAATCAAAGTTTTCAAACACGGTCTGCAAAAATTGAAAATGGATCGGCGCCATTTGCGGCACTAAAATCGTATGCGTCTTCTTCATTTCCTTGGTAAACAGGACGCGCGGCGGCGCATTTTGAATCTTTTGCGGCCGAAAATGAATTTTTTCCCTTTCTTTGATCGCGGCGATCAGGGAACGAATCCGAATCCGCGCCGAACCGAGGTTATTGATCTCGTCGATCTTTAACAGGGTGAATATTTTCCCGTAAGACTCTAAAATCTCTTTAATCTGATCCGTGGTGATCGCGTCCAGCCCACAGCCGAAGGAATTCAGCTGAATGAGCTCCAGATTATCCCGCTTAGCCACAAAGCTGGCTGCCGCATACAGACGGGAATGATAGACCCATTGATCGACCACCCGCAACGGCCTTTCCACCTCTCCCAAGTGCCGAATCGCGTCTTCGGAAAGCACGGCAAAGCCATAGGACTGAATCATCTCCGGAATCCCGTGATTGATTTCCTGATCGATATGATAGGGCCGTCCGGCTAACACGATCCCTTTCAGACCGTGTTCATCAATATACTTTAACGCCCTTTCCCCGTAAGCGCGCACGTCCTCTTTATAGCGGGATAAGGCTTCGTATCCCTTTTTCACCGCCGCGGCTATTTCCTTCTTGCTCAAGCCCTCCCCCGCCAATTCCTCAAACAACCGCTTAGGCAGGCGTTTGGGCGCGTCCAGGGGCAAAAACGGATGGTAATAAACCATATCGTCGCCGCGTAAAATATCGATATTGGCATAGATCGTTTCCGGGTAGGAAATAACGACGGGACAATTATAACGGTTATTGGCCTCTGGGTCTTCCTTCTGATTGAACGGTATGCACGGGTGAAAGATCTTCTTGATGCCTTTATGCACTAAGTTCAGGATATGCCCATGCACCAGCTTCGCCGGATAACAAGCCGATTCGGAAGGAATGGTCGCCATCCCCGATTCGTACAGACGTTTGGAGGAGCGGTCAGACAGGACGACGCGATAGCCTAATTCGCTGAAAAAAGTATGCCAAAAAGGATAATCCTCATAGATATTCAGTACTCGGGGAATCCCGATCGTCCCCCGCGCGGCGTCCTTTTCACTCAAGGACGGATACTGAAAGAGCCGCTGATATTTATAAGCGTACAGATTCGGCAGCTCATTGCCGAGCTTTTCTTTGCCCTCGCCCTTCTCGCAGCGGTTCCCCGAATAGAAAGCGCCGCCGCCGGGAAATATTTTGACGGTGATCAGGCATTGATTGCCGCATTGGCCGCAGCGCTTTATTTCGGTCCGCGCCTCAAAGTCCCTCAGCTCTTCCGGCGCCAGCAGAGAAGTCCGGCCTCCGTCCCGGCTGTTCTCTTTAGCGATCAGGGCCGCGCCAAAAGCGCCCATCAAACCGGCGATATCCGGTCGGATCACCTCGCGGCCAATGATCTTTTCCAGTGCGCGCAACACGGTATCGTTATAAAACGTCCCGCCTTGAACCGCGATTTTTTCTCCCAAATCCTCCACATGGTTCAGACGGATCACCTTAAATAAGGCGTTCTTGATGACGGAAATCGAGATGCCGGCGGAAATATCGCTGACCTCCGCCCCTTCTTTTTGCGCCTGCTTCACCTTGGAATTCATGAACACCGTACAACGGGTTCCCAGATTCACCGGCAATTGTGATTTTATTCCCAAAGCGGCGAATTCTTTGGACTCCATGTTTAAAGAGTGGGCAAAGGTCTCAATAAAGGAACCGCAGCCCGACGAGCAGGCTTCATTTAACATGATGGAATCGATCACCCCGTGCCGGATCACCAGACTCTTCATATCCTGACCGCCGATATCTAAAACAAAATCTACCCCCGGCAGGAAGAAGTCGGCGGCTTTATAATGGGCGACGGTTTCAATCTCCCCCAGATCGACCTTGAGCGCGGCTTTGATCAGCTGTTCGCCGTAGCCTGTAACCGCCGCCTTGCTGATTGAAATATCCGGATTCATGGCTTGATACATGGTTTGCAGCGCGGTGATCGTTGACTCTAACGGGCTTCCCTGATTACTGCCATAATGGGAAAAGAGAACGGCGCCGTCCTCGCTGATCAGCACGATTTTCGTCGTGGTGGAACCAGCGTCAATGCCCAGATAGGCGTTTCCTTTATATTCACGGATATCCGCTCTCGCCACCCGGCTGCGCGCGTGCCGTTCCTTAAAGACCCGGTACTCTTCTTCCGAAGCGAATAAGGGATCGATCCCTTCCCCCTCTTCATCGCCCATTTTGTAGATATCCGGCAGACGCTCAAACAGGCATTCGCAGCTGACGGACGCTTCTTCCCGCGACGAAGAGGCCGCCCCCAGCGCCACAAAGTACTGAGAATTCTCCGGAATGACGACATGATCCGCGCCTAAACGCAAGGTCTCAATAAAGCGTTTGCGCAGCTCCGGCATGAAGTGCAGCGGCCCGCCCAGAAGCGCCACGTTGCCGTCAATCGGACGTCCCTGCGCCAAACCGCTGATGGTCTGATTGACGACCGCCTGTAGCACGGAAGCCGCGATATCTTCCTTGGCCGCCCCTTCATTCAGAAGCGGCTGCACGTCCGTTTTGGCAAACACCCCGCACCGCGAGGCAATCGGATAAATATGCTGATAGTCTTCGGCTAAACGGTTAAAGCCAGCCGCGTCTGTTTGCAGCAAAGACGCCATTTGTTCAATAAAAGAACCGGTTCCCCCGGCGCAGGTGCCGTTCATCCGCTGCTCAATCGAATCGCCAAAATAGGTGATTTTAGCGTCTTCCCCGCCTAATTCAATCGCCACGTCGGTATGGGGAATGAGGTTTTTCACCGCATTCGAGCAGGCGATCACTTCTTGAATGAAGGGCAGGCCCAGCTTCTGCGAGATATTAAAGCCGCCGGATCCCGTGACCATGACGGTCAGCGACCGCCCCTGCATTACGGCTTTCGCCCCTTCAAAGATGGCCCCGATCGTGTTTTTAATGTCAGAAAAATGCCGCAAATAATTCTTGTAAAGAATCTCATGCCCATCTAAAACGACGATCTTCACTGTTGTGGAACCGATATCTAAGCCAATATGCAATACTGCGTTCATTATTCCCTCCACACCATTTGTTTCCGCCATCTTCGAGTTTTTATTACTTTCACTATCTTATTTTAACATTCTATGCCGTCGGCTTCAATCATTCTTCTCGCCGCGCAAGCAAAGAAAAAAAGGCAGGGTTGTGTTTTATTTCCGCCTGTTTGTATTTTTGGAATAT
>JAITOS010000045.1 GCA_031289815.1 Peptococcaceae bacterium | reverse complement strand
ATTGAATCAGTCCTGCCGCGGCGAAATGGAGCGGCTGGTCCAAGAAATCACCTGCGTGGAGCTGGCCAATCAGGAGGGGTTCGATAAATTATTCGTGCGTTGTCTGGGGTTTTAGGGCGCATTGCGGATAAAAACGTCCGCTTTGCCGGCAATCAGTGTCTGAACAGCGCCGGAATGGGGCAGGCGGAATTGCGTTAGTTTTTGGCAGAGGAATGGCATTTTGTATTCTCCCGCGGCGTAAACATGATGGAGGAAGAAATCTTAAGGGAGGATCAAGGTGAGTATCGCTTGGCAAGAACTATGGAAATCACATGCAAATCTTTTTTTAGGAGAGGCTTGGACGCGCTGTCCGCCGGAGAAGGTTCGGGCCTTGCGCTTATCGGCAAAATATGCGTATTTTATGGGCGGCGATATTTCTCTGCGTTTGGGAATTATTGCTTCGGCTGCGCCCCCGCGGGAAGATGATTTTTTAATGAATGGTATTCTGTGGGCGAATGGGTTGAGCAACGGCGCTAAAACCGTGCTGTATTTTGTAGCGCCGGATTTTTCACCGTTTTTTCTGCTGGCGATCCATAAAATCGGCGGAAATTTGACGGCTAAAGGCATATATTGGCGGGAAAAACTGGATCCAAGCCTGTATTTAGTTTCCGAACGGCGATCGGACCAAGTCTATAGTCTCGGCGAAAAACGTCCTCATTGGCGGCAATGGAGTTTGGGCTTGGATTCCGTAGCCATCCAGCAATTAAAGAATATCCTTGATTTTTTTCAGCAATACCAAAATCGGGGGATTCGGACGCGTTTCAAGCAGCGGACGATCCAGTTTTACTGGGGGAATCTGGAGATCGCCGAAATCATCCGGCGCGGCAAAAAACTGGAATTGACCGGGAAGGGGAAATGGGATAAAGATCAGGAAAGGGGTCAGCGCTGGAAAAAAACAGGCTGGGTAGATGCGAGTGGCCAATTGAATCAGGAATTTCAACGAACAATGAATGAGATGTTAGCGGTTTTGGAGGGGCCGGAGTTTACAGAACACTTGCCCCCCTCCGATAAGCTCAAATTATTCATGATGAAAAATGAGGAAAGGACCAGAGCGCTTTGGGGAGAGCCGTGGATTTGGCCCTGGCTGCCAAAAAACCGTCAGGAATTCTGGATAGCCGATCTTGAAGACGTATATTATTTTCAACATCATGGCAACCTTCGGGTCGTCTATCCGATTCTCGGCCGGCCTTTGCCGCAGTCCTCGTATAGTTTGCTGCTGACAAGCGTATTGGAGCATAGCGCCTTGTTAAAAAATATGGGGAATGAAGCGGGAGAAGCGCTGGAATGGAATGGGCTGGTCTATTGGTTAACCACGCCAAGCAAGAAGGCCGAGTTGTCACGATGGCAATGCTGGCTGAAAAATCCCCATCAGTTTCGGATCTGTACGCTCACCGACGATTGGGAATCAGGCGGGGCGCAAGAATTTCTCGAACGGAAAAACCTTGAACAACCAGTCCGGTGAAGGCGATGTTAGCAAATGACCGGGAAAATTGACGATTCAACTAATCTTTGCTAGATTTTTATGAAATTTACGTGAAAATTTTTCTAAAAATTTTGCGGACAAAAGACTTGATTAATTAAAAAAACTCTGATAGAATGATAAAGAAGGCTGGGGAACCTTCTGGGGAGATAATGGACGGTGGTAGAAACCGACAGTGGAACGTACGCTGTCGGTTTCGCTTTTTTAATACCAATGGCGGCCTGAAACGATATGGAAGATAATCGTAAACGAAGAAGGGAACGCCTGGAATCTAAAAAAAGAAAGGGGATCTCACATGACGGCGGTTCGCTTAAAGGAACGATCAGAACTAGAGGAAAGCTCAACGTGGCGGCTGGAAGATATCTTTGAGAATGATCAGGACTGGGAGACTGAATTTAAGCAAACGGAAGAACTCATTGGCGTCGGTGAAACCTATAGAGGCCGCTTGGGGGAAAGCGCTGACACGCTCCTGGCCTGCCTGCAATGGACGGACGATCTGAGCCTGAAAATAGAGGAAATCTATACCTATGCCAGAATGCGCCGGGATGAGGACAATCGCCGGGACCGCTATCAGGCGATGACGGATCGCGCGGGGATGTTGTCCGTGAAAATCGGGAGCGCGCTTTCTTTTGTAGCGCCGGAGATTTTGAGCTTGCCGCCGGCGGTATTTGACGAATATGATCAAGACCCGGCGCTGGCGTTGTACCAGCGGGCTTTGCGAGAAATTGTCCGCCAGCGGGAACACGTATTAAGCCTCCGGGAAGAAAAGATTCTGGCGGAAACCGCGGAGCTGGCGGATACGCCGCATCAGGTATTTACGATGGCCAACAACGCCGACCTCAAATTTTCGGAAATCAAGGACGAACAGGGGCAAATGGTAGAGCTGACCAAGGGGAATTATACGCAATTCATGGAGAAAGATAACCGTCAGGTGCGGCAAGACGCTTTTCAAACCCTGTATGCCGCCTACGGCAAGCAGATGAATACCTGGGCGGCGCTGTTGAACGCGAGCGTAAAAAAAGATGTATTTTACGCCAAAGTGCGCCATTATCCTTCGGCCCTGGAAGGGTCGCTGGATGGGGACAATATCCCCTTAACGGTGTATGATTCCCTGATAGAAACCGTTCACGCCTTCCTGCCGGATCTGTATCGTTATCTGGCGCTGCGCAAGAAAATGCTGGCCTTGGAAGAACTCCATATGTACGATATTTATGTCCCTATCGTGCCGGAAATCAAACAAACCATTCCCTTTGCGCAAGCCAAAGAGCTGATCCGGCAGGGCTTAGAGCCGCTCGGACCGGAATACGCCGGTATTTTGGAGCAGGGCTTTCAAAACCGCTGGATCGACGTTTACGAGAATGTCGGCAAAACCAGCGGGGCGTATTCGTGGGGAACCTACAGCGCGCACCCCTATGTGCTGCTCAACCATCAGGATACCCTGGACTCCGCCTTCACGCTGGCGCACGAGATGGGACACGCCTTGCATACCTGGTATTCTAACCGCCATCAGCCTTATCCCTACGCGGGCTATAAAATATTTGTGGCGGAAGTGGCCTCCACCCTGAATGAAGCCTTGCTTTCCGAGCATTTGATGAAAACGACGGCTGATCCGAAAGCGCTGGCCTATATCATTAACCACTATCTGGAGCAATTCCGGGGAACCATCTTCAGGCAGACCATGTTTGCCGAATTCGAGAAAAAAACCCATGAACGAGTGGAATCCGGCGAATCCTTGACTGCGGATGCGCTTTCCGGCCTCTATGGCGAACTCAACGCCGAATATTACGGGCCGGGGGTGGTGAATGATCCGGAAATCCGCAGCGAATGGGCCAGGATTCCTCATTTTTACAGCGCCTTCTACGTATACAAATACGCGACCGGTTTTTCGGCGGCGATCGCTCTCGCCAACCGGATCTTAAATAAGGAAAAAGGCGCGGTCGAAGACTATATCCGTTTTCTGTCCAGCGGCAGTTCGGCGGAGCCGATTGAGCTTTTGCGCCGGGCCGGCGTCGATATGACCACGCCGCAGCCGGTCAGCGAAGCGCTGAAGAGCTTTGGGAGCTTAGTGACGCGGTTGGAGGAATTGCTGTCTGAGGCGCTATAGGCCGGAGCCGCGGATGGTTTGCCAGATCATCTGATCGGTCAGGAATTCCACCGGCGCGCGGTCATCACGGAGCAACAGACCGCTGTTCTCGCGGATCGGCTGCGTATGACTATAGAAATATTGCCAAAAAGACGATAAAGAACCAGGAAGAGTGACGGGCGACTGAGCGGCAAGGACGACGGGCTGATCGCTGGCCAGCAGCACAAAATTATAGGATCCCGGCACGGGAAGGGCGTAAGTATGGGGAAAAACGCTTTTTAAGGTCTGTTCAAAGGCCAGGAGGAGCGGCGAGGAAGCGTCCACCGCGTTGACGTTGATTGCTAAAATCCCTCCCGGATTCAGGCGTTGCCGGGCCTGGAGGTAGAATTCGCGCGTGGACAGGTGAAAGGGAATATAGATCTGCTGGCTGTAGGCGTCAACGATGATCACATCCGCCGTATCCTCACTGGAGTTTAAAAAGACTCTGGCGTCGCTGTTTACGACCGTTTCCCGGCCCGTCAGGCCAAAGAATTTCTCACCTAAAGGGATGACGCCGGGGTCGATTTCCACGCCGGTCAGCGCCATCTTCGGAAAAGACGGGCGCAGCCAATAATCAAAGAGCTGGAGCATCGTGCCGCCCGCCGAGCCAAGAATCCAGATCCGCGGCTCGTCCGGTTCCCTAAGGTAGGGCAGGATTAGATAGTAGTTATAATATTCCTGAGCGGATAACCGGTGATCGGGATGATAGACGGACTGCACGCCGCCGCCTTCGTTATAGACCAGCGCCAGACTTTCATCTTGAGCGCGGACGACTTGTACATATTGATAAGGCGTTTCTTTTTCCCAGAGGACCTGGCCGGTCGTCTTGATGGACTGCGGCGCCAGGTATAGCTGGAGGAGAGGAAGTAAGATAAGAGCAAAGGCCCACCAACGCCTTAAACCCCAGGCGGCGAGCAGCAACAGCACGAAGGAGGAGAGGTAAATGGTGGCTCTGGTACCGATGACGGGAATGAGGATAAAGGACGGTAAAAAAGTTCCCAGCAGACTGCCGAGAGTGGAAAGCGCGTACAGCCGTCCGGCAATCCTGCCTGCGTCCGCAGCGGTGGGAATGCTTAAACGCAGGGCGAAAGGGCTGACCATGGCCAGAAAAAATACCGGTGGCGAAAATACGCAGAGAACGCCGATAAAAGAGAATAGGATCGTTTTAAAAGGAGTTGCCAGAATGCCGTTGGTAAGGGCGGAGAATATCCATTGGGAGATGAAAGGAATGAGGGAAAGGATGATACCGGCGATCAGGGTGATTCCGAAAAGAACGCGCGCGGACGGGTAAGCGTCAGCCAGACGGCCTCCCAGGAAATAGCCGGCGGACATGGCTAAAAGAATCATGCCGATGATATTGGCCCAGACGACTAAAGAAGTTCCGAAATAAGGCGCGATCAAACGGGACGCCGACATTTCGATGATCATGACTACGCTGCCGGTGAGAAAGACAAAAAGGTACAAAAAAGACCTACGCATAGCGCTCCCCCTATTCATGATGGTACACATCTTCATATAGATCATACTATTTCATTCCTGTTTGGTCAAAAAAACAGGGAACCTAGCCAATGAGAAGGAGGATTTTATCACATGGAATCATCTATCCGTGACCTGACGTTAGCGCCTTCAGGGCAGCAGAAAATCGATTGGGTATCGGCTCACATGCCGGTTCTGAACCGTTTACGGGCGCAGTTTGAAAATGAAAAGCCCTTTGCCGGGAAAAAGATTGTGATCTGCTTGCACTTAGAAGCGAAGACCGCCTATTTGGCGTTGACCTTACAATTCGGCGGCGCTCAAGTGTGTGTGGCGGCCAGCAATCCCTTATCGACTCAAGACGACGTTGTCGCGGCGCTGGTGCAGAACGGGATCACAGCACACGCCTGGTATGGGGCGAGCGACGAGGAATATGAACGGCATTTACACAGCGCTTTGGATTTTGAGCCGGATTTAATCATCGACGACGGGGGCGATTTGGTAGCGACGGTGCATCGGGAACGAAGGGAGCTATTAAACAAAATATGCGGCGGCGCGGAAGAGACCACTACCGGACTCCTGCGTTTAAGAGCAATGGATCAGGCGGGGGAATTGAAGTTTCCGATGATGGCCGTTAATGACGCCGAAAGCAAGTATTTATTTGATAATCGTTACGGAACCGGGCAGTCGGTATGGGACGGCATTATGCGGACGACGAATCTGGTGGTGGCCGGTAAGACGGTGGTGGTGGCCGGCTATGGCTGGTGTGGCAAGGGCGTGTCTCTAAGAGCTAAAGGCTTGGGCGCGCGGGTCGTCATTACCGAAGTTCAGCCGATCAGAGCCAATGAAGCCTGGATGGACGGTTTTGAAGTCATGCCGATGGCGGAAGCTGCCAAGCGGGGAGACTTTTTTATTACGCTCACGGGGAATAAAGACGTCATCCGCCGGGAGCATTTTCAGGCGATGAAAGACGGCGCGATCCTCTGCAACGCCGGGCATTTTGACGTTGAAATCAACAAAACGGAGTTAACCGCGCTCAGCCAGAACCAAAGGACGATACGCCATAATATCCAGGCGTTTGAACTGAAAAATGGCAAGAAAATATACCTGCTGGCTGAAGGGCGTTTGGTAAACCTGGCGGCAGGAGACGGTCATCCGGCTGAAGTCATGGATATGTCTTTTGCCATTCAGACGTTATCTTTAAAATATCTCATCGAAAACAGCGGTCAATTAAAAAATCATGTCTACCGGGTGACGCCGGAAATTGATCAGCAAGTAGCCAGACTGCGGTTAGAATCCCTGGGCCTTAGCATTGACATACTCACAGAGGAACAAGAGCAATATCTCAGGGTTTGGCACGAATAGCCGCGCCTGCCGGAGGCGGAGGGTTAAAACACATTCTTTTTGGGTAAGGTATGATCAGGACAGGCAGACGAGTCCTGAATCTTGCGCAAAAGGGGATGAGGAGCGTGCGTTGGTTGTTCCGGTTGATGGTACTGGCTGTATGCCTGATCATGCTGAAAAATTCGTTGGCGGATCACTCGAAAGTTTTTATTTCCTGGCCAAGCAGCGATTGGAACGAAAAAATAGGGTGGGAGATCAGGCAATGGCGAGAAAACCTTCAGGATTTACCGGCAAGCGTGGAGGCCGGGATCCGGAATCTTCTGCATACCTATTTTTCTGATCATCCGGGAAAACCTGTATGATACTATACGTATAACAGCCCCAGCCGCCCAGCCGGATGGATTTGACAGGAAGAGATAAAAACAGTATCTCATCTTTGACAGTTGTAAAAGACACAAAGGCTGAAACGCTTTACCACCAAAGCGTTTCAGCCTTTTCGGCATTCTGTGAAAAGTGAGTAATGTCTTATGATTTCGTGGTCTTGA
>JAITOS010000044.1 GCA_031289815.1 Peptococcaceae bacterium | reverse complement strand
ATTGAATCAGTCCTGCCGCGGCGAAATGGAGCGGCTGGTCCAAGAAATCACCTGCGTGGAGCTGGCCAATCAGGAGGGGTTCGATAAATTATTCGTGCGTTGTCTGGGGTTTTAGGGCGGTTGCGGCTTGGCAAAAGATAAAAAGGCGTTGCGTTGGCAGCGAAGGAGGAGGGATGCCCAAGGGAAACAGGCGGCTTTGACAGCAGAATGAGAGGCGAGTTGCTTGCAGACGGAGAAAAAAGGAGGTATGTGTACATGAGTAAGCAAGAGATTTTTGACAAACTGAAAGAAGCTATTGTGGAGATGGACGTCGATCTGGCGGAGGCGGCGGCGAAAAGCGCTCTTGAAGCCGGAATTGATCCTGTCGAGGCTATCAGCGGCGGTTTATCCCCAGGAATGCAGGTGATGAGCGATTTATTTGATGAAGGAGAAGCCTTTGTGCCGCATCTTTTGGTTTCGGCGGAAGCCTTTGAGAAAGCGGTGGCGATCCTGACCAGCGGTTTGACGGATGAAGAAAAATCGGCCGCCTCCAGCGGACGGGTATTAATTCACACCGTTCAGGGTGACATTCATGATATTGGAAAGAACATCGTCAAGACCATGTTCAGCGCTAATAATTTTGAAGTATTCGACCTTGGGCGAGACGTTCCGGTGGAGGAGGTCGTGGCTAAAGCCAAGGAATATAAAGTTGACGTCATTGCCGGTTCGGCGTTGATGACGACCACCATGCCGGCGCAGAGAGATATCATCCGCCTGTTGCAGGAAGAAGGGATTCGTGATCAGTTCGTCGTTCTGTACGGCGGCGCGCCTGTTTCAGAGGAATGGTGCGAGCAGATTGGGGCGGACGGTTATGGAGACACGGCGCCTGACGCGGTGTTAATCGCCAAAAAACTGCTCGCGGCGAAAAAAGGAGGGACTGGAAAATGAGAGCCATCGGCAAAAAAGTAACGATGTTCGATGTCTATGATCGGGCAAAAACCGGCGCTAAAGTAGCGGAAAACGATTGGGATTATAAGATCGTACCGCAAACAGCCACAGAGCTTAAAACGAAATATCAGATTAAAATCGACAAAACCAAGATCATTCCCGAAGACGAACAATTAGTGAATAATCTCTTCCAGGCTGGTCTGGAAATGCTGGAAAGATGCGGGATTTATTGTATTGATACCGGCAGGGTCATTAAATACACCCGCGATGAAATTCTGCACGCGATTGAAGGCGCTCCGCGTTCCTTCACCTATGGAGAAGGGAAAGAAGCCATTCTGGTCGTACCGCGCAGCTATAAAGATAAAAAGCCGCCGGTGATTCAGGGTGGCCCGACAGGTTCGCCTTGTTCCGAAGAATTATTCATTCCCATTCACCAGTCCTATGCGCAGGAACCTGTGGTAGATACGATTGTTGATGGGGTTTTGCAAACGATTATGGGAAAAGATCCCGTTCCGAACAGTCCGTGGGAAATTATGGCGGTTCGCTCGGAGGCGTTGTTTGTGCGAGACGCGCAATGCCGGGCGGGCCGAAGCGGTATGGGCTTGTAGGGGAACGAAACTTCTTTATCGCCGGCCGGAGTGATTGCGGCGGATTTTCCGGGCGGTATGAGGCCATCTGACAGCCATGAGGTATCCCAGCTGAACGAGCTCAAGATCGACGTAGGTGCGTTGGTTGTTGGCGCTCACTATGCTTTAGCGGGGAATGTCGTCATGGTGGAGCAGATGCCGATCTTTGGTGGTTATGCCGGTGGTCTCGAAGAAACAGCCATCATTGACGTTGCGACGACGATAAATTCATTTGTTATGCTTCAGGCGACCTGGCATCTCGACGGCCCGGTCCATGTACGGTGGGGTATTACCACCGCCAGAGAAGCCTTGGCGGTAGCGGGTCACGCTGCCCGCGCTATTGAGGCGAATACCCATATGATTTTGGGAAATCAATACTATACGCTGGCGGGACCGTGTACCTTGATGTGTCTCTTGGAAACAGCGGCGCAGGCGATCACCGATACGATCAGCGGGCGGGAGATCCTTTCCGGGGTGGCGGCGGCAAAAGGCGTATCCACCGATATGTTCACCGCGATGGAAGCGCGGATGATGGGTGAGGTTGCGCACGCTGTGGCGGGAATGGATCTGAAAGAAGCCAATATTCTGTTGGATAAATTGGTGGCAAGCTATGAGAAGGACTATAAAACAGCGCCAAAAGGTAAATCGTTCTCGGAGTGCTATGATGTGAAAGCGTTGCAGCCTACGGACGAATATCTGGAGGTGTATAATCAAGCGATCGATTTCCTGACCGGTCTGGGGCTTACGTACTGGAATAAATAGCAGTAATGCTAATTGACGTAGAAAGGCCCTGCGCGGTCGCCTGTTGATCCGGCCGCACAGGGCTGTTTCTATAAAATGAACGCTTGAAATGCAACGCTGCCAAGACGCGGTTATCAAACCACGGAGGGTGGATCGCAGGGATCATACGGACTCTAAATCCGTACAGCCGGGTGCAACCCCCGGACTCTCCGCCAAATATACGGAGGTTTATCAGGATGAATACGGAATAAGGAAAATAAGCGCCTGGTTTATTGATTTTATTCCGTATTCAGGAGATGCCAGCCGCCGGACGAAGACGAGGGGGGAAGCCGATATGAGTTTGACCGTAACATTTTTCCCGTCAGGAAAAAAGGCCGAGGTAGCCAAAGGCGCCCTGCTGTTGGATGCGGCGGCCAAAGCGGAGGTAAGGATACAATCTCTCTGCGGTTTTGCAAAATCCTGCGGTAAATGCAAAGTGCTGGTCCTTGACCGAAAAACTCAGACGGAAATAGAGAACCCTTCTCCGGCCAGAATCCTCACCCGCCTCACCAGTGAGGAAATGAAGTTGCTGACGGCGCAGGAACGCAGTGAAGGAATGCGGCTGGCCTGTTGCGCCAAGGTGTTGGGCGACGTCGATATCTTCGTGCCTTCGGAGAGCCGGGTCGAAACGCCGTTGATTCTGGATAAAGTCCGGGGACGGGAAATCATCCTGAAACCGGCGGTTCTTCCTTATTATCTTGAATTGACGCCGCCTACCCTGGAAGACCATCGGGATGATTTTACCCGTATCAAGGACGCCTTGGCGCAGACCGCGCCTCAGTTAAAAAATATTCGGATGGATTACCGAGCTTCAAGAGAGCTTTCCGCTGTGTTGCGAAAAGCGAAATGGAAGGTTACGCTGCTGATCTTGTACGACAATGAAATTATCGGTGTGCGGCCGGGACAGATCAGGGAGCTATATGGGGTAGCGATGGATATCGGAACGACCACCGTGGCCGCTTATTTATGTAATTTAAATACCGGCAAGCTGGTGGAGAGCGCCAGCGGTCTGAACCGACAAGTTTCTTTCGGCGCCGACGTGCTCTCCCGCGTCTCCTACTGCATGAATCAGGAAGAGGGGTTGACGACCCTCCATCAGGCGCTGTGCGACACGGTCAACAGCTTGATCGGCGAGCTTGCCGCCCAAGCGGCGGTAAATACCTGCGACATTGTGGAGATGACGCTGGTCTTTAATACGGTCATGCAGCACATCGCTCTGAATATACCACCGGATACGATCGGGGTTGCGCCCTTTATTTCTTCTTTTCAGGAGAGTGTGGATATTAAAGCGCGTGATCTGAATTTCGACGTTATGCCGGGCGCCAACGTGCATTGCCTGCCTTCCATAGCCGGTTTTATCGGCTCGGATTGCACCGCGGTGCTGATTTCAGAAGAACCCTATCAGCAGGAGAAAAATTTATTGATCATCGATATCGGCACCAACAGCGAAATCTGTCTGGGCGGTAAGCAGGGGCTATATAGCACTTCCTGCGCTACCGGACCGGCGCTGGAGGGGGCGCAGATCAGTTGCGGGATGCGCGCGGAAAATGGCGCGATTCAGCATATTCTGATTGATCCGGTAACTCTGGAACCGGAATTAGACGTTATTGGCGGGGAAATACCGCGCGGCATATGCGGCTCCGGCATTATAGACGCGATCGCTCAATTGGCGAAGACGGGCGTCATTTTGCCGGACGGCAAGTTCAGCAAAGACGTTCGTTCTTCCCGCGTTCGTCTGGGAGCGGACGGGAAAAAATATGAGTATGTAATTTATTTTGCCGGGAACACAAGAGAACGGGATATTGCCGTGACCCAGAAGGATGTCAGGGCGGTGCAGCTGGCCAAAGCGGCGCTTTACAGCGGCGCTAAAACGCTGATGAAGACGAGCGGTATCGACAAAATTGACGGCGTCGTTCTGGCGGGAGCTTTCGGCAATTATATCGATAAGGAAAACGCCGTGGCGCTGGGAATGTTTCCGGATTGCGGTCTGGATAAGGTACGCGTGGCCGGCAACGCTGCCGGAGAGGGCGCGCGTCTGGCGCTGGTCAATACGGATAAAAGAACGGAAGCGTACCGGGTCGCAAAATCAGTCGTCTTCGTGGAAAGCGCCGTAGATGAAGGATTCTATAAACAATTTGGGGAAGCGATCGCGATCCCCCATGAGAGAGACTTGTTTCTGGCGAATCAACCGGGCAGTTTCGCGTGCAGCGGGATTGATCAGCGGACGATACCGCCGGAGATTCGCCTTTTAGGGGAAAAAGCGTACACGGACGCGGCAACGATGCTATGGAGTATTCGCCAAATGGCGGCGCTGGAAAAACAGGATTTTATCCGTCTGCCGCTGACGCAGACGGTAGAAGCTCAGGCATATGGCGCGAAAATGAGCTGGAAGGATGGCGTACCCGTTCCGGACGGTTATCTGTATCATCGCATTTCTCAGCTGCGCGCTCTGTCCGGCGAAGCTCTGTCCGCCCGCGCAGTGCGCGCGGTTATAGAATGCGTCCTGGCGGCGACGGGGGAAAAGATCATCCTGGATATCAGCGGCCCTTTTTCCATATTATGCGGTTTGCTGGAGCCCACCATGTTGATGCGCGGCGTCGTCAAGGAAGCGGCGGCGGTGAAGGAAGCGTTGGCGGTGGTGGTGGATTTTCTGGCGTTATACGTAGCCGAAGCCATCGCCGGAGGGGTGCAGGTCATTTCCTTTGCGGACACGGTGGGCGTGATGGAGCTGGTCGGCGAAGGAATGTATAAAAATTTCTGCGGGCCAGCGGTCATGGACCTCTTGAAGCGCCTGGAGCCTGAACTGGACCGCGGCCTGATCCATTTTTGCGGCAAAACCTCTGTTTCCTTGCAAAAATGCGGTTTCATCAGGATGAAACCCAGACGAATACCGCCGGAGGTCGATTATCGTGATACCCTGTTTGCTCTGGCGGAAGATAAAAGCATCCGTTTCGTTGGCAATCAGTGTCTGAACAGCACCGGAACGGGGCAAGCGATTTTGTGGCAGGCGGAATTGAGATAGGAGGGAAAGACACGGTGGAATTTACCGTTTCTCAACGGGAGAGGCTGATCGAACTGGGCGTCCGGGCGGAGGATTTGCGAGGTTCGTTTACCGGCGCGGCTGAACGCAATAAAACCTATACGAAGCTCGAACAGTCCCGGATTAGCGAAGGGAAAGCGCAGCTGGCGCTCTTTCGGGAAACCTTACGCAAACCGTCTTTATGTCTGATGCAGGAACGGCTCACGGAATGCTTGACGGGCGTTGGCTTTGTACAGGTGGCGACGCCGACCATCTTATCCAAGAAGCATTTACGGCAAATGAGCATTGGGGATGATCACGCGCTGAACGATCAAGTATACTGGCTGGATGCGAACCATTGTCTCCGGCCTATGCTGGCGCCGAATTTATATTACATCGCCAGGGATTTGCTGAATATCTGGGAAAAACCCATCGGTGTTTTTGAGATCGGCTCTTGTTTCCGCAAGGAATCCCAGGGCAACAGTCATCTCGCTGAGTTTACCATGCTGAATCTGGTAGAATGGGGGACGCCGCTGGCAACGCGTGACCAGCGCCTTACAGAATTGGCGGCAGCCGTGATGAAGGCGGCGGGGATTGAAGCCTATGCGTTTGAATACGAGGATTCGGTCGTTTACGGATCGACGCTGGATGTTGTTTGCGAAGGGATAGAGGTCGCTTCCAGCTCGCAAGGGCCGCATCCGCTGGACGCCGCCTGGGGGATCACGGATTCGTGGGTAGGGATCGGCTTTGGGATCGAAAGGCTTTTGCAGGCAAAAGAAAAACCTAACACTATCCGCGCGGTGGGACGCAGTTTGAGCTATCTGGACGGCGTGCGCCTGAATATCAAATAGCGGCATGGGACAAAGGAGGATGGAGTCGGATGATTGATGAAGTATTGGCGAGGGTGAGAAAGGGAAATATTCTTAAAAACAGTGAAATCATCTATTTGCTTTCCAGGCGCGATCAAGCGTCCCTTGAAAAAATCTTTGCTCAAGCCAGAGCGGTTCGGGAAAAAAATTTTGGCGGCAAAATATTTTCTTACGGCTTTGTGTATTTTTCGACCTATTGCCGCAACGACTGCGCCTTTTGCCTGTATCGCCGTTCCCATACAAGTTTGCCGAGATACCGCAAAAGCGACCGGGAAATATTAGAGGCTTCGAGACTGCTGGCCGCCTCCGGAGTGAATCTCATCGACTTGACGATGGGTGAAGACGCTGGTTATCTGGAAAACTCGGAGCGCTTAGCGGCTTTGACCGCCGCCGTTAAAAGCGCCTCAGGGCTGCCGGTGATGGTCTCACCGGGATTACCGGACGACCGTATGATTGACGCCTTACGGGCGGCTGGGGCGGATTGGTTAGCGCTCTATCAGGAAACACATCGTCGAGAGCTTTTTGCTAAACGCCGTTTAGGACAGAGCTTTGACGCGCGTATGCAGGCGAAACAGCGGGCGGCGGCGGCAGGGCTGCTGATTGAAGAAGGCATCATGGCTGGTTTTGGCGAGACTCTTCGGGATCATGCGGAATCATTTGTGCAAATGCGCGCGTTGGGCGCTATGCAGGTGCGGAGTATGACGTTTGTACCGCAAAAAGGCACGCCCATGCAAGGCGTAAAAGCGGCGGACAACATCATGGAGCTTTTGGATATCGCGGTCATGCGCCTGCTATTTCCTGACCGCTTGATTCCCGCGTCTCTGGATGTGGAGGGTTTGTCCGGACTGGAAAAACGTTTACTGGCCGGCGCCAACGTCATTACGTCCCTGATTCCGCCGGATGAAGGCTTGGCGGGCGTTTCGCAATGGGAAAAAGATATTAAAGAGGGCGGACGCACGAGGTGGTCAGTGACGCCTGTGGTGGAAAAATGCGGGCTAAAAATGGCTTCGTCGGAGGAATACCGCGTCTGGATGGAGAGCGCCAAGGAGAAGCAGGCGCAAGCGTTGTTGGCGGTGATATGATCATTTTGATTGCGGGAGGAAAGTTGCAGGCGATTGAAGCGGTGTATCTGGCCAAAGAACTGGGCTGGAAAAGCGTGGTGTTGGACAGGAACGCCCGTGCGCCCGCCGCCGCAATGTGCGATCAATTCGTTCAAGGTGAAATCAGTGACAGACGGCGGGTGTTGCCTGTCGTAGAAGCGGCGGACATGGTGCTGCCCGCTTTGGAAGAGGCCGACACCTTGGCGTTGCTGGAAGGCTATTGCGAGGAAACGGGTACGATCTTCCTGTTTGACCAGGCGGCGTATCGCTTGTCATCCTCCAAGCTGGCCTCCGACCGGTTTTTTAAAGAACATCGTATTCCGGCGCCGTTGTACTATCCGGACGCGTCTCTGCCGGTGATCATAAAACCTGATGACAAAAGCGGCAGCGCGGGCGTTCAATATGTTGATACGATAGAAACGCTGATGAAGCGCGACAAGCGGGGACTGGTGATCCAGGAATATTTGGAGGGTCCGTCTTATTCCGTGGAAGTGATCGGCAATGGCCAGTCCTTTGAAGTGTTGCAGATCACGGAAATCATCGTTGATAAAAACTATGACTGCAAGGCCGTAATCGCGCCGGCGGCCATTTCTCAGGAGGACACGCAGGAATTGCAAGCCATTGCGGCGCGGTTGGGGGCGCTGATAAACATTCAGGGGATTTTTGACATTGAGGTCATTAAGACGGCGCAAGGCATGAAGGTGTTGGAAATTGACGCGCGTCTGCCCAGTCAAACGCCGGTCAGCGTCTGGTATTCCACCGGGATCAATATGCTGCAACGGATTTACGCGTATAAAATCGGCAATCCCGACCCGATTTGCCCCCGCGCCCTGAGGGTTTGTATCTACAAACAGATCCAAGTGAAGGAAAATAAAATCGTTTCCCTGGGGGAACATATTCTCGCGGACAAGGGGCCGCTTCGGATTATTCCCAATCTGTTCGGGGCGACCGGCATGATTACCAATTACCATGAAGACGCGAAAGAATGGGTTGCGGCGGTCATTGTCCGAGGCCGGACACAGGCGCAGGCTGAATGTCTTTTTCAGAAAGTGATCGCACGGATTCAGCAAACAGGCGGATTCGAGTATCGAGAGGGGTGAGACGTATGTCCCGGCTGGAAACAGGAGATATCGCGCACATTCGGACGTCTTTGGCCGCCTATGACGAATTATTTCAGCGGCAAACCGGAAAGTCCATGTTAGCGGCTGCCGAATGGGCGTATGCAAAACCTGTCGAAACGCAAAAATTGAAGGCGGCGGTGGTGCCGGTGACGAGCGGGCAAGGCGTGATCTCCGCTTTCAGCGAAAGCGTCTGTGAGATCCTCCGCTTTGCCGGTTGTAGGGCCTGGGTGACGGGAGGAACCGATGTTGGCGGCCTGAAAGAGGCGTATGTGAAGGGCGCGGATATCGTATTTATGGCGGATGATGATGAATATGGCGCGTTTGGCTTAACTCACAGGGGGTATAGTTCTAACGGAGAGGCGACCGGGACGGTTTTTGCCGCGGGTCTGGAATTAATGAGTCATGGAATCGAGGGGAAGGAAGCGCTGGTATTGGGCGCCGGTCCGGTGGGGCGAGCTGCCGTTGCCTATCTCGTCCGCAAAAAGGCGCTGGTTTTCGCCTATGACACGGATGAAACCCGTATGAATCAGCTGTTGCGGGAGTATCCCGACGTCAGAGCGGATCAAAACTGGCAAGACCATAGTTTTATGCATATCCTGGACGCGACGCCGTGTAAGCATATTCTGGCCGCCGCTCAGGTGACCGATCGAACCTTACTGGCCTTGCCGGGTCTGCCGATCGGCGCCAGCAAGCAAGTGATCGGCGCTTGCTTATCGGTGCTGCATAATCCGCTGGAACTGGGGACGATAGCCATGCTGGTACAATGCGCGCCCTGGGGAGTTGCGGGAGAGGTTACGCCGGAGAAAGAATAGATGTTGAGCAAAAACCACAAGTGGGGGATGAGCGGATGGATATGCCTGAAAAGAAAATAATCGCCAAACGGTATGTTCGTAAACATCAGGGGTTATTTGTGATGTTGGATAAAATTAAGCTATGGCCTTCCCGTTCCGGCATTCTTCATGGGATCAAGAGTATTGAAAAAAACGGCGGACTGGCGGTCATTACCACGCATTGTGATGAGCGTTTTGTGGTGCGCGATTCCCGAAACAGCAGAGGGGCGCGCTGGCTGCGGAATCGTTGGCACACAAACATATGCCCGTCCTGCGCTGTTCCAGCGTGGAAGCTGGAGAAATACGCCGCCACAGTTTTTTCTGACAGGGGGGCGCAAAAATGATAGAGGTACCCGAAATCAGGAAAATGGAAAAAAGAGACGGAGAAAAGGTTTTGCAAATTTATGCGGAATCAATCGAAGAAGGGTTTTATACCTTTGCAGTCAAAAAACCAACCTGGGAGGAATGGGACGCCGCGCATATCAAGGAGCATCGTCTGGTTGCCGACTATAACGGCGAGATCGCGGGCTTTATTGCCTTGGGACGATTGTACCGCCACGCCTATTTCAGCGGCGTCGCGGAATTGAGCGTCTATGTAGAAAAGAAATACCGCCGTCGGCGGATCGGGCTGGCGTTGCTCAAAGCGTTGCAGACGGACGCCGCCGACGGCGCTTGCTGGGTGTTGCATTCCTACATATTCCCGGATAATCTTCCGAGCATACGGCTCCATGAAAAATCAGGATTTTGCCAAGTAGGCTACCATCGCAACATCGGCAAAAAGGACGGGCGTTTTAAGGATGTGCTGGTGTACGAATACGGCTTGGAAAGGAAGGGTGAGCTCCCATGCAGGAACTGATACAAAAACTTTCAGACGCCGTATTGGAGATGGAAGAGGAAGAAGCGGCCGAAATTGCTCAGGCGATTGTTGAACAGGGGATAGACGCTTTAGAAGCGATTGAGACAGGGTTGACGGATGGCATGGAGCGGGCGGGGATTTTGTACGAAAAGGAAGAATATTTTATTCCTGAGCTGCTGGGGAGCGCCGACGCCATGTACGCAGCCCTGGAAATACTCAAGCCGCACGTGAATGTAGAAAACATCCGGGAAAAACACCGGATTGTCATTGGCTCCATTGAAGGCGATACCCACGATATCGGCAAAAATATTGTAGCCTTGCTCCTTCGTTCTTCCGGCTTTGAGGTAAAGGATCTCGGCAGGGATGTGCCGCCGCGCGTATTTGTAGAAGAAGCGCTGGCTTTTGAGGCCGAGATCATTGCGATCTCCACCCTGATGACCAGCACGATGGAAAAGATGGGAGACGTTCCGGCGTTGCTCGTCGCGGAGAAGATTCGGGAACGCTTTAAAGTAATAGTCGGCGGGCGGCCGTTGTCCTCCGGCTTTGCCAAGAAAATCGGAGCGGACGGTTATGCGTCCAATGCGGCGGGAGCGCTTCGTTTAGCGCGAAAACTATGCAATATGGCATAAAAAATGAAACCCGGCGGAGAGGGGGATTGACAATTTTCATGAGGTGTGCCACACTGACAGCGAGGGGAAATCTTACCTGTGGAAACAGGGGGTCTCCTTGTGTTTCCGTAAACTGAAAATTGAATAGCCAAGTTGTGGTTCCGTTATCAGGCTCCCGCCTACCGGAGTAGGCGCGGAGACGAGCGCTTCTTTACACAAAGATGCCGCGGAAATAGACAAGGGAATCGGGTGAAAATCCCGGACACGGTAAGGGTTGTACCAGAGCCCGCCGTAGCTGTAAGCGTCCGATATCGTACTCATGGCGAAAGCCGGTCATTGAGACTCCTGGAGGAGTTTTGAGAAGGCGGAGTACGGTTGCGGGGTGTAATATCTCCGCTAAGCCGCGAGTCAGAAGACCTACAGAAAGGCCGCTTTTGTTTTGCTCTTTTGAGCGCAAAAGCAGTTTAGCATACAGCCACAACTGTCACGAGACCGTTGTGGCTTTTCATTGTGGGCAGGGTCTGCCGAGAGAGGAGGAAGAAATCAGCGGGCGTACCTGTAAATTCTTTTGGGGTGTGCAAAAGCGTAAGAAAGGAGAAGTGTATGAAAACCTTATTGCAAGGCAGAAACAAGTTTCTAAGCGCGATTCTGGCGCTGGTCATGGCGGCGACCCTGCTGGGCGCGACAGCGTTCACGGGATTAGGCTCCGCGGCCTTCGCGGCGTGGCCGAGCTTCCAGGACGACAATACCAACAATGGTGTGATCACGGTTCAGCCGCCGATTACGACGCCGGCGACGCAAGCGTCCGTCGGTCTGCTAACCAATAATCCTGGCTCGGTTGTCTACTCCGGGATTGACACGACCTCGGTGTTAAACACTTCAAGCAGCGGCGTAACCACCGCCTATACCCTGTATAACGGCGGTGTGTACGATGCGGCGACAGGACTGGGCGGCGCGCGGGTCGCCGTTACGAATCTGTCTACCGGGTCGGTCAACAGCGTTTTGCTGGACGCGCAAGCGAGTAACGACAACCAGTTGTCCGTGCCGTACTACAATGCGGCGAATGATACCCTGTACGCGGCGATTCAGTGGAGTTCGGACGCGTGGGTAACTCCCGCCATAAGCGGCTGGACACCTTCGGCAACTGGCGTGACGATCAGTGGAAGCACCGCGACGTTTACCGGGAACGGTTCAATCAGCGCTTCAGTCACCTTAACCAATCCGGTAAACTACCTCTATCTGCCGACGAATTTCAACGGCACAACCGGGACGTATACCATTGCCATCGACGGAACGACGCTGGCGAGCGGTTCGCTCTCTGAGTATGGAACATACGACGAGTACACCGGCCCTGAGATTGCTGCGGGAACGCACACGCTCACAATCACGGTCACAGGCGCAACGTCTGCTGCACCTGCTACGGTCAGCCAAGTTACTTTCACGCGCTATGACTGGCGGCTGTATTCGGTCAGTGCCGTCACCACGGCGCCGGTGGTGAAATTATTGGTCGGCGACTCTACGGGTTCCAATCCGCTCTATGAAGGCCAGCCGAACACGCCTATCAGCTATGATAGCGCGGGCAACATCTATTGGGGCATTTACGGCGGTACACACTCCTACTATCAATACAATGTTACGAATGCGACGCTAGTGTCGTTTAAGCCGACAACGAGCTTAGCGTCGGGCTATGACGATTTCTACTACGCGGGCGCGGCTGACGTGACGGTCAGCGGTACGGAATACGTGGTGTTCGGAAGCGACAGCGGCACGGTCTATGTGCGCCCCGTAATCAACTTTGACACGGGTACTGGCAACACGATTACGCTGGTCGATAGCGTCAACGTGCCGGGGGAAATTCGCTCGACCGTGGTACTCGCGGGAGCAAATGTGTATTTCACGAGCAAGGGTGCGACGGACGGCTTGCTGTGGGGAATCGCGGTTACTGACCTTCTGAGAATTTCGACCACATCCAACGACGCGGTTGTCAAAGCCTCGGAAACTTCGACCTCTACCCCGGTTGTTTCGGAAAGTGGCTATATCTATGTCGGGGCGAACCAACTGTTTTCATCCGGCTCGGTACAGGCGTTCGATTTGACGCTTGCTAATCTTGCTCCAGTTTACTCTGGTGACCCGGTGCAGGCTTCCCCGATTGTGTATACAGATGAGGCCACTGGAGATGATTACATCTACTTCACGACGAATGCAGATCACTCGCAGGACACGCCGCCTGTGACAAATCATAATGGGTACTGCTACAGTTATTTACCTGGGGCGGCAACTGGTACGCTGGTGTGGAATCCCTCTTTGGGCGGCACATATGCCCTGCAAGGTTTTGCCGCTGATAATGGCTATCTTGTCTATGGTGACGATGGCAATAACCTGTATATCTTTCACTAAACAGAGAGCAAAATAAAATAATTAAAAGGGAGGGTGAGGGCTGCGCCGCAACCCTCACCCTCCTGTGCAAGTGCGTTGAATAGAGGGCTGTTGCGGATGCGGCAGCCCTCAAATTTTTATGCGAAATACTAAAAAAATCGCTTCTATTTTGTTGGCGGTTGCAATATGTCTGTCGTTGTTTCCGCATTTGCAAGCATTGGCAGCCGATACAGGAAAAACTGTTACCATAGAGCATAATATTGATGTTTCGGAGTTTCTGAAAACATCAGACTTGATTGTTGGCGGGGAGATAACAGCAGTCGTTAGTGGAACATTCAAGATAGATAATGCAAAGACATCGTATTATCGGATAAAAGACTACTGGGAGAGTTTTGCGCGCAAAGACCATATACTGCAAGCAATTAGCGTTACAAGCAACGGCCATACTGAAACAATAGATATTGCTAGAACTATGCCGATTTCGGCAACTGGTACTGCTTTGAAAGATATCACCGCATTTGGATTTGGAGGAACGGCAGTAACTGTTCAAACGTGTTTTCTTCCATCATCCAGCAAAGCCGTAGGTATTATGTTCCAAAATGCGACGGTTTCTGATAATGTGACGGTTAGATTTCTGTGGGAATCGGATGAACAATCGTCAAAAACTGCAACAACTATTTCAAACGATACTGCTTTTGGTAACGCAAAGAGTGAATTCCGAGAGAACACATCGGGCGGAAGTATCTTTAGGCTCACCGCCGTTCCCAACATCGGCTATGCTCTCGAATACTGGGAGAGCGCCGAAGGCGCGGATATCGCGAATGATTCGGACACATTCGCCAAAGTTCCAAACTCAGAGCTGCAAAAGATCTTAACGGTTACCATCGACCAGGATATGACCTATCGCGCGGTGTTCGCGCCGTCGCGGATTATCGTCAGCGATACAGGCTATGTCACGTGGGAACCGTATTTGAATGTTCCGCCGTGGT
>JAITOS010000138.1 GCA_031289815.1 Peptococcaceae bacterium | reverse complement strand
ATCGGCTCTGCATACTGGCTATCGTACAGGTCAAAAGTGACGGGCTCAGCGGGGTCTTGCGCCAGGAACACCGCGATTTGGGTGCTGTTGGTAAAAAGCTGATACCTCACCAAGGCATCGGCTGTCATCACCAAGGCTCCGTCCTGCGTAAGATCGTGGTGTTTCTGGTAGTTAATCCTCGCCAAGAGAACACTCCCATCCTCCCAGGCTACGAGTCCCTGCTCGACGGCCAGCAAGACGATTTGCCAATCTTCGGGCGAAAAGCGGGGTTCGTCCTCCGCGCTGACCGACAGGAGTCGCATTTTTCTCATGTCTCCGGAATCAGGGTAAATGACCGCCTTGATTTTGGGATCGACGGTCTCCCAGTCAATCGGCGGGATAGGACTTTCGGCGCTGTCAGTTACAAAGGGGATTTCTGTGAGTTGCCCGGAGGTCTTGTCGCCGCCCTCCGCCCGCGCCGCGTTTATTTCTGCATCTGTCATTTCGACCAGCCCGGTAATCTCATTCGTCTGGGCGTCGCGCACGACTTTAACGCCGACCGCTTCGCCAAAACGCTTGTTCACGTCATTGGCTTGGGCGAAATTTGAATAATCGTAGCCCCGCCAGATATTGGGGTCATAAATCGCCTCCACCCATTGCCCGTTAAAACGGTATAAGGGCTGGAAATAGGTCGTATCGTCATACTCCAAGAAACCCAGGCTATACAGGTAGTCCCAAGTGTTCATGCCGGCGGGAGCGTGATAAGGGGCTTCAGTAATTTCGCCGCCGGGTGAACGCGACCAAGCGATGGCGGTGTCTACCTTTTCCGCGCCGCCATTAGCGCCCCCTTGCGCGTTTCCCGCGGCGGAGGTCGCCAGGACGCTGACCGTTCCGGCCACGAGGAGGACGGCGAGCACGACCCCGATCATCGATATCTGCTTATTTTTCATAATAGCGTTAATCCTTTCTTCAATCGCGTATTTGCTGAAACCGCTGTACAGCGGCGAAAGCGCGCCTTTCTTTGCCGCCATGCTGACCAGCATGAGGGCGTATTCGGATTTCGGCGCTTCGTCCCATTCCCGCACCACCTTTTCATCGCAGGAAATTTCCAGATCCCGGTTCAGGAGGATGTACATCACCCAGACCAGCGGGTTGAACCAGTGGACGCACAGGGCCGCCGTCGCTACGAGCTTGGTCAGGGCGTCGAAACGCCGAATGTGAACCAACTCGTGGCTGAGGATGTAAGACAGCTGTTTTTCGTCCGACGCCTCCAGCCCTTTCGGCAGTAAAATAACCGGACGGAACACGCCGTAGGTGAGCGGGACGGTGATTCTGTCCGACACGCGGATGGAATACGCCCTTTTCAGCGGGTGGCTTTCCTGCCAGGGCGGGATAAAAGCGTGCTGGGCCGGCAGAGAAGCGGCAAACTCGCGGCGGCATTTAAGATAAAGGTACGCGAAATACAGGCCGAGCAGCGCCGTCCCCGCGAGCCAAACCAGAAGCAGGGGGGAGCCCCAGGACAAAACGGCGTCCGGCGACACGACGGTCATAGCTGGTTCAACGACCGTGACCGGCGGGATGACCGCAGCCGGTGCAACGGCGGACTCCGGCAGGATGTGGGAAACGGACGCGGCGGAGCTGCCCGCTATTTGCGCCCTGATGTACGCAATCAAGCCAAAAACGCTGGTTTTCGCCGGAATGGAAAAGGGGATCAGCAGACGGCAGAGAGCGACGCCCCACAAGGCCAAAAAGGTTTTTTTCGGGAGCTTGTACATCGCCAAGGCCCGGACGATCACCGCGACGACGATGATCAAGGCCGCCGACAGGCTCATTTGGATCACGTTCATGTGTCTTCGCCTCCTGACGCGCCAATGATATTTTTCAACTTTTGGGCGATGTCCGCGGGCAGCTGCTGGCGGTCAAGCAAAGACGCGAACAGCAGATCAGCTGAGCCGTCAAACAGCTTGTCAATCAGCTCGTTCACCTCATAATCCCGCGCTTGCCCCCGGCTGATCAGGGCGTGGCAGACGAAGTTTGGCTCCAGGCGTTCAATCGCGCCTTTGTCCACGCATTTTTTGATCACCGTGTAGGTCGTGTTCTTGTTCCAGCCGACCCGCTGGCCCAGGATCTCCGCCAGCCGTTTGGCGGTCAAGTCGCCTTCGCTCCACAGCGCATCCATGACTTTCAGTTCCGAATCAAACAGCTTGATCGTCACATGACCCCTCCCTTTTCTTTTATCAGATTCGCTTACCAGACTATTGCAATAGTGGCTTACAGGTACATACTATCGCGTTAGTCCGCAACTGTCAAGACTATTTCGCTAGTTTGGGAAAATATTTTGGCGGCGGCTGGGCGCGGAGCAAAGCAGGTTCTTGCAAATTCTCGTAAATTCTTGCGTTATGGGCCGAATTGCATATTGAAAATGCCGCCGCTTTGTGATAAAACTTTCTTGGGAAAAGTTTTGGAGGGAGTGATGAACATCAAAATATTAAATAGCACCACCATTAAAATCATCGCCATCATCCTGATGGTTTGCGACCACATTCACCAAATGTTTGCGCCGCTTGGAGCGCCAATATGGCTGACGTGGCTGGGGCGGCCCGTGTTTATTTTATTTCTTTTTGCCGCCGCCGAAGGCTTCCATTACACGCGCAGCAAGAAAAAATACTTACTGCATATGTTTTACGCGTCAGCGGCCATGACGGTCATCACCTTTGGCACGCAGGTTATTTTGCCCAATGACAACGTCGTCTTGATGAATAATGCTTTCGCGACGTTTTTAGTCGCGGGAATTTACATGCTGATCTGGGATCGGTTTTTGGCCGCCGTTCAAGAGAAAAACGCCGGCAAGTCGATCACCTCGGTACTGCTGGCCGTACTGCCCATCGCCGCCGCTTTGCCGTTTTTGCTTACCGCTTCCTACATCAGCAATTCAGAGGCGGGAATGACCGGGGTAGGGAGAGCGCTGATGATGGTTACGATGGTAATTCCGAATATTGTCACCGTCGAGGGCGGCGTCGGCATGGTGATCATCGGGCTTGTTTTCTATATGCTTCGCCAATGGCGCTGGGCGCAAATCGCCTTTCTGGCCTTGTTCAGCGCCGCGATGTTTATCGTCAGCAAAGACGCGAGTCTGCAATGGCTCATGATTGCCGCCGCCGTTCCCATGCTGATGTATAACGGGGA
>JAITOS010000121.1 GCA_031289815.1 Peptococcaceae bacterium | reverse complement strand
ACCGCTTCGGTCGCCGCGTTAAAGACCTTCATGAACGAGATCGGGCCGGAAGCGATGCCGCCGGTGGTGCGCACGACGCTATTTTTGGGCCGCAGCCGGGAAAAGCTAAAACCGGTGCCTCCCCCGGATTTATGTATAATCGCCGCGTTTTTAATGGCGTCAAAAATTTCTTCCATACTGTCTTCGACCGGCAAGACAAAACAAGCGCTCAATTGCCCCAGATCGCGTCCGGCATTCATTAAGGTCGGAGAATTCGGCATGAATTCCAGGCGCGCCATCATCGTGTAGAATTCTTTGGCCAATTCCCCTATTCCCCGCCCTGTTTCAGCATATTTTTCTTCCGCGCCGGCCACTACGTTGGCCACCCGGTAAAACATATCCTCCGGGGTCTCGCACACGCTGCCGTTTTCTTGCTTCAGATAGCGTTTTTCCAACACAACGCGGGCATTGGCGGGGATTTTCGCCGACGGCCAAGACGCCGGAACCTTTGTAGATATACTCATGTAATTTCCCAACTTTCTGTTTTTATTTTGTTTTGTTTTTGTTCTGTTTTTGGTTTTATTTCTGTTTCTGTCCGACTCTAAGGAATTGTTACTAAATAAATTGGACGTTTATTGCCTTCCAATGCTTGTGCCGCTTGATTAGCGCTAATTACATTGTCCATATTATTTAGTTACGATTCCTAACTTCGTTTCTGCCTGAGGTGATTCAGTTCATCAATAAACCGTTGAATATCCTTGAACTGCCGGTAGACCGAGGCAAAGCGTATGTACGCCACTTCATCCAGCTGAAAGAGCCGTTCCATGACCAGCTCTCCCACTTCGGCGCTGAGCGCCTCTTGTTCGTGGCTATTCCGCAAAGCCTTTTCGATATCATAGACCACGGCTTCGACCGCTTCGCTCGATATCGGCCTCTTTTCGCAGGCTTTCAGCAGACCGGCTTTTAATTTTTGGCGCGAAAACGCTTCCCGGCGGCCGTCTTTTTTGACGACAGCCAAGGGGCTTTCCTCATATTTTTCATACGTCGTGAAACGGCGGCTACAGCTCTCACACTCCCTGCGCCGCCGGATGGCCGTTCCTTCTTCCACTTGCCGCGAATCCAATACCCTGGTATTTTCATTCTCGCAAAAAGGACAACGCAAGCTGATTGCCTCCCTATATCCTTCTCGTATCTTTTATAAATACTATATATTGTATTTCAATTATTTACTTAATACTATATGTAGTAGTTCGTTTTGTCAAATTATTTTTTAAGCACAAAAAAGACCCCAAAGACAGCCGTAGGGCGGATGGTTCCGCGGAGAGCGAGGCAGGGATGCTGAGCGCGTCCCTTTGCGCCAGGAAGGCGCAGCGGGACGAGAAGCGGAACCGTCCGCCCTGCGGCGACCCCGAAGAAAGCAGAAGATACATCGCCTTCCCTGCGGCTACCCTAAGACAATGGTAAGAATTATCACCAGGTGATAATTTTCCGAAAAATTGACAACTATTAGAAACTACCGCTATAATGAAGGCAGTCAGAAAGGAGTGAGTCGGCCACATCATGGAACAGCTAACCGATCAATTTCAAGAGACTGTCAAATCGCTTCTGATACAGCACCAAAGTATTTTGGATATATTATCTAAATCTCAGGAAACCGCCGCCCGCGTGAACCGCGCCGTTACGAAAACCGTCACCAGCTGCGGCTGCCTCAAGATTAACGCGTGCAAAAAAACGCTCCCTGACGGCGTTGGTTTAAGGGAGCTGCAATCCTATCTGGACAGCAATCTGGAAGGCATAATTTGCGAAAACTGCCGAGAGATTATCGAGTCGGAGCTGGGAAACGAAATTTTTTACATCGCGGCGCTGGCGAATGCCCTGGGTATCTCGCTGGGGGACGTGTTGCAAAAAGAAGAAGAAAAACTGTCCACCCTGACCATTTTTAACCTGAAATAGCCCCGGCCATACCGGCCATAGGCCATAATAACCAATAACCGCCCCTGCCGTTATCCCGCGTCAAACGCCTCTTCTAACGCCTGAGCCAGGGTTTCTACCCCGATCACGCTCGGACGGATAGCTTGGGGTATATTTTTTTTGTTCCCCTGGGGAATCAAAATCCGTTTAAAGCCCATCTTTTCCGCCTCCCGGATGCGCTGTTCCGCCTGCGAGACGGCGCGTATCTCCCCGGATAAACCCACTTCGCCAAAAACCACCATGTCCTGGCTCACCTTGCGATTGTGAAAGCTGGACGCCATGACCAAGGCTAAGCCCAGATCGACCGCGGGTTCTTCCACCGTAATCCCTCCCGCGACCTTCACAAAAACATCCGAATTGCCGATCAATAATCCCGCCCGCTTCTCCAAGACCGCCAGTAAGAGCTGCACGCGTTTGATATCCAAGCCGTTGGCGGTTCGCCGCGGCGGCATAAACGGAGAATGACTGAGCAACGCCTGCACTTCCACCAGCAACGGGCGGGTACCCTCCATCGTGGAAATCACAATACTGCCGGGGACGTCCTGCGAACGCTCCGATAAAAGCAATTGCGAAGCGTCCGGCACGTCGATCAGGCCGGAATTTTTCATTTCAAACAAACCGATCTCATTGGTACTGCCGAAGCGGTTTTTGATCGCTCGGAGAATGCGGAATTGCGCGTTGCGGTCGCCTTCAAAATACAGCACCGTATCCACCATGTGCTCCAATACCCTGGGTCCGGCAATCGCGCCGTCCTTGGTCACATGGCCGACCAAAATCGTGGCGATGGCGTGGTTTTTCGCTAGCCGCATGAGCTGGGCCGAGCCCTCCCGCAGCTGGCTGACGCTGCCCGGCGCGCTGGGCATATCCGGCCGGTACATGGTCTGAATGGAATCAATGACCAGCAATTCCGGCGCTAACGCTAAGGCGTGCCGCTCGATCTCCTCGATATTGGTCTCGCTCAGTACATACAGGTTTTCATGCAAGGCCTGGAGACGATCCGCTCTCATCTTCACCTGCCGTAAGCTCTCTTCGCCGGTGACGTACAGCACCTTGCCGCGTTCTCTGGCTACCGAAGCGCACACTTGCAGGGTCAGGCTGGATTTGCCAATGCCAGGATCGCCGCCGATTAAGATCAGGGAGCCGGAAATCATCCCTCCTCCCAATACCTGATCCAATTCAGCCGACCCCGTAAGAAAGCGCGGCCGGTCTTCGGTGACTACTTGCTCCACCGGCACGGGTTTCTGACTGCCGGAGGCTTGGGGCGAACCTAAGCCGCGCGAAACCGTTTCCTCGCCTGTAAACTCTTCCAGCATGGAGTTCCAGGCGCCGCAGCCGGGGCATTTTCCTCCCCACTTGGGGCTGTTATAGCCGCAAGCCTGACAGACGTACACTGTTTTTGGGGTTTTCATCCGTTCACCTCATCGACCCTACTTCTACCCTGGTTCTACTCTACTTCTACCCGCGCAAAGGTGATCTCGCCGTTGGCCGCCGCGATCCTGATCCGGTCTCCCTCTTTAAAATCGCCTTGCAAAATCCGCTCGGATAAGCCGTTTTCGATCAAACGCTGGATCGCCCGCCGCAACGGTCTGGCGCCGTAGGCCGGATCGTCGCCTTCCTTGGCGATGATTTCCAGGGCGCTGTCTTCAAAGTCTAATTGATAGCCTTGTTCCTTGGTATATTTGCTCACCCCTCGCAGCAACACTTCGACGACTTTGATCAGCTGTTCTTTCTGTAGCTGATGGAAAACGACGCTCTCATCCACCCGATTTAAGAACTCCGGTCGGAAGGTTTTCTTTAGTTCTTCCAGCAAGCGGGCCGACATATCTTTATGCTCTGAGCTCTCATCCGGACGCGCCGCAAATCCCAGCACCGTCTTACGTAAATAGGAAGCGCCCACATTGGAGGTCATGATGATCACGGTATTGCGGAAATTTACGGTTCGGCCTTTTGAATCCGTCAGCCGTCCGTCTTCCAAGACTTGCAGCAGGATGTTGAATACCTCCGGATGAGCCTTTTCAATTTCATCCAATAATATCACGCTGTACGGTTTACGCCGCACCGCTTCCGTCAGCTGTCCCCCTTCGTCATGGCCGACATACCCCGGCGGCGAGCCGATCATCCGGGAAACCGCGTGCTTCTCCATATATTCAGACATATCCAGACGAATTAAGGCGTCTTCCTCGCCAAACAGCGCTTCCGCCAGCGCCCTTGCCAACTCCGTCTTGCCCACGCCGGTGGGCCCCAGAAAGATAAACGATCCGATAGGCCGTTTGGGATCTTTCAAGCCGGCTCTGGCTCTGCGTACCGCTCTGGCGACGGATTGAATGGCGTCGTCTTGCCCGATCACCCGCTGATGCAGGGTTTCTTCCAGGTGAAGCAGACGCTCGCTTTCCTCCTGCGCTAATTTCTTCACCGGAATCCCGGTCCAGGCGGCCACGATATGGGCAATATCCTCCATCGTCACTTCTAAATTCGCTTGATCCCGCTCACTGACCCAGGAATCCCTTTGTCGGGCAACCTGTTCCCGCAGCTGGTGTTCATTGTCACGGATTTGCGCCGCTTTCTCGAAATCCTGAGCGAGTACCGCCGCTTCTTTTTCCTTTTTGAGCAGTTCGATCTCCTCTTCCGTGGATTTGAGATCCGGCGGCGCGACGTAGCTGGCCAAGCGCGCCCGCGAAGCCGCTTCATCGATCAGATCGATGGCCTTATCCGGTAAAAAGCGGTCGGCGATATAGCGATCGGAGAGCATCACCGCCTGCTTGATGGCCTCATCCGTGATTTTTACCCGATGATGCGCTTCATAGCGGTCGCGTAACCCTTCCAGGATCGCTATCGCTTCTTCTATGGTCGGCTCCCCCACCTGGATGGGCTGGAATCTTCTCTCTAACGCCGGATCTTTCTCAATATGCTTGCGATATTCGTCCAGCGTGGTGGCGCCCACACACTGTAGTTCGCCGCGCGCCAAGGCCGGTTTCAGAATATTGGCCGCGTCAATCGCCCCTTCCGCCGCCCCGGCGCCGATCAGGGTATGCAGCTCATCAATAAAGGCGATGACATTGCCGGCCATCCGTATTTCTTCCATGACCTTTTTCAGCCGCTCTTCAAATTCGCCGCGGTATTTGCTGCCGGCGACCATCGCCGTCAAGTCCAGGGTGACTACCCGCTTGCTCGCTAAGATCTCCGGCACTTTATTTTTAACGATTAACTGAGCCAAGCCTTCCACAATCGCTGTTTTTCCTACCCCCGGCTCCCCGATGAGCACCGGATTGTTTTTAGTCCGGCGGCTCAAAATCTGCGTCACCCGTTGAATTTCATTCTCCCGGCCCACCACCGGATCCAGCTTTCCTTCCCGCGCCTGCTGCGTCAGATCACGCCCAAATTCATTCAATGTTGGCGTATTGGGCTGGGAAGCGTTCTTTCCTCCCGCCGTTGGCGAATGCGGCATCATCGCTTCGTCCGGTTCTCCGCCCAACAGCCGGATGACCTGTTTCCATATCTTTTCCCGGCTTACGCCCAAGCTATCCAGTACGCGCGCGCCGATTCCTTCCCCTTCGCGAATGAGACTCAGCAGGATATGTTCCGTGCCGATGAAATTAACGCCCTGATGGGAGGCTTCTTCGTTGGCCATTTCCAGCACTCTCTTTACCCGCGGCGTAAAGCCGCCCTCGCCGCCGGTATTGCCCGCCGCGCCTGTCAGCTGCGTCACCTGCGTCCGAATGTTTTCCAGGTCCAGTCCGCTCGTCAGCAACGCTCTGGCCGCAATACCGTCTTTTACCTGAATCAAGCCCAACAGCAAATGCTCGGTGCCTACCGATGGTTGTCCCATCTTTTTCGCTTCTTCCGTACTTATGGCCAAAACCTTACGTGCTTTTTCCGTGAAACGCGCTTCCATACGATCAATCTCCTCTCTTTTCCGACATGGCTGCCCGGATGATCCGGGAGCGTTCTTCATCCCGTTGTTCCGGTTCCAGCTCTTTATCCAAAACATACTGCAAGCAACCCGGATGCGAATTAATCAGCATCGCCGTAAATGAGGTTCCCGTGCCGGGGATCATCCCCATGTCCGTTCCCAGACGATCCATTGACAAAAAATGCATCATCTCCTCGGAGCTTAAGCGTCTGGCGTTCTGCAAGATGCCCCGCGCCCGCCAAATTTTATCTTCCAGCATGAGCGACGCCTGCTGCCGCATATTTTCCCGCGCCGTCATTTCGATCTCCACCATTTGGCGCGTAACCGCCTGAAGGTGGGTGATAATATCCTCTTCGCTTTTCCCCAGCGTAATCTGATTCGATAATTGAAAGATATTGCCCAAAGCCTGAGAGCCTTCCCCAAATAAGCCGCGAACCGTTAAGCCCAATTGGGTGAGCGTGCCTAGCACTTGCTGCACCTGGTTCGTCATGACCATCGCCGGCAAATGCACCATGACGGACGCTCTCATCCCGGTTCCCACGTTGGTGGGGCAAGCCGTCAGATAGCCCTGGGCCTCGCGGAAACAAAAATCCACTTCCGCTTCCAGCGCGTCGTCCACCAAGCTCGCCTGCCGGAAACTTTCCGTCAACCGGTCCCCCGGCATCAATACCTGGATTCTTACATGGTCTTCCTCGTTGACCATCACCGCCAGCCGGTGATCCTGGGTCAGGGCCACTCCCCTGGGACGCTTCGCGTTGGCCAGATCCAGACTGATCAAATGCTTTTCCAACAGCACCTTCACTTCCAGCGGCGGCAGAGAATTCAGGGCCAGATAGGTGAGCCGGTCGCCTTCGATCTCTATCTTTTGCAGGGCGGCCGCCAGAACATCCTCCGCTTGCCAAGCGCCCTCCGCAGTCAAAACATGCGGGAAAGGAATATTCTCCAGGTTGCGTGCCAGCCGGATACGATTGCTGAGAACGACCGGCGAGTTTTCCACTTCTTGCATCCAGGCGCTTTGCCTGAGCAGCAGGTCATTCCTTTGCATTCGCGTCACCCCCCACCCCCAGCGTTTGCTCCAGGCCCTTGATTTGATCCCTGACGCCGGCGGCCTCTTCAAAGTTCTCTTGCCGGATCAAGGCTTGCAATCTCTCTTTTAGCTCTTTGATTTCCATCTTATCTCTGATCACCGCGCCTCGCCGTTGCGGAATCTTCCCTTTATGCTGGCCGCCGCCATGAAGTCGGCGCAGTACGGGCGCCAGCTGGGCTTCAAATTTCTCGTAGCACCTGCTGCACCCCAGCTTTCCGGCCCGGGTGATTTGGGTGAAGCTCACGCCGCAGACCGGGCAATTTTCCTCTTTTTGCACTTCATTGACCGCCGGATTAAAACCCCACAGCGCCTGTAATAAGCCCGCAACTCCCATCGCCGGATGGAACACCGGATTCATCTCCTGTGATTGTTTCGCGCACTGCTCGCACAAATACAATTCCCGCGTTTTGCCATTGACGGTTTGTATCAGATGCATACTGGCCTCGCGTTGGCCGCAACGATGACAAAGCATATGATCCCCTCCTTACGCCAGGTCTTCCCGGCATAAAATAATGAACGTGTTCTTCAAGAGTCGAGCCCGCAGTATATCCCTCTGCAAGGTTTCGCCGCCCAGGCTTTCTCTGGACAGCACACAACGGAGGATTTCCGCCTCCCGGATCGTGACTAATTTATCGTTCAGGAGTCGTTCGATGAGATTGTAGGCTCTCTCCTGAGAAATTTGTTCGCCAATGAGTTCGCGCATCGCCTGATGCAACTGCCGATCCGTCGTCGAGCCCAGACGGACAATACGCAAATAGCCGCCGCCGCCGCGTCTGCTCTCGACCAAATAGCCGCGCTCCACCGTAAAACGCGTACTCAAAACATAATTAATCTGAGAAGGCACGCAGGAAAACTCCGCCGCCAGCATTCCGCGCCGCAAGATAATATAGCCCTGCTGTGAGTCGTCCAATATTCTTTTCAGGTGCCGCTCGATCCGATCCGCAAGGTTGCTCATCCGTTACACTCCTGACCGCAAGGATTTTTCTGACCTTTATTGATTTTATGACCTTCTTTGACCTTCTGTCTTTATCATACCCAAATACCTGGTTTTTTGCAAGCCTTTTTATATAAAAAAGCGCCTGTCAGGACAAAATCCCGACAGACGCGAAGTAACAATATGAAGTACCGTCCGCGTTATTCAACATGGGACTTATTACAGCACAAACACAAAATAAACCCACGAACCCAGCACGGCGCAAGCCATGAGCGAAAGCAACCAGGCGACCTTCATTGCCCCCTGTTCAGGGTTTGCCGCCAAACGCCCGACCCGGAGAGCGGCGGCTTTCAAGTCCTCCCTTTCCTCCAGGAGGTCCCGCCAGCGCAGCTCTCCGTGCAGCAGGTTTTTCAGTTCTTCCGGGTCCAGCCAAATTTGTTCTTCCTCTGTCAATCACGACACTCCCGCCGTCCGCGCTTGTCCGCTCCCGGTTATTTCACAATCAGCACCGGGCATTCCGTCCGCTGTAATACCCTCTGACTCACGCTCCCCATCACCGAACCGGCGATGACGCCATAGCCATGACTCCCCATGACGACCAGATCAATATTCGCTTCTTTGATTTCCTCGATGATCGTGGATACAGGATGACCGGACTTCAGTTTCCTCGTCACCGGCACCGTGATATCCAGATTCTCCATCGTAATATCCAGCGCGATTTCTCCATTTTTATCCAAATCCGACTGGCTGATGGCGACGCCATAGGAAACCGTATACCCCATGAAAACTTCCGACAGATGTGAGACATGAAATAATTCCACTTCGGCGCCCAAAATCTTGGCTAAATCCAGGGCTACGATGAAAGCCCGACGAGAAAATTGTGAAGCGTCTGTAGGGACTAAAATTTTCTTAAACATGGGTACCCCTCCTCTGTCTTTTCTCTCGTTCTCTCTTCATCATAATACGAAACGGCGGCTTTTGTCCATGAAATCTTTCTCTCGATATCCAGCGGCGCTATTCCAGCCGCCATATTTTATAACCAGCCGTCATATTTTTATAAAATGACAGCCCCTTGCCTTCAGCGCTCCTCCTGCGGTCTTTACGTCTTGGCCGCCTTCGCCCAGGAATCGCGCAAGGATACCGTTCGATTAAAGATCAGACGGTCAGACGCGGCTCCCTGGTCCAGGCAAAAATAACCGTTGCGCAAAAACTGATACCGGCTCCCCGGCTGTGCCGCCGCCAGGGAAGGCTCCACCAGACAGGAGGTCAAATACTGCACCGAAGCCGGGTTTAGCCGCGATTTGAAATCCGCCGCCGCCTGATCCTCCTGCTCTTCCTCCGGCGTCGGCTCCTCCGCCAAAATCAGATGCTCATACAAGCGAACCTCCGCCGGCAGCGCGTGCGCCGCCGACACCCAGTGCAGGGTTCCCTTGACCTTCCGCCCGCTGTTGGCGCTCCCGCTGCGGGTTTCCGGATCATAGAGACAGTGAACCTCGCTGATTTCGCCGCTGCTTTCATCCTTCGTATAATCGACGCAGCGGATGATGTAGGCGTTTTTCAGCCGGACCTCCTGTCCCGGCGCCAAGCGGAAGAATTTCTTGGGCGGATCCGCCGCGAAGTCCTCCCGCTCGATATAAATCACCCTGGAAAAGGGGAGCTGCCGCGTACCCATTTCCGGATATTCCGGATGATTCTCCGCCTCCAGCCATTCCTCCTGAGCTTCGGGATAATTATCAATGACCAGCCGCAAAGGATGCAAGACCGCCATCGTCCGGGCGGCGCGCCGGTTCAGATCTTCCCGGATACAATGCTCCAACATCTGGAAGTCTACTAAACTATTGCTCTTGGCCACCCCGATACGATCACAAAAATCCCGGATCGCTTCCGGCGTATAGCCGCGTCGGCGCAGACCGGAAAGGGTCGGCATCCGGGGATCATCCCAACCGTCCACCAGCCCTTCCTCCACCAGCTGACGCAGATAGCGTTTGCTCATGATGGTATTCGTCAGGTTCAGCCGGGCAAATTCTATCTGCCGCGGACGGCAGGGCAAGGAAACGTTGGCGATCACCCAATCATAGAGCGGGCGGTGATCTTCAAATTCCAGGGTACAGAGCGAGTGCGTAATCCCTTCAAAGGCGTCGGATAAGGGGTGGGCAAAATCATACATCGGATAGATACACCAGTGATCTCCCGTGCGATGATGGTCGGCCCGCAAAATCCGGTAAAGGACAGGGTCACGCAGATTAAAATTGGCGGAGGCCATATCGATCTTCGCTCGCAGCACCCGGGAGCCATCGGCAAATTCTCCGGCTTTCATCCGCGCAAATAAATCAAGATTTTCGGCCACCGTCCGCTCACGACAGGGACTTTCCTTGCCCGCCTCGGTCAGCGTTCCCCGATATTCCCGCATTTCCTGCGCCGTCAGATCACAGACAAAGGCTTTCTCTTGTCGGATCAATTCCAGCGCCGCTTCATAGATCCGGTCAAAATAATCGGACGCGTAAAAAAGGCGTTCTTGCCAATCAAACCCCAGCCAGCGGACGTCTTCCTGAATCGACTCCACATATTCGGTATCCTCTTTGCTGGGATTCGTATCATCGAACCGCAAATTGCATACGCCGTCAAACCGCTGAGCGACGCCGAAATTCAAACAGATGGATTTGGCGTGACCGATGTGCAGATAGCCGTTGGGTTCCGGCGGAAAACGGGTGTGAATCCGACCGTCGCCCTTTCCCTCTTTCAATTCATCGCTAATGATGCTCTCAATAAAATTGGCTGGCCCGCTGTTCGTCATTAAAACCGATTCCTCCTTCAACGTCCTGCGAAGTCCAGTCTTTCCGATTCGCCCGGACGACATAACTTCTTCGTCATTCACCCCGCCTATTCCTGCTAGTTTAACCGGAATCAGCGGGCGGCGTCCCCCGGTTTCCGGGAATTCCGGATTCTCCCGACTTCCAGCTTCACCCTACGCCTCTGCTCCGAAGACTCCTGGTATAGCGCATAGACGCGACCGTATAGATGATAATCGCGCTCCAAATGAGACAAAAGCTCAGGAAGTGCATATGGCTGAAAGGCTCATGATACAGCCCGACGCCAATGAACAATTGCATCGTGGGCGAGATATATTGCGCAAAGCCCAGCGTGGACAAGGAAACCCGCTTGGCTCCTTCCGCAAACAGCAGCAGCGGCACAGCGGTTATCGCCCCGGACAGGATCAGCAGCAGGGAAAGGCGCCAGGATCCGGTTCCCAAATGACCGTTTCCCGCCGCTTGTATATAAATAATATAGAGGATCGCCAAGGGCGTCACCAGCATCGTCTCGATCGTCAGGGAGGCAATGCTGTCCAAGCTCACCTTTTTTTTGACAAAACCGTACAGGCTGAAAATAACCGCTATCGACAGGGATATCCAGGGAATCTCGCCGTATTCCAGCGCCAGCATCATCACCCCCGCCGCCGCTAACAGCAAGGCAACGACCTGCCAGCGTCCCAGCCGTTCGCGCATAAAGACACAGCCCCACAGCACGGTGAATAGCGGGTTCATATAATATCCCAGGCTGGTTTCCACGATTTTGCCGCCAGTGACCGCCCAGATGAAGAGAAACCAGTTGACGCTGATGAGCACGGCGCCGCAAACCACCCAATTCCTCGTTTTCCGGTCTTTTATGATGCGCGTCAGTTCCCTGCTTCTTCCCTTCCAGGCCAGCAGCAGCAGCACAAAAACAAACGCCCAGAAAATCCGGTGCGCCAGGATCTCTGACGAAGGAACTCCATCCAGCAACTTCCAGTAAATCGTCAATATACCCCAAAATACGGAAGAGCCAATCGCAATCGTTACTCCCGTTAAATTGTCTGTTTTTTCTGTCTTTTCCTGATCTTCCACCGCCACTTACCGTCCGCCTTTCCGCCTTCGCCGTCCTACCACGTCCTGCCCTGCCCCATCCTTCGCCGTCCTGCCTTGCTCCGCCTTGTCCTGTCTTGCCACGTCCTATCCTGTCCTGCCCTGCCCCGTGGGAACCGCCGTCCCCTCGCGTTCTTTCCCCGTTTTTATTCTATTGTAGCAAATTCCGCCGGAATTTTCCCGAAAAGATTTTAAATCCGGCATTTTTTAATTATTTTCAGGGAATTCGGGAACGATACTTCTGTTCCGGAAAAAACTTGAGGAGGGTGCATGGATGAGAAAACTCGCCGTAGGTTTACTCACGTTCGCTATGCTAACATTTTCCGCCGGTTCGGTCTTGGGCGCTGTTGACGCGGCAAAGCTGGAGGAGATGAAAGCGCTCACCCAGCAAATGTACAGCTTGAAAACCCAGTTGATTGATAAGCAAGTGGACGCCGGTCTTCTTGATCAATCTAAAGCGGCTGAGATCAAACAACATTTGGCACAACGCCAAAAGCAGATCGAACAGGATTTAGCCAACGGACAATTCAATGGCTTTGGGAAGAAAAAAGGTTCTCACTGTGAAAAACAGTCGGCTCCGGCTTCTCCTCAGGCAACCCCCTCCCATAGCTAACCGGCGTTTCCAGGCAAAAGACCGGTTGCCGGAACAATGATACGGAACTGCCGCGCCAAGGGATCGTTTCCTTTGACGCGGCAGTTCTTTCTGTTTTTGGATTCTCGTTTTTTGCTCCTCGCCCTTTAACGCTCCACCCACCGGCAACCGCCGATCAGGGAAAGGCGTTATTATCCGAGGTACAGAAACGGGTGGCGCAGCCGATTTTTAGTTGGTATTTACTGAATTCGCCGATCTCGCTAACCGCTTCCTCCGCTTCCGGACTTTTAGCGGCAAATTGCCGCCACACCCGCCATATTCCTTCCCATAGCTCCATATGCATGTCCACCCCGGCTTTTTTGCCGCGATCATAGAGTTTCAGGGAATCCTCATAGAGAACGTCGTCGCCCGCCGTCTGGATCAAAATCGGCGGCAAAGCGGATAAGTCCGCGTAAACCGGAGAGATCAAGGGGTCACAGACGTCTCTTTCCCCGGCGTACAATCCCGCCGCTTTCGACTCAATGGCGTCCGGGTGATACCAAGGATCCCGATCCGCTTTCAGGCTCCGTTCTTCTTCGCCTACGCTCAAATCCGCCCAGGGAGTGATCAATACGGCTCCGGCGGGAAGCTTCAGCCGCGCCTCTCGCAAAGCCAGCATCGCTGAGACTGCCAGCCCGCCTCCCGCAGATTCTCCCGCCAGCAAAAGGCCCTCCGGTAATATTCCTTGCCCCAGCAGCCATTGATAAGCCGCCACCGTATCCTCCAGCGCCGCCGGAAAGGGATATTCCGGCGCTAAGCGATACTCCAGGGTAAACACCTGACATTGGGCCGCTTTCGCTATGTGCAACGCCAGCCTTCTGGCGCTTTGGCTGGAACCCGTGATAAAAGCGCCGCCATGAAGATAGAGAATCGCTTTTCCGGGATCCGCTTCTCCGCAACGCAACCATTCGCCCCTGATCTTCTCGTTTTGAACCGGCTCGATCATGGATTCCAGCGCGCCTTTATCCCTGTTACCAAATATATCCATGCGCGTTCTTGCCTCTTCGACCGTCTTGGCCGGCGGGATCGCGTTCTTATAGCTTACCAACGCTTGTTTGATCTTTTGGCTTTTTCTGCTGATCATCGGCTGCTCCGCCTTTCTGAAAAATCCGCTTGGCTTTTGCCGCAGCGCTTCGGATCAATGCGTGATTTTTCTTTCTTGAGATACAAAAAAGCGCCTGATCCTAACCCTTATCCGGAAACGTCTGAGCCAGCTCCGAACGCCAGTAATTCACGGTCCAGTCCCGATAAAGATCATATAAATATCGAATTTTATCGGCATGATTGGCGTAGACCACGCACCCCCGGTCATCGAACATATAGAAAATGATATCCCGTTCTTTGTCAATCATATAGACGTTTTGCCCGATTCCGGGTTCTCTTCCCTGTTCAAAATTAGCGATCCCTTCCAGCATCTTTTTCCAGGCAAGCCGCTCTACCCGCGTCGCTAAAATGCTTTGCCAATAGGTATTTTTTGCTAACCCGGTGTTTTTTCCCGGATCTTCCTCTTCGATCCGCTCCGATTCAAACGGCTGATTGCGCAAAAGCCTGTAGATATACCCAGTACTCTCCTCCTCGTCCAGCGGATCCGCCGTTTCCCAGTCTTTGATCAGCAAAAAGATCCTTTGCCCTTGCTCAAACAGGCTTTCAAATATCCTGGCGGCCCGATCATATACTTGCTTTAACCTCTCATCTGAGCCATTCTTTAAGGACGCGCCCAATTCAAAGCGGATGCAGACAGGATGTTTCAGCCCTGGGAATGTTTCATTTACATATGTCAGCAATTCGTCTTTCAATCGTTTTCCTCCCTGTCTTTTGTCTGTTATTTTTCCGTCAAAGATGGGAAATCAGCTGCAATCAGGGCAATTGGCCCCTCCCAGGTTGTCTGACCAGCGAAACAGCCTGATGACTGCTGGCAAAGCTCAGGTAAAGATCACGCCGAGATGCTCCAGCAATATTTTCAGCCCCATCAGAATGAGAATCGCGCCGCCGATGAATTCCGCTTTGGACTTGAATTTGATTCCAAAAGCATGGCCGATGCCAATCCCCAGCATCGACAGTCCCAGGGTGATCAGACCGATGAAGGCCACCGCCGGGGCGATATGAACGTTTAGAAAAGAGAAGGACACCCCCACGGCCAAAGCGTCGATACTGGTCGCCAGCGCCAAGGGCAGCATATCTCTGAATTTCAGGGACGCCTCCGCCCCGTCGCTCACATAGCCCGGCGCGAAGCTCTCTTTGATCATCTTACCGCCGATCAAGGCGAGCAGTAAAAAAGCAATCCAATGATCGACCGCGATGATTTTATCGGCGAACCGTGAACCGAGCGTATAGCCGAGCCAGGGCATGACCGCCTGAAAC
>JAITOS010000083.1 GCA_031289815.1 Peptococcaceae bacterium | reverse complement strand
TTCGCCGCCATTGGCAAGTCGGCGTTTCGCTATTCTGTCCTCCGACTAACCGCCGGAAGCGCAGCTGTCGCAGCCGCCCGCACAGCTGAAACCGTCCGCCGCCTCGGCGTCGAAGTCCGCGTCAAACGCATAGCCTCCCCGCTCGTAGCGTTTCTCCCCCGCGCCGTCGTCCACATAGACCGCTTCTCCCTCAAAGCGGATGAACAGCGGCCCCAGCTGGGTGCATTCAGAGAAGCCCGCCAACGGTTGTGAAACGATGGCTTCCTCTTCGCCGGTCTTCAGATTCCTGATCGTCAGACTGCCGGCGGTGGCCAGCGAGCGCAACGTCCCTTGAGGATCAAAGCGCAGCGAACCGCTGCTGGCGTCCAGCCCCACCGCCGCGGAATCATAGGCAGTGATTTCGCCGATAGGCGTTGTGACCTTCACCGGCCGATCAGGCTCCGCCGCCGCCAGACTGCCGTCCTCGTGCAGCCGGAAGCCTATGCGTACCGGCAGCGGTCCCAGCGGCGTCGTCAATTCGAGCCGCTCGTCCGGCCAGACAGTCACGCATCTTAAAGCGCCGCTGGGGAAAAAGCGCGCGCTGATCAATTTGGCGCGAAACGAGCCGCAAGGCAGCGAAAAATCATAGGCCGGAACCAGCGTCGCTTCATCATCCTCCGACCAGGCGAAGCCGAGCTTGCCGTTGCGCGGGAAGATACTGTTCAGGTTCCCCGCTTCATCAAAGGTAATGAACTCCGCCTCCCATACCCCCAGCGGCGTCCTTACGGGGCTCTGCTCTTCCAGTTCAATGCTCTTGACGCTGCCGTTATCAAAAAAGGTCAGCGCGCTCCGGTCCTTACGCCGGAAATCGGGCCGGGAATAGCGGGGTACAAAATCTCCATACACCGTAGACAGCACATTGCGTTCTTTTACCTGACAAGAGGTTAGACCTCCCTGACCGTTTTTTTCACAAACGGTGATCCCCTGGATTTCTCCCGACAAAATCAGTCCCATAAGCCCATCACCTTTCTTTCTCCTGTCTGTCATTATACCTGATAACGGCGGCGGATGGAATGAAATCTTTTTAAGGAAAGTATTTTCAAAAGTTTAATAAAAAACGGATATCCCCCATCTGCTTGGCGATGGTACGATATCCGTTTTCTCTTGCAATCCCGTTTGTGGCTGTTCCTGTCTGCCCGAACGCTTGCTGCCGTAAGGTCCAGGATGATCGCCGCGATCATCCCTCGCGCCCTACCCGGGATTGTCCTGAATGACTGGTTCACTGTGGGTAACAAAAAAACAACTCTTCAGTTGCCTTCGATTTGTCTTACACGTCAGCTTCCAGACCTCCTATTCAGGAACATCCGTCTTTACGCGCTTCATCATTCCGGCAACTGGCTATCATTGGCTCATCCCTCTCGGAATGATCCCTTAGACCCTTTAGCTTTGCGTCACAGTCTTTCGACTGCTTTGCCTTTTCAATCTGATTTTATGCGGTTGTCATCTTTCCTTGAGGAAAGTTTTCTTTATCTGTCCGTATTCTACTACCTTCGCGCTATATTGTCAACGTTTTTTTGATTATTTTTGCGAAATTTGGGTCTTTAGTCCTAGTTGCAACGGCTTCAATTGTTCGTTTTCGGGATCAGCAGTGCGCCGGTTGCTCCCCGTCTTTTTTATATCCCCGCTTCAAGGCAATTTGACCCGAAGCACTATTCCATGTCGTCCTGCGGTAAATCGGCCAGCTTGTCAATGGCGTCCTGGATTTTAGCAACCGTATTCAGCGCGGCTCCAAGCCTTTTGAACTGCTCCGCGACATAATCGCCATCAAAATTAAGCGGGAAGAATCAAGCGCGGATATCCACCGCTGTCTTGATCTCATAGCCAGAAAGATCGGCGAAATCACTCTTGCTATACTTCAAGTAAGCGTTCCAGCCCTTGACGAGTCCGGCGACGTCCACTTGCTTATTATATTTCCAGGCGACTTCGGTAAAGGCGCGGATGGTCTCTTGAAACGAATCTTTAAAGGATTCGGCGGGGACGGTCGCCAGCACTCTGAATAGTTTCGCTTGATCGTTCAATTCCTGAAGTATCCGCTCGAGCTTCTCTGGAGAAACGCTGATTCCGAGCGCCTTGGAATAGAATTGCCGCACGTACAGCGTCGTTTCATGGGCGGCCTCTTCCATCGCTCTGGCATAAAGATCCTTCTCATAAATCTCCACAAATTTCTCCGCCGCCGCTGTGGACATGGTATTCTCTGCTATTAATTGGGCGGCAGCGGCTCTCATATTGACCGACTCGAAGGTTGGAGGATGCAGATAGAGACAGGCAGCATTTTCTCCCTTATAGATGTGCATGATAGCCATCACGTTTTTATAGCTAAAATCAAAGCCATCTATGTTTAGTGTGACGGTGCTGTTTTCCAGCGAATATTGAGAAATCACCGCAGCCAAATTCTCTTTGTCAGCCGTCGCCGCCAGCTTGGGGGCGATCTCCATTTTCTCTTGCCACACGGCTTCCATCGCCGTTCGGAAACTGGTTTCAGTAATCCCCAGAAACGACGGAAATAAATGGTTCCATTCGTCGCTCAAGTTTAGTCC
>JAITOS010000139.1 GCA_031289815.1 Peptococcaceae bacterium | reverse complement strand
TAGCAGTCGGCGGCGTTTTCGAGGTCACACTCAAAGCGTACCGTTCTGCGCGCGGGCTTGGCGCCATAGAGTTCGGACAAACTTTCAATGATGGGCGAGCCGATCCTGAACGATTCCCTGAGCCGCTTCAGATACTCCGGCTTCCCGTCGTCGAACCGCGAAAGCGGACCCACGTTCCTTAGGACTCTCCGTCTGCATTTAGGAACCTCGCCGCTCTCGTCGCGGAACACTTCCGTGACGCGCAGGTAGTCCGTTCCGTTGTTTTTCACGCATTCTATGAACATAGCCCCTCCTATACGTTGTATATATCTATTTAATTATACAACATTACAGCGGGGAATGCAACTAAAAAAACCCGCTGGAGTTCAATTCCCTGCGGGTTTTTTAGCAACCTTTTTGGTTATTGATCTGTCAAACTCGGGAGAAATTCCCCCATGACGTCATTCGCCAAACAATACCTTATTGCGTTCTTGACTGCCGTTTCCAGCGGTTGCTTTGCCGCCGTGCCACGGCGTACCTGCGCCACAAACGCCGCATACTCGCTGAGAGAGCGGCTCCGCCGGAGCAACTCCGCGTTGCAGCCTTCATGATTTATGATGTTGAATTCTGAAGATCCCAGAGACAGAGGAAAACAACCTAAAACTCCCGCGCCAGCGCTTCAAAAGCCGGTAACGAGCGTTCTATGGTTTGCAAACTGACGCAATACGCCAGCCGGAAATAACCGGGACAGCCAAAACTCCGCCCCGCCAGTACAATACTTATTATACTCCTGTGTTGAGCTTCTGTTTCGTTTTAGCTTTCACTCGGTTGAGTATAGCCATACCTTTCAAGTAGTCCTCTCTCGCCTCTTTTTCGTATGCCTCATCGCCAATCTCAAGGCAACGGTAATATGAGTAGTCACGGACTTTGCGAATGTCTTCAAGCGTGAAGTCTTTTGAGATTTCAAGCGTCCTCATTATCGGATTCCTCCTTTTTTACAAGCATTGACGGTGGTATTATCAGTATCGGCTTTCGCATTAAGTCGAATGTTAGCAATCGTACACCCTCATTGGTTTCGATGTTCGCTAAATGGTTCATATTCCAAGTAACAAGGTAATCGCACTCTACCGCCAAGGCGTGGGCGATGTGCCGAGCATCCTCAATGCTCCTAGGCGGCAATACCTTACGCTGAATGATCCTGTCCGCAAGCGCGTAAATCTCGTGGGTCTTATCAAGCAATGTATATTGAACGTCGGAAACGAACCCGAACAGTTTCGCGGCTTTCTCGTCATCGCATTTGCTCAACTCACGCACAACCACTTCCGAGATGTATATGTCGTACCTGTCTATGTCGCGCCAAAACAGATGCGTATACTCGTACTCGCTCGGCTTACCGGGTTGGTCTAAATGACTGATTGCACTTGTGTCAAGATAGATTTTCTGTCTTTTGAACATATTATTCACCTTTCCAGGTAGAAAGTGTATCCATCGTCATCCAAGCGAATACTAATTTGCGCCATATAAACCAGCCTCTTCAAGTGTATTGTATAACCATGAAAGGTGCAATGTCAATGATTTTGCCTGTATCGGCAAGCAAGTTCGCTAAAACTCCCGCGCCAGCGCTTCAAAAGCCGGTAACGAGCGTTCTATGGTTTGCAAACTGACGCAATACGCCAGCCGGAAATAGCCGGGACAGCCAAAGCTCCGCCCCGGAACAATGAGAAGATTGTGCTTCAAAGCCTGATCCTTAAACTTCATATCGTCCTCAATCAAGGCCTTGGGAAACAAATAGAACGCTCCCTGCGGCTTCACACAGGTAAAACCGAGCTTGATGAGGTGCTGATACAGAATATTTCTCCGTTCCTCGTAAATCCCCTTATCGACGACGCTGTCCAGCGCCATTGCCGTCGCCTTCTGGAAAAGCCCCGGCGCGTTCACAAAGCCCAGCGTCCGGTTGGCGAAGACCAGCCCGTCCACTAAGGCGGGCGCGTCCTCCAGCTGGTCGCTGACGGCGATATAACCGATTCTCGCGCCCGGTAAAGACTGTGACTTACTGAAAGAATTCACGACGATGGCGTGCGGAAAGATATTGAATATTTGCGGCAAGCGAACATCGTCATAGACCAGCTTGCGATAGGGCTCATCAGCCAGGAGACAGATTTTGCTGTGGAATTCGCGCTCCTTTTTCGCCAGAATCCCGGCCATCTCTTTTAATATTTTTTCACTGTAGACCACGCCCGTAGGATTGTTGGGCGAATTGATCAGAACCGCTTTGGTCTGCGGCGTAATACTTTTCTCTAAACGCGCCAGATCCGGCTCGAAGCTCTCCAGATGGGAAGGAACCTCCACCATCCGGCCGCCGTGATTGCCGATATAGAATCGGTACTCGCCGAAATACGGGGTAAAGACGATCACTTCCTCGCCGGGATTCAGGAGGGTCTTGAGGACGACGTTTAAACCGCCGCCCGCGCCGCAGGTCATCACGATATGCTGAAAGGTCAGCTTCCTGCCGGTTTCCGCGTTGATTTGGGCCGCGATTTTTTCCCGGACGTCGGGATAACCCGCGTTGTTCATATAGGCGTGCAGTCCCGGCGGGTCTTGCAATACCAGCGTTTTCAAGGCGTCCTTAAACTCCCGCGGCGGTTCCGGATCCGGATTGCCCAAAGAAAAGTCATAGACATACTCCGCGCCGACCTTCCGGCGCATCCTCTCCCCTTCTTCAAACATGGCCCGGATCAGGGAGGATTGTTTTAAATTTTCACTGATCTTGGCGGCTATCATCGCTGCGCCCTCCTCTGTTTTTCGTTTAGCGGCTTATATCCCTGTGAAATCCAGGGTGGCAAAATAATCCTCTATCGTCTCCGCCCGACGGATGCGTTGCACCGAGCCGTCCTCTTTCAGCAAAAGCTCGGCGGAACGCAGCTTGCCGTTATAGTTAAAGCCCATCGCGTGGCCGTGCGCGCCGCTGTCATGGATCACGACGATATCGCCGACATTGATCTCCGGCAGTGGACGATCCACGGCAAACTTATCATTATTCTCGCACAGGCTCCCAGTGACGTCATAGATATGGTCCAGGGGCGCGTTTTCTTTGCCCACCACCGTCAAATGGTGATAAGCGCCGTACAGCGCGGGCCGCATCAGGTGCGCCATGCAGGCGTCCAGGCCGACGTAATGCTTGTAGATGTCCTTCTTGTGCAGGACGCGGCTGACCAGATAGCCGTAAGGCCCGGTAATGCTCCGCCCCAGTTCCATCATCAGGCGCAAGGGATGAAGCCCCGCCGGGACGATCTTTTCCTCGTAGGCTTGCCGGAGCAGCTCTCCTAATTTTTTGATGTCTACCGCTTCCTGTTCCGGATGGTAGGGAATGCCGATCCCGCCGCCAAAATTCAGAAACTCCAGGCGGATTCCCAATTGCTGATGGATCTCTAGCGCCAGGTCGAACAGCATATTCGCCGTCTCCACAAAACAGCCGATGTCAAGTTCATTGGAGATGATCATGGTGTGCAGTCCGAAGCGCCGCACGCCCTTCTCTTGCAGGAGGCGGTAGGCTTGGAACAGCTGTTCCCTGGTCAAACCGTATTTGGCTTCTTGGGGCTTGCCGATGATGGCGTTGCCGCCGCCGCGCATCTGTCCCGGATTATAGCGCAGGCAAAGCCGTTCCGGCAGACCGGCGGTTTTTTCTAAAAAATCGATATGGCTGATGTCGTCCAGATTGATGATGGCCCCCAGCTCCCGCGCTTTGATGAATTCCCCGGCGGGCGT
>JAITOS010000076.1 GCA_031289815.1 Peptococcaceae bacterium | reverse complement strand
AGGCTCAGAATCTGCGGTTCAGGCGTTTTCGGCCCTTGATACACCCAGATGGCTGGGCGGACGTAGGCATTATCGTTGATGTTGATGTAACCCCAGCCCCGGGGGCTTGTAACCCAGCCCCGCGCGCCCCAGATAGTACCAGTATAGACCGTCCGCAGGAAATACGATTTAGTGTCCCTGGGCCCTCCCTCCAGCCAGTTGAAATTTGCATACCCTATACTGTTCGCCTCGGTATAGGTCAGCGCGAACGCTGTATCCGCGGTTACGTTACCAGCCAGTTCATAGTAGATCCCGGTATTGGTGTCGCTTGCTTTACCGGCGTTGTCGAGATATTCCGTATGGCCGACATAGTTGAAATAATTCCTCATCGCGAAGGCCTTAATGGTCGGGATATTCGCGCCTGCGTACCAGTTGTTGATGGTGGAGCGCAGGGTAGAGCTTTTGTAATACGTCACCGGGCTGCTGATGCTATGACTGGCGGCGTAGTATATCGCATTCCCCGGCAGAACTTTCACCGGCATGAGCATGGCATAAAGCTCTCCCAATTCTGTTGCTGTTGGTTGTGCTTGTTCCCGGATCTTGATCCATTCGATGCCGTCGATGGTGATGGTACCGAACAGCGGGGTGTCCGCCACGCCGGACAGACCGGGGCCGGTGGGCGGCGCCGCCAAGGTGACGGCGGCTGAGGCGCTGAGCATGAGGATCGCCGTCATCAGGATGATGAGCAGCTTTCTCGCCCATTTGGTCTGACCGATTCTTTGTAAAGTGTTTTCTTTCATAGTGTGTGTTCCCCTCTCTCTACTTTTTTGTTCTTACTTTCTCTTTTTTATGATGATACGGGCGTTTCCTTTTTCCTCGCGAGCCTTATAGCCATCGGCTCGATCATTCAGTGAAGATTAAACGCCCGCTAAGAACCGATACTGAACCTGTACTCAGAAACCGCTGTTTCTCCTGTCGAAGCTCTCGCTTCCATAGTTTCAAGGTAGTGCTGCTTTATAGTGATCTCACGTCCTATCTTGTTGTTACACAATGTAGAACCCTGGTTGCCGCAGCGAGCGATGGATAAGTGTTCCGAGTCCTGGGACCTTGCCGCCAAAACAAAGTAAAGGAAGGCTCCCGTTTTTTGGGGGCCTCCCTTTCGGTTTTTTGCTATGGACAATTATACAAACGTCAGATGTATTACAGGGTTTCTGCCTTTCCTCTGTACGAAAAACTATGAGGTGAATCTATAAAGTAAGTCTCTTGATTCTCTTTGCTTTAATTCTAAACCTTCTATATGGTTATTACAAGTCCTATTTTATTGTTACACAATTCAGGATTATTTTTGTATGGCTTCTGCCAGCCAGCTTGCCAGCGCTGCCCCTCTCAAGACACAGCAAAGGCCGTCCTTCACCCCCGGCGCTTCCGCCGGAGAAGGACGGCCTTTTACAGAGGGATCCTTACTTTCTAATCCATATAGACGATCGGCTTGATCAGATCCGGCGTTTTCTCATCCATCAGGCGGAAAGCGTCCTCCATCTTCTCAAAACCGCGGAAGGTATGGGAAATGAGCTTCGTCGTATCCACCCGCCCGCACTTGATCAATTCCATCATTTTGGCGATCCGCAGCGCGCCGCCGGGACAGAAGCCGCCGCGGATATCCTTGCTGGCCATGCCCAGTCCCCAAGCCAGCGCGGGCATAGAGAGGGTGTGGGCCACATCGAAGAAGCTGATGTTGGCAATAGTTCCCATTTCCTTTGTCATACTGACGGCCTGCCCGAAGGTTTCCTGGCCGCCGCCCGCGATGATCACCTTATTCGCGCCGCCGCCGGTCAGCTCCAGCACCTGTTGGACAATATCTCCGTCCTTATAGCTGATGACGTCCGTCGCGCCGTACTCCCGCGCGATTTTCACGCAATTCGGGCGCGTACCGATGCCGATGAGCCGTCCCGCACCCCGCAGAGCCGCCCCTGCCACCGCCATCAGCCCCACAGGGCCGATACCGATGACGACCACCGTATCGCCAAAACCGATTTCCGCCATTTCCACCCCATGAAAACCCGTGGACATCATATCCACGGTCATCAGCGCCGCTTCCGGGGAAACTCCCTCGGTCAGCACCACCAGATTGGCGTCGGCCTGATTCACATGGAAAACTTCCCCGAACACCCCGTCTTTGGAACCCAAAAATTTAAAACTGCCAAACAAGCGGGTGTCATGGGCGACGGACTTCCCTCCCTGGACGCCCAGGGCCGTCCAATCCGGCGTGACGCAGGGTACAACCACAAAATCACCGGGTTTGAACTTTTGTACCAGCGCCCCCACTTCTACCACGGTACCTACCGCTTCATGGCCCAAGATCAGATTTTCTTTGGGGCCGGATCCCCCGTGCATCGTATGGGTATCCGAGGTACAGGGGGCCACGATCGTAGGCTTGATGATCGCGTCCAACGGCCCGCACGCCGGTCTTTCTTTGTCCAGCCAGCCGGGTTTGCCTACCGAAATCATTCCATACCCTTTCATGAATCCATCATCCCTTCTTTGCGCAACGCGCTTTCTCTGTGAATTTAACCCCGCAGAAGCCGGACGCGCTGCTGTTGTTTTTCGCTCACCACCAGCGTAAGCCGCTATTTTATTATACATCGTACATTCTGATGAGGGCAAGCGGCTCATGACGGACACCGATGACGTATTATATTAGCGCGGCAAACAACCCTTCGCGCAATGCGGCAACTAACGAAAAGTTTACGAAAAATATGAGGACGACAAAGGACGCGCCGAGCGGTTTATGAAACCGGCGAAGCGGGGAGCGCAACCGTCTGTGATACCTAAAACGGAAGGGAAGCGGCTATTACAATAAGCCGAAAAATGAGCCGCAGAGAGCGGTATTGAAAACACGTTCATTATGCATTTCCCTCCCGCACGTGCAAACTCCTGTTCCGCAGTTCGTGTTTTCCGCCGAAAAACAGATTCTCAAAGAAGTGAGTGAGATAGACTCGCGTTGCGACAATCCCGTCTTTGCGGTTGTTGTAGTTCGCTCTCACAAGCGCGTTGCGGAAATACCACGAATGTTTTTCAAACGTGTCGTTCGTCACGTCGTAGCCGAACGTGCGGAGATACTTTATCGTGAACACGGCAATTGCACGCGTATTGCCCTCGCGGAACGCGTGAATTTGCCATAAGTCCGCGATAAACTTCACAATATGCTCAATGGTTTGCCGCTCGTCTAGCTTTGAATAGTCAAACGCTTTTTCTCTTTCAAAATCGTACTCAAGGGATTCTCGCGCCATTCTGTAATCATCATAAACAACCGACTCTTCGCCCAAAACCCATTCGCTTTTTGACATATTGCAGTCGCGAATTTTTCCGGCGTGCTCGAAGACGCCGTCAAACAGTTGACGATGAATAGCGAGTAATTCAATCGGCGCAAGTTTGAACGTCTTATTTGCGAGAATCTGCGCGATGTGAGTCGCAACCTTGTCGGCCTCCTCGCTTCGTTTTTCTTCGTCGGAGAGCGCCGGCTTTTGCTCGTAGTATTCCGCGATACGCCGCTCCGCTTCGGCAAGCGAAATCTCTCCGCTGATATTCGAGTTGGCGGTTTCAATCAGATATTTCGACGGCGTAAGCCCATCCACTTGCTGCAATCCGATTGCCGTTTTCCAGTTGTAACTCCGCACTTTATATTCAGGCTCGGTCTGTTTTGCGTAGTCTCGGTTTTCGCTCATCGCCCTCCTCCTTTCTTTTGCTCCAACAGAAGCAAAACGCCGACAGCAAGTCCGCACACCCCGCACCCAGGCTACGCTCATGCAATGAATATCACCGATCCGCTAACCGCGCCCCTTAGCCCCACAGAGCCTCTAACGCCTGCCGCGGATTTTCCGCCTGGGTGATGGGCCGCCCCACCACGAGAAAGGAGCTGCCGTCCGCCAAGGCTTGCAGCGGCGTACTGACTCTGGCCTGATCCTGATGCTCCGCGCTGGGCGGGCGAATACCCGGCGTGACCAACAGAAATTCCTCGCCCAACGTCTGGCGGAGAACCGTCACCTCCCGCGCGGAAGCGACGACCCCGTCCAAGCCCGCCTTTTGCGCCAATTGCGCCAGAGAGGTCACTTGCTCCTGCAAACCTCTTGCCACCCCGGTCTCCGCTTGCAATTGCCCTTCCGTCAAGCTCGTCAGCACCGTGACCCCGATCACCTTCAGCTCTTTGCCCGTGTTTTCCCCGATCTGACGCGCCGCGTCCGCCGCTCTGGCCATCATCTCATACCCGCCGCCGGCGTGGACATTGATGATCTCCACCCCCAAGGCCCCCAAGATCTTGACCGTTCTTTCCACCGTGTTGGGAATATCGTGGAGTTTCAAGTCCAGAAAGATCGGAAAGCCCAGCGCCTGAAAATCCCTGACGATGCCCTCGCCATAATGACAAAAGAGTTCCAGCCCTACTTTCAGCCAGCAGCCGCCGCCCTGCAATTGCCGGGCAATCAGCAGCGCCTGTTCTCGGCTGTCCACATCCATCGCCACCATGACCTTCTTGTTCCGCTCATCCGCCAAAACCATCTTCATCCCTTTCCTCTCAAAGCCCGGCCCGTCAACTCACTGACAGCCGCGATTCCCTTCCGTTCGCAGTATGCCTCTATGCCGCGCCGAATATCCAGCGGCGCTTGAGGATTCATAAAATTCGCGGTGCCTACACTGACCATACTGGCGCCCGCCAGCAAAAATTCCACCGCGTCCTGCCAGACGGTAATGCCGCCCATGCCGATCAGCGGCAGCTCCACGGCCTGCGCTACCTGCCAGACCATGCGCACCGCCAGCGGACGGATGGCCGGTCCGCTCAGGCCGCCAAAGGTATTAGCCAAAGCCGGACGCTGGTTTTCAATATCCACGCTCATCCCCAGCAGGGTGTTGATCAGGGATATCGCGTCAGCGCCGCCGCGTTGTACGGCCTTGGCCAGCAGCACGATATCCGTCACATTGGGAGAGAGCTTGGCGATGACCGGCAGATCGGTTTCCGCCCGCACTGCCGCTATGACCGCCTCCGCGGCGGCGGGGTCCGTCCCAAAGGCCATCCCCCCCTGTTTGACGTTCGGGCAGGAGATATTGACCTCCAAGGCCGCCAGTCCGGAATCTCTTTGCAGCGACCGAGCCATGAAGCGATAATCCTCCACGCTAAAACCGGAAATATTGGCGATCACCGCGGTCGGCAATGCTTTTAATCTGGGTAATTCATGGGCTATAAAAGCCTCCAGGCCCGGATTTTCCAGGCCGATGGCGTTCAGCATTCCGGCGGGAGTCTCCGCCAGCCGGGGTACCGGGTTGCCCGCTCTGGGTTCCGGGGTAATCCCTTTGACCACGATCCCGCCCAGTTCTGCCAACGGACAGTACGGAGCGTATTCCTTCCCAAAACCATAGGTACCGGAAGCCGTCAGCACCGGGTTGCGAAAATCAATCCCCGCCAGGGATACGCGCAAATCAACCGGCATCCCACTCTACCTCCTCCGCTTTAAAAACCGGGCCGTCGGTGCAGACCTTTAGATTCTTGAGCCGCCCTTCCGAATCGCGACCCTGACAAGCGCATCCCAAACAGGCTCCCAGACCGCAGGCCATTCTTTCCTCCAGAGAGACCTCCAGGGAAACCGCCTTCGTTTGCGCCCACAGGCTGACCGCTTTCAGCATACCGGCTGGCCCGCAGGCGGCCATAAACACTGGCTCTTTCGCCGCCGTCCGCTCCTGCCACCACAACCCTAACAGCTCCGTGACCAAACCTTTCCTGCCCAAGCTCCCGTCCATCGTCGCTAAAGACAACGGCGTTCCCAAGTCCCGCCACAGCCTCAGACCGGCGTTGTCAAAAAAGGCCCGGTCCTCGCCGCCCCAAAATAAGGTCGTCTTTACTTGCCGCTCTGCCGCCGCTGCCGCCAGCGCTAATAAGGGAAAAACGCCAATACCGCCCGCCGCCAGGATCAGTTCTCCCGTTGACGGAACCTGAAATCCCCGGCCCAAGGGCCCCAAGACATCCAGCATCCCCCCCACCGGCACGGCGGCCAGCACCTGGGTACCGCGTCCCTTGATCCGGTAGAGAACCGTTAAGCGGCGCTGGCTTCTATCAATAGCCGCGATACTCAAAGGCCGACGCAATAGAGGATCCAGCGCGTCCGCCGCCCGGATATGTAAAAACTGACCCGGCTGTGCTTCAGCCGCGGCCTCGCCCTCCAATACCAAGCGGCGTATATTCACATCGTCTCCCAAACGCTCATGAGCGATCACGCGCATATTCGTCAACACCGTTTTCACCCCTTCTTTTCCACGCCAAATCTGGGTATTTGAACCGTTCGGCGATCCTCCGCCAGCGGCATGATATTCGGCAGCATATTTTCCAGAGTATGCAGCCAAACCGCCGCCGTATCCAGACTGGTAAAGCAAGGAATCCCCCTGTCCACCGCGGCGCGGCGGATCGCGAAGCCGTCGCTGGCCGGAAGCCGCCCGTGGGTCGTCGTATTGATCACACATTGTACGCGCTGATCGCGAATCGCGTCTAAAATCTCCGTTGATCCCTGATGCAGCTTGGACACGAGCTCTATGGGAATATCCCGCGCCTTCGCCTTCGCCGCCGTCCCTTCCGTAGCCATAATCCGGAATCCCAGATTGCTGAAGCGCTCCATCAGAGACACGCCTTCGTCTTTATCCCGATCCGCCAGGGTCACCAGGATACAGCCGTGAGTCACCATAGAAATCCCCGCCGCCAGCAACGCCTTGTACAGCGCTTTCTCAAAGCTGTAATCCCAGCCCATCACCTCGCCGGTCGATTTCATCTCCGGCCCCAGGGAAGGTTCTACCTGCAACAGCTTGGAGAAGGAAAACACCGGCGCTTTGACCGCAATTTTATCGGCCACCGGACCCAAGCCATGCGGTATTTTCAGCTGTGTCAGCGATTTCCCCAGAATGGCCTGGGTCGCCAGATCCACGATCGGCACACCCGTCACCTTGCTCAGAAACGGCACCGTGCGGCTGGAACGGGGATTGACTTCCAACACATAGACTTCCCCTTGGGCCAAGACAAACTGGATATTTAACAGACCGCGAATCTTCAGCGCTCTGGCCAACTCAATCGTCAATTGTTCTACCCGATGTTCCGTGGCTTTGGAAATCGTCTGCGGCGGGTAAACCGCAATCGAATCGCCGGAGTGGACACCGGCTCTTTCCACGTGCTCCATGATCCCCGGAATAAATACCGTCTCTCCGTCCGTGACGGCGTCAACCTCGATTTCCGTACCGATCAGGAACTGATCCAGCCAAATTTCCTGCCCGGGGGATTCCTGCATCGCCCGGTAGACGACTTCCTTGAGCTCAGATTTTTCGTAGACGATTTCCATCGCCCGACCGCCCAGGACATAGGAAGGGCGCACCATTAAAGGAAAACCGATCAAATGCGCCACCTTCGCCGCTTCTTCATCATTGCTCGCCCAAGCGCCCCGCGGCCGTTTCGCCCCAATCTGCTGCAACACCTGATCAAAGACGCTGCGATCCTCCGCCCGGTGCGTATCTTCCACCGAAGTCCCCAGAATGCGGTACCCTCTTTCCGCTAAAGGTCTCGCCAAACCAATGGCCGTTTGGCCGCCGAATTGCACGACCACCCCTTCCGGTTTTTCCTTTTCCAGAACGGCGGTCACATCCTCCAGCGTCAGCGGTTCAAAGTACAAACGATCCGCGGTGTCAAAATCCGTAGAGACGGTTTCCGGATTGTTATTGATAATGACGCTTTCAATCCCCGCCCGACGCAAAGCCAGTACGGCGTGTACCGAGCAATAGTCAAACTCGATCCCCTGTCCGATCCGGATCGGCCCGGAACCCAGAACCACGATTTTACGCCGTTGACTGTCCCGGCCTTCATCTTCCTGATCATAGCTGGAATAATAGTAGGGAGTGACCGCTTCAAACTCACCCGCGCAGGTGTCCACCGTCTTAAATACCGGCAGCATTCCCTGTTTTAGACGGAAGCGATACGCCTCTTCCTCACTGCAATGCCACAGACGGGCGATCTCCAGGTCCGCAAACCCCAGCTTCTTCGCCTTGCGCAGCAAATTCTCATCCCAAGGAGCGAGCGCCAGTTCGCCGCTCGTCTTCACCAAACGCGCAATCACGCCCAGAAAATACGGATTCCAATGGCTGATAGCCGCCAGTTCCTCCACCGTCCAGCCTCGGCGGAGCGCTTCCGCCAGACAAAAGAGCTGCCGGTCATGGGCCTGGATACACAGCGGTCTGAGTTCCTCATCCCCCAGCTGTTCGAATTCCGGCAGCAACAGTCCGAAGATTTTGATTTCCAGGGAGCGAATCGCCTTTTGCAGCGCGGTTTCAATATTGCGCCCCAAACCCATGACCTCGCCGGTCGCTTTCATTTGCGTCCCCAGGGTGCGGTCGGCCTCCGTGAATTTATCAAAGGGCCAGCGGGGGATCTTGACCACCACATAATCCAACGCCGGTTCAAAACAGGCGGAGGTCTTTTCCGTCACCGCGTTAGTCAATTCCGATAAATGATAGCCGATCGACAGCTTCGCGGCGATCTTGGCAATCGGATACCCCGTCGCCTTGGAAGCCAGAGCGCTGGAGCGGCTGAGCCGCGGATTGACCTCAATCACGACATATTCCAGCCTTTCCGGGTGCAGGGCGAATTGAATATTACAGCTGCCCACAATCCCCAGGGCGCTGACAATCTTGCGGGAAGCGGAGCGCAAGGTTTGAACCTCCCGGTCGGTCAGCGTTTGGCAAGGCGCGACCACGATACTGTCGCCGGTGTGCACGCCTACCGGATCGATATTTTCCATATGACAAACGGTGATACAATCCCCTAAGCTATCCCGCAGCACTTCAAACTCGATTTCTTTCCAGCCCGTCACACTGCGTTCCACCAGAATCTGGCCGATCAGGCTCGCCCGCAGACCCGTCTTGGCAATCTCAATAAGCTCTTCCCGCGTGTTGGCAATCCCGCCGCCGGTCCCGCCTAAAGTAAAGGCCGGACGGATAATCACCGGATAGCCGATCTCCTCGATCAGGAGCAAAGCGTCTTCCACATTTTCCACAATGCCGCTGGGCGGAACCGCTTCCCCGATCTCGTACATCAGGGAACGAAAGCTCTCCCGGTCTTCCGCTTTCTGGATACTCTGCGGCGTCGTCCCCAGCATGGTCACACCCGTCTGCTCTAAAATGCCGTTCTGCGCCAATTGGAAACCCATATTCAGGCCGGTTTGCCCACCCATATTCGCCAGCAGACCGTCCGGCTTCTCCCGTTCAATCACGCGCACCAGCGTTTCCAGGGTGATCGGTTCAATATAGACCTTGTTCGCCACTTCCCGGTCAGTCATGATCGTCGCCGGATTGGAATTCACCAGCACCACTTCAATTCCCTCTTCCCGCAAAGCCCGACAGGCCTGCGTCCCCGCGTAGTCGAATTCCGCCGCCTGACCGATCACAATCGGGCCCGATCCGATCACCAAAACTTTCCGCCAATCTTGTTTAGGCACATCCATCCCCCTCAGCATTTCATTTCCAGCGCATTCATTATTCTTTGTTCTATGTTCTTTCGCCTAAAATTCTTTCACCTGAAAATTCCGCCTCTCAAAAGCGTTCCCTCTCCTCCGGCTCATCCCCGCGCCTTCTCCAACTCGGCCACCGGCTCCATCATGG
>JAITOS010000018.1 GCA_031289815.1 Peptococcaceae bacterium | reverse complement strand
CCGGTGTATTATCCCTTCATGACTACCGTGCAAACCAACCGCCGCCGTCTCGTCGTCAACGAACTGCATCTCGTCCGCGGTCGCTATGAGATCGACTTTGACGATTTTGAAACCCTCATCATCAAAAACCGGGTCAAGTTGTTCCTCCTTTGCTCCCCCCATAATCCGGTGGGGCGGGTATGGACGCGGGAAGAGCTTCGCCGCATGGGAGCTATTTGCCTGAAACACGGCGTCTATATTCTGGCGGACGAGATCCATTCCGATTTCGTCTATTCCGGCTACCACCACATCGTTTTCGCCGATCTGGACGCCGCTTTAGCCGATAGAACCATCACCTGTACCGCGCCGACCAAAACCTTCAATCTCGCCGGTCTGCAAGTAGCCAACACCTTTGTGGCCGATAAGAAATTACGCGCTAAGTTTAAGGAAGAATGCGATATGAACGGCTACAATATGCTGAACACCGCCGGACTCGTGGCGACGGAAGCCGCCTATACCCACGGTCAGAGTTGGCGGGACGCCCTGGTAGCCTATCTGGAGGACAATGTTTCCTATCTGCGCGGCGCCCTGCAAGGCAAGCGGATTGAACTGATCCAGCCGGAAGGCACCTACTTGATGTGGCTGGATTGCCGCCAATTGGGTCTGAGCGATCCGCAGCTGGACGCTTTCTTTACCGATCAGGCCAAGCTCTGGCTACATAAGGGCTGGACTTTCGGCAAATGCGGCTCCGGCTTTATGCGCATGAATATCGCCTGCCCCCGTGAAACCCTGCGACAAGCGATGAGGAATCTGGAAGGAGTTCTCTGAACATGGGAGAAATTTTAAACACAGGTCGGGCCGTCAGCCGTGAAGAAGCCTGGGCGCTTTTGAGCGAATATAACCAGGACGGCTTCCATTTAAAACACGCCCAGATCGTCGAAGGCGTCATGCGTTATTTCGCCCACACCCTGGGCTTCAGCCAGGAGGCGGATTTTTGGGCGCTCGTAGGCTTGCTGCACGATCTGGATTTTGAGCGCTACCCCGATCAGCACTGTATCAAGCAACAGGAGATCATGCGCGAGCGCGGGCTGGAGGAACGGCTGATCCGCGCCGCTGCCAGCCACGGCTACGCTCTGACGGTGGATATTCCCCCGGAACATCTGATGGAAAAGATATTGTACGCCACGGATGAGCTCACCGGTCTGATCGGCGCTGTGGCGATCATGCGGCCCTCCAAAAGCGTCATGGATCTGGAAGTGAAATCGGTCAAAAAGAAATTTAAGAGCGCCAATTTCGCGGCTGGCTGTTCCCGTGAAGTCATCGAGCGCGGCGCCGCCATGCTGGGCTGGGAATTGGACGAGCTGATCGCTCAGACCATCCTCGCCATGCGGGCCTGTGAAGAGCGCGGCTAGCCGGATCGCGCCGTCAACCTTTCGTTTGGCCAAAAATCAATGATAGAGGGGGCCTCCCCGCGTGAATACCATGAATACCGAGCAAAAATACCAAAATCTCCAGCGCGACTTATCCGCCCTGGGAAGCGTAGCCATCGCTTTTTCCAGCGGGGTGGACTCGACGTTCCTGCTGAAAACGGCGCATACCCTGTTGGGAGATCGCGTCGTCGCCGTCACCGCCCGCTCCTGTTCTTTTCCCCAACGCGAGTTGCATGAAGCGATCGCCTTTTGCCAAAGCGAACATATTCAACATATCATTTGCGACTCGGAGGAGTTAAGTATCGAAGGCTTCTCACAAAACCCGGTCAATCGCTGCTATCTGTGCAAGAACGAACTTCTGGGCAAGGTTTGGGCGATCGCCCGCGCCCACGGTCTGGCGCACGTGGCGGAAGGCTCCACGATGGACGATCTGGCGGATTACCGTCCGGGACTCCTCGCCGTGAAGGAGCAAGGCGTGAAAAGCCCGCTGCGTCAGGCCGGTCTCACCAAGGAAGAAATTCGTCGTCTTTCCCAGGAAATAGGTCTTTCCACCTGGGATAAACAATCATTCGCCTGTCTCTCCTCGCGCTTTCCCTATGGAGAAGCGATCACTGCGGAACGTCTGCTGATGATCGATCAAGCGGAACAGCTTTTACTGGATATGGGTTTGCGTCAGGTGCGGGTACGTTGCCACGGCAATCTGGCCCGGATCGAGACGGATGAGGATGGTTTCCTGATCCTCTCTGACCGCCAACAGCGACAAACGATCCATACCCGCTTCAAGTCCTTTGGCTTTACCTATGTCTCCCTGGATCTCCTTGGCTACCGCACCGGCAGCATGAACGAAACTTTGCCGTCCCTTAAAAACGCCGGAACACCAAACGCGGAATAAGCGCGGCTGTTCACCCCGGAAACGCCCTGTCAGGGTGTTTCTGTTTTTTTATCTTGGTGAGCTTTTTCTCCCCGATCCGCAGACCGCCGTCCGGCTCGCAAAATTTTTTTATAATTTTTTCTCAAATTGCCTAAAGAAATAGCGAAAGCCTTACGATAACAATAATATAAGTGATGTATTTACTTGCACGATGGCTCATGTTTGACGATGAAGATATCAGGAAGCTATTCACAGTTGTTCTTTCTTTAATTTTCGGAAAGTGAGTTCTGTCGTATGAGTCAAATCCTTCAAGAATCAGGAACAGGCGAAGTCGAATTTCTGGAGTTTGTTGTCAATGGCAAATCTTATGCGATTAATGTCATCAAGGTGAAAGAGGTCCTCCACATCTCTCCTAAAGACTTGAGGAAAGTGCCTTTATCCGATCCGGCGATCGCCGGTCTGCTCTTATCGCGTAGCCGCGTCATTCCGGCAATTGATTTATCTTATGTGATCGACGGGAGTCCGGCCAAAGAATCGACGGAAGTGGTCATTTGTGAGTTCAACAAATTAACTGTCGCTTTCATCATCGACGATTTCACCCATATTCACCGGATTCGCTGGGATGCGATATCCAAATCCTTCGATAGTTCGGCATCCTCACTCTTGATCGGCGTCGCGCTCATTAATGAAAAAATCATTTCCTTACTGGATTTTGAGAAGATCATTACCGACATCGCGCCCGATACCGGAATCAGCGAGAAAATGCTGATCGAAGCTGATAGTCTCGACCGATCCTACATCAAAGTGGCGTTAGCCGACGATTCCATCCTGATCAGGAAATTACTGAACGAAACCCTTTCCAAGGCCGGTTACACAGATTTGCGTATATTTGACGACGGACAGCAATTACTGGATTATTTATTAAACCTCGTGGCGCAAAAAGGCGCAGATTTTCTCGAGGACGTCCAGCTGGTCGTTACCGATATAGAAATGCCCATGATGGATGGGCATACCCTGACCCGGAGGATCAAAGAGCATCCCTTGCTGAAGAAGCTGCCTGTGATCATTTTTTCTTCCTTGATTACCAACGATCTCAAGCACAAGGGCGAATCCGTAGGCGCGGACGCTCAACTCAGCAAACCGGAAATTAATGAGTTAATCAGTACCATTGATCGGTTTTTAGCTACATCTTAACCCTCTCCTACTTTTTTGGAGTTGTACCGGGCGGATTGAAAGATTCGTTGGCGGCAACTCCCTTTTTTTGTTCCGAACCGAGATAAATGTATTCGCTCATGACCGGCTGCATATTCCTGGAAGCGAGCATCTCATAGATTTCGCCCACCGAGCGCCCGTCGTCGATCTCAAACTGCTCGTCGCCTTTGGCTTTACCCGCGTGGCCACCGATCCCTACCTCTACCCCGGCGGAAATCTTCGTCGCCGCTATGCCGACCACGTGATCGCGGAAACGGCGGCTTTCCCGGCTGGAAATCGTGATCCCCGCAAAAGGCATAAACAGGCGGTAGGCCATGACCACTTGCAATAATTGAGCTTCCGTCACCGTAAGCAGCTGCGGCTGGTCATGGTTCACGATCGGGCGCACCCGCGGGCAGGAAAACGAGATCTCCGCCCGCGGATATTTTCGTTGCAGGAAGTAGGCGTGCAGACCGGCGGCCAAGGCGTCCCGGCGAAAATCCGCCAACCCCAGCAGCGCCGCGAAGCCGACCCCCCGGACGCCGCCGCGCAGCGCTCTCTCCTGCGCGTAGAAGCGATAAGGGAAAACCCGTTTGCGCCCCTCTAAATGCAGCTTGCCGTATTGCTCCAGATCATAGGTTTCCTGAAAAACGGTGACAAAATCCGCCCCGCATTGGTGCAGATAAGCATAGGCTTCACTGTCCATTGGATAGACTTCCAAGCCGATCACCCGGAAATACTTCCGGGCCAAGCGGCAGGCTTCGCCGATATATTCCACGTCCGCCATATGCGGGCTTTCTCCGGTCAGGAGCAGCACTTCCTCCAGTCCCGTCGCGGCGATCGCCCGCATTTCCGCTTCCATCTCTTCCCGGTTCAAACGGCTCCGCTGGATCCGATTACGACTGTTGAAGCCGCAATACACGCAGTAATTCTCGCAATAATTCGACAAGTACAGCGGCGTAAAGAGATAGACGGAATTGCCAAAGTGTCTGCTCGTTTCCTGCTGCGCTTTTTGCGCGATTTCCTCCAAAAACGGCGCCGCCGCCGGTGATAAAAGCGCCGCGAAGTCTTCGGGCGAACACTCTCTCTGATTCAGAACCCGGCGTATATCCTCGCCGCTATAGCGCTCCGGTTGGAAAGCCGCTGCCGCCGCCAGCACTTGTTCCAACAGCTCGGATTCGATGATCTCCATATCCGGAAGATAGGTTCCGGGATCGGACAAGATAGCCGTCATTCCCCTGACTCCTCTCCCTCGCGCAAAAATCCGGTCAAAGGCGAGGAAGCGCTGGCGCTGTTAGCCAATACCCGGCCCAGACCCGACAGATAGGCGCTTCTTCCCGCTTCAATCGCCAGCTTAAAGGCCGCCGCCATGACCGGGACGTCCCCCGCGGTCGCAATTGCCGTGTTGACCATGACGGCGGCCGCCCCCATTTCCATGACCTCGCAAGCCTGCGACGGCTTGCCGATCCCGGCGTCCACAATGATGGGCAGATCAATCTCCCGGATCAGGATCTCTATGAAATCACGGGCGCAAATTCCCCGGTTCGAGCCGATCGGGGCGGCCAAAGGCATGACGCAGGCGGCCCCGGCGCTTACGAGATCCCTGGCGGCATTCAAGTCCGGATACATATAGGGCATCACCACAAAGCCCTCCCGCGCCAAAATCTCCGTCGCCTTAACGGTCTCATAATTGTCCGGCAAAAGGTATTTGGCATCGCGGATCACTTCGATCTTGATAAAATCGCCGCAGCCCAATTCTCTGGCTAAACGGGCGATACGCACCGCTTCCGCCGCCGTCCTGGCGCCTGAAGTATTCGGCAGCAGGGTAACGCCCGGCGGCACATAGTCCAATATATTGTCCTTGCCGCCCTGACTGGCGCGGCGCAGCGCTAAAGTAATCATTTGCGCCCCAGCCTGTTCTACCGCGGCTTTAATCAAATCCAGGGAATACTTGCCGGAGCCTAAGATAAAACGGGAGGTAAAGGCGTGCCCGCCCAGCGTCCACGGATCCTGTTGATTGTTCATGACGATCGCTCCTCTACGGCTTTGCTGTTGCTGTTCTTCAGCCGCCGCCCACAAAATTCAATACTTCCACGGCGTCCCCATCCTGAAGAATCGTCCGCCGATATTCCGCTTTGGGGATGATCGCCGCGTTCAGCTCCACCACAATCCGGTTTTCTTCATACCCCTGCGCCTCTAAAAGCTGAGAAAGGGTCTGCTGTTCCGAAAAGTTCAATTCCGTCCCGTTCACCGTCAGCATATCTTTTCCCCTCTTCCCTTCAACACCGCTGCCGCCGCGGTTTTGAGTTCTTTGACCGCCGCCGCCGTATCCGCGCTTTGCATGATCGCCGATACCACGGCAATACCGGAACAGCCGCTATCCCGCAGGACGCCCAAATTCCCTTGGTTTAAGCCGCCGATGGCAATGACGGGAATCCGTACTGCCTGACAAATCTCCTTTAAGGTAGCCGGAGAGGTGGGGACGGTCTTGACCTTCGTCGTGGTCGGGTATATCGCGCCAACGCCTAAATAATCCGCACCCGCCGCCTGCGCCGCCAAGGCCTGCTCCACGGTCTTCGCCGTCGCTCCCACGAGCTTATCCGGGCCCAGCAGCCCCCGGGCGACGGCGACCGGGATGTCCTGCCGTCCCACATGAACCCCCGCCGCGCCGACCGCCAGCGCGACGTCCAGGCGATCGTCGATCAATAAAGGTACCTGGTAAGCGCGGGCTATGGCGTTGACCTTCAGGGCCAGCTCGTATAAAGCGCGTCCGTCCTTTTCTTTTTCCCGCAGCTGCAACAGCGTCACTCCAGCCTGAAGCGCCCACTCGATCTTTTGCAGGAATTGGTCTTCATCCATCTGATCGCTGTTAGACACCAGGTAGAGCGTCCAATCGGCTTGGTTCATGTTCCCGTCTCCCCCGCTCTTTCTTTCTCGCCGCCCATGACCTTTTATCCTCACTCCGCCAATGATCGCTGATCCTCCGGCTTCCTCGACCTAAAAGCCCCGCGTTCAGCCGGGGTATTGGCATACGATCAAAAAGCGGCGATTTATTTAAAACCCCAATAAATCGCCGCTTGTATCACAACGCTCTTCCCTACGTCGGCATTATCCGCATCAGGTTCAAGGGTCTGGCGATAAAGCCATCTCAGCCATTTGTTCGGCGCCCCTAAAATATTCTGTTAGATCTGTTATAATAAAGTATAGAAGCCAAACGCCGGTTTGTCAATCCGACGCATTGAACACTGCAAACACCTCAACCTAAGTATATCATGTTTTGCCGAAAAATAAATCAGAATGCGGTTTTCATCTCCAGAAAGTGTATTGCCCTCTTGAACGTCTATCAAATAGGATCGACCGCAAAGATTGTTTGGCTTCAACATATACGGTTAAAGGCAGTCTATGCTGAAGCCAAATGATCTTTATTCAACCAAGGTTCTGGCATGGTAATTTCTCTGAGAAGCGGCGAAAGAGGTGTTCCAGTGGGGCAAGGACACCTGTCCATGTGTGTTGTGATTGTGGATGGCAATGGCATGGAATCTCGAACGGAACCGGCTTGGGCAGAGGTTGACAGTTCCTTGTAAGCACGCTAAACTTAGTCTAATAGACTAAGTTTAGCGAAAGGGGATCCGTATGCAGCAAATCAATATTCACGAAGCAAAAACGCAATTGTCGTATTGGCTGGACAAGGCCGCAAAGGGTGAGCCTTTTATCATTGCGAAAGCGGGAAAGCCTATCGCGAGAGTGGAAGGGTTTGAACCCGCGAACCCGCGCTCGCGTATTGGTTTTATGCGCGACCAAATCAGTATTCCTGCCGATTTTGACCAAATGGGCGCCGCTGAGATCGTCGGGTTGTTTGGAGGCTCAGAGTGAAACTGTTGCTCGACACGCATATTTTACTGTGGGCGGCGGCGGATTTGCTGCCCGCCTCAGCGGAACGATATATCACCGACCCGGCAAACGAGTTGTATTTCAGTTCGGTAAGCATTTGGGAAGTCGTCGTCAAGCGAAGCCTGAACCGCGCTGATTTTTGTGTTGACCCCACGATATTGTTGAACGGTTTGTCGGAAAACGGGTACAAAGACTTGTCTGTAACCGCGCGTCACGCGTTGCTTGTCGGCTCGCTGCCGCAATTACACAAAGACCCATTCGACCGCTTATTGCTGGCGCAGAGTATCTCGGAGGGAATGCCGTTTCTTACGGCGGACGAAACGATTAGGCAATATCCGGGTTCAATCATATTTGTCCGCTAGAGATGCCATCGGCGGCAGAGGGCGTTGGGGGATTGGATGGATGTCAGTTTAGTCATTTATTGCGTTCATATTCGGCGCAGGCGTCCTCAAGCGCTTTGAAATCACAGCAGTTTTTGACCATGACGGAATCTTTCTTTTGGACGGCTAATTGGTAAACGTAACGCGCGCGGGTAAAAACTGCCGTCGCGTTTCGGTTTATATATCGAGGTTCGAGGTTCAGCAGATTTTTATACGCCGGCTTTTCACTACCAATATCTTTCAGCGATACCGCACTGTCAGGTACGGGAATCATATAGGAAAACCGAAGGCTTGAAACCGGGTTGTCCTTGGCGTCTTCAATAATAAAGTTGCTACGTTGCTGCGTTTTGAACGAGGATACCGGCGCAAAGTAATTATGCCCGCCGACGCTGAGGACGATCCCGCACAGGAATCTGTTATGCCTTCCGGATTCGGAATAGTCGATCTTCGGCACTCTTGAATCGACAGCGGACAAATATCGGATATACTCCGCATCCACTTCGTAAAATTTCAGTTTCGGCATGATGGTTATATCTCCAAACATAGGCAAAGGGACGGCATAAGCCGCCCTCCGCATTAAAGCTCGCATTCAAGGCAGCGAATCACCTGAATATATCATTCGCACTCCAGGCGGCGAATCGCCTGCATTAACCATGTACCGCAAAGTACGCTTTCAGTGTATACTAAGCCGTGCCAAAACGCAACCGGAAATTTTATGTTTTCACATTGCACAATAATATTTGTGCATATGCTTGATTTACCACGAATTTTATCATACAATTGAGATGACCTGGAAGGAGTGTTTATCATGGCTGAAACAACGAATTTAAGCATAAGACTTGACCGGGAACTGAAAGATCAGGCGGATCAGATTTTTAGCGCGATGGGCATGAGCCTTACCACCGCAATTACCGTATTTGTGCGCCAAGCGGTGAGGCAGAAAAAAATCCCGTTTGAAATCTCTCTCTCGGATAGCGAGAGCAGAGCCGTTGCCATGCGGGACGCGCTGGCGGCTTCCGAGCGAATATGGCAAAACTCGGCGCAGAACGGTACGGCGGGGATGACCCTAGATGAAATTGACGCGGAAATCAAGGCGGCCCGCGCTGAACGGAAAGCGCAAAGGGGCGGCGCATAATAATAAACAGGGGGGAAGGGATACCCACCTTGAAGATATATTTGGACAGTTGTAGTTACAATCGGCCATTCGACAATCAAACGCAAATGAAAATCCGCTTGGAAACCGAAGCGAAGCTATATATTCAAGCGAGTGTCCGTGACGGA
>JAITOS010000133.1 GCA_031289815.1 Peptococcaceae bacterium | reverse complement strand
AAAGACACGGAACAGATGCATTTGGTGATGGGCGTTCCCGGTCTGGGCCAGGATGATGAAGACATTTACGCCATGCATATCATTAACAACATCTTAGGCGGCGGTCTGAGCTCCCGGCTCTTTCAGCAGATTCGGGAACAGCGCGGCTTAGCCTATACGGTCTACACCTATCATTCGACCTATGTCGATACCGGACTCTTTGCCATCTATGCCGGAACGAGCCCGCAAAATACCAGAGAAGTCGTCGAATGCATCCTGACGGAGATGGACGATATCCGTCGGCAAGGGATCACACCGCTGGAATTGGAACGGACGAAGGCGCAAATCAAAGGGAATCTGTATCTGGGCTTGGAATCCGTCAGCAGCCGGATGAGCCGCTTGGGTAAAACCGAATTGACCTATAACCGCGTGCTTACGCCGGAAGAGGTGATTCAAAAGCTCATGAAGGTGACGCTGGAGGATATTACGCGCGTCGTCCGTCGGCTATGGCAAAGAGATAAGGTGAGTCTGGCGATGATCGGGCCGGCCGGCTTTGATGTGTATTTGAACGAGTTATTGGACAAACAAACCTGGTAAACATCAGTGATTGCGTCGCAAAGGAAGGTTCAAGAATGCTTTCTAAAGAAATCGTGGTAAAAGTAAAGCGGATCCACAGCCGGGAAACAGACCTGGAGGTTGCCCTCCCTGCCTATGCTACGCCCGGAGCCGCCGGTATGGATGTATGCGCCTGTCTGCGGAAAGAAATCGTCATACCTCCCGGGCAACGGGGAAAAATTCCCACGGGATTAGCCATCGAACTGCCGGGGCCGGAAGTGGTGGCCCTGGTCTGTGCGCGCAGCGGTTTGGCCGCCAAGCATGGAATTTCTCTGACGAACGCCGTGGGGGTCATCGATTCTGATTACCGGGGTGAAATACAAATTTTGCTGAGCAATCACGGCTCGGAAGCCTTTACGGTAAAACATGGAGACCGCATCGCGCAAATGCTCTTTGCGCCGGTTTTTCTGGCCCGCATGGTTGAAGCGGACGCTTTGGAGGATTCGGAACGCGGCGGCGGCGGCTTTGGCTCAACGGGGAGGTAGCCCCGCGCTTAATTTGCCCGGTTGTGGTCTAAAACGGCCTGTCTATACATACAATCCCTCATACCAACGCTAAAAAATACACAGACGGGGATGGGTAGAGTATGCAGGCTATCGGAATCCTTTTACTGCTTGTCGGCGTTGCCGGGTCGGTTTATCAGCGCCGTTATATGTCGATGTGGCGCTCCGCTAAATTATCCGACAGCCCGCTGTCGCGCGCTCTGGCGCAATTGGTGGGGACAGCCGGCGGCATTTATTTATCGCTGGAATTGTTGTTTTCTTTTTTAAAGCTGCCGGAAGAGTGGCGCAGCGATACGCCCTTGATGATGGAACCCCTGGCGCTGATTTCTTTGGTGTTAGCCATTCTGCAACCCTATGGACTGCGAGGGTGGTATTGGCTGAGAAACATAAGGAGGTAGAGGGGATGCTGTTCAGCGATTTGGCCGGGAAAGAGATCATCAATCTCCATGACGGCGCCAAGCTGGGGGTGATTGGCGATGCGGATCTGGCCGTTTCCGGCGCAGGGGTTATCGAAGCGCTGATTCTAAATACCCGCGCCGGTTTTGGCGGGCTGCTCAGCAGTGTGGCGGAACGCGACCGGGACGGGCTGATCATCCCTTGGCAGGCGGTTCGTAAAATCGGCTCGGAAGTGATGATTGTGGATTTGCCGAACACGGGCGACCGGATAAGCGATCGGCTGAAAAAATATTCTATTTGACAGATGTTCGTTATTAAAATAAAATTGAATAAAAAGTTTTAACCCCGACTGCTCGACATGCGGGGTTTTGCCTTATTTACCGTATGCAGGAGGGGTTTGGGTGAAAAAAATCAAAGTTTTCGTGGCTGGCGCCGGGGGAAAAATGGGGCGGGAGATCGTCAAAATCGTCCTGCAACAGGAAGATATGCAGCTCGTTGGCTGTTCGGATGTGAGAAGCCAGGGGCTGGATATGGGCGAAGTCCTGGGAATGCCGCGGCTGAACCTGGAGATCAGCGGGCCGGTCACGCCGGAAACGCTGCGGGGATGTCAGGCGGAGGTATTTATAGATTTTACGAATCCGCAATCGGTACTCGCAAACGCGAAAATGGCCTTGACAGCCGGAGTTGCCACGGTCATTGGCACGACCGGATTGGATGAAGCTGAAATTAGTGAATTGCGGGAACTGTCCCTGAAAAAAGAGGTGGGCGTATTGATCGCCCCGAATTTTGCCTTGGGCGCGATTTTGATGATGCGTTTTGCCAGAGAAGCGGCAAAATATTTCCCTCACGCGGAAATCATAGAAATGCATCATGATCAAAAGCTGGACGCGCCCTCCGGTACCGCCTTAAAAACAGCCGAGTGGATGGCCGAGGTCAGAAAACCAATGCTTCAGGGACACCCCAATGAATATGAAAAAATTGATGGCGCCCGAGGCGCTGACTTTCAGGGTATCCACATTCATTCGGTTCGTTTGCCCGGCTTTAGCGCCCATCAGGAAGTGATTTTTGGCGGCAACGGTCAGGTGTTGACGATCCGGCACGACGTTTTTTCCAGGGAAACCTATTTGCCGGGTATATTGCTGGCTATTCGCAGGTCCTTGACATCGAAGGAGTTTGTGATCGGTCTGGAGAATTTCCTTGACTAAGGCGATAAACGCGTAACCGCCTGCCCGTCGCCCTCATATACTGGAGCGTAGTCATTGAGACGCGGTCTCAAAGGGGGCATAAAGATGAGCGCGGGATTAAAAGGAATTCGTCTGGCGGTGATAGGAGGGGATGAGCGGGAGTTATATTTTATTCCCGAAATGCAAAAACTGGGCGCTCACATCATCGGCGCAGGCTTTGAAAAAGCGGATCCGATTCCGGGAATGCGTTTGGCGGCACAGCAAGAGGCGATAAGGGAAGCGGACGTTTTGATCTTTCCGCTGTATGGCGCCGATGAGCGCGGGCTAATAAAGGCCCGCTACGGGAATGAACCCATTGTGCTGAATCAAGAGATGTTACAGGCGATTCCCAACAATCGGCCATTGTTTATCGGCTGGGTCCGTCCGACCTTGAAAGCGGCGGCGGACAAGATGGGGATCCGGATCATTGAAACGGCCAAGCTGGACGAAGTGGCGATTCTCAATTCGGTTCCTTCGGCGGAAGGCGCAATTCAAATGGCGATGCAGCATACGCGAATCACTTTGCACGGCAGCCGGAGTTATGTCTTAGGATTGGGACGTACAGGGTGGACCTTGGCGGCAATGCTGAAAGGTTTGGGGGCGCGGGTAACAGGGGTGGCCAGAAAAACGCAGGATCTGGCGAGAGCCTTGACCCTGGGATTGACGCCGTTGCCTTTTTCGGAACTGGAAAGAGCCATCGGACAGGCGGAGGTTATTTTTAATACCGTGCCCAGTCTCGTCCTGGATAAAGAATTGCTGGAAAAGACCTCGCGGGACGCTGTGATTATTGATGTGGCTTCTATGCCCGGAGGAACAGACTTTGAATATGCGCAAATGTTGGGAATTAAAGCGCTTTTAGCCCCGGGACTTCCGGGGATGGCCGCGCCAAAAACCGCGGGAATGATACTGGCGCAAGTATATCCGCGCCTCATCCTTCGCTACCTGACTGCACCAATGACTTCGGTTGAGTGAGTGGAGGTGCGAAGGAAATGAAGTTAGACGGATTGAGAATTGGTTTTGCAATTACAGGTTCTCATTGCACTTTGCGCGAAATTACCGTGGTGATGAAACATCTGAGCGAACAGGGCGCCGAGGTAACGCCGATCCTGTCCTATGCCGTGGAAAGGACGGACACCCGTTTTGGCAAAGCGGCGGCTTGGCAGCAGGGATTTTATGAAATTAGCCAAAAGGAGCCGATCCGGACCATTCCCGAAGCGGAAGCCATCGGGCCGCAAAAGCTGCTCGATTGCCTGCTGATCGCTCCCTGCACCGGCAATACGCTCGCTAAGCTGGCGAACGGGATTACGGATACACCGGTCTTGATGGCGGCTAAAGCGCATTTGCGCAATTTGCGTCCTTTAGTCATCGCCGTTTCGACCAATGACGGTTTGGGTTTAAATGCCCGTAACATAGGAACGCTGTTGGGCAGCAAGAATATATTCTTTGTCCCCTTTGGTCAGGACAGCCCCAGCAGTAAAGCGAATTCATTGGTGGCGCACATGGGGAAAATCCCGGAAACGATCCTGATGGCCTGTCAGGGGATCCAGCTTCAACCGCTCTTGGTGGAATACCACAGCGGAAATAGCTGAAGGAAGCTCCGAAATAAATGATAAGAAGTTTTGACGCGGGGATAGGATTGAGATAAAATTTGCGGTATACTGGTTTGTAGGAGGGTATGGATGATGCCGAATGTTGCAATTGTTGGAGCTACAGGAGCCGTAGGGCAGGAATTTCTTAAAATTTTAAAGGAACGAAATTTTCCGGTTGAGGAATTGCGTTTATTAGCGACGAAACGCTCGGCGGGAAAGAAGATCGATTGGCAAGGGCGAACGCTGGAGGTTCAGGAAACAACCGCGGGCAGCTTCAAAGGCGTGGATATCGCGCTCTTCGCCGGCGGTTCCGCGAGTACGGAATACGCACAGGCGGCGGTAGCCGACGGCGCGGTCGTGATCGATAACAGCAGCGCTTTCCGTATGGATCCGGAGGTGCCGCTGGTAGTGCCGGAAGTGAATCCGGAAGACGTCGCCTGGCATAAAGGCATTATTGCCAATCCTAACTGTTCGACCATTATCATGGTGGTGGCGTTAAAGCCTATTCTGGATACGGCGGGGATCAAACGCGTCGTCGTTTCCACCTATCAAGCGGTATCAGGCGCGGGCCGAGAGGGCATTGAAGAGCTGGAGGCGCAGGTCGCCGCCTGGACGAAGGGCGAGGCGCTGAAAGCCCAGGTCTTTCCCTATCAAATCGCCTTTAATCTGATTCCGCGTATTGATGTTTTCGCGGAAGGGGATTACACCAAGGAAGAATGGAAAATGGTCAAAGAAACGCGGAAAATATTTCACCGGCCGGACATGGCGATTACGGCGACCACGGTTCGCGTGCCGGTTCTGCGCAGCCATTCTGAGTCGGTCAATGTTGAAACCGAACGTCATGTAAGCGTAGAGGCGGCGCGCGCCGCTTTGGCGAAGGCGGCCGGGGTGGTCGTGATCGATGATCCGGCCCAGGACAAATATCCGATGCCCTGGTACAGCGCCGATCAGGATCAGGTTTTTGTCGGTCGTCTCCGGCAAGATTTCTCTTGTGAAAACGGCCTGAATATGTGGGTGGTCGGCGACCAGATTCGTAAAGGGGCGGCGACCAACGCGGTGCAGATCGCGGAATTGCTATTATAAACCGGTGAGGATGAGGAACGATCAAGGGAGGAAGGGAGGATGGAGAAGATGAGGTTTGGCCGTGTTTTGACAGCGATGCTCACGCCGATGAATGAAGCGTTGGCCGTGGATTATGAGGCGGCGCGGGTTTTAGCGAGACATCTGATCGATCATGGATCCGATGGCATTGTGGTGAGCGGCACGACGGGGGAATCGCCAACTCTGACGACGGCTGAAAAAATAAACCTTTTTCGGCTGGTCAAAGAGGAGGCCGGAGCCAAGGCGTGCGTATTCGCCGGCGTTGGCTCGAATACCACGCAGGGCAGCATAGAACTGGCGAAGCAAGCGGAACAGACCGGGGTCGATGGGGTGATGGCGGTCGTGCCTTACTATAATAAGCCTTCTCAGGAAGGGATCGTTCAGCATTTTGCCGCGATTGCGGAAGCCGTCAAGCTGCCGGTGATGCTGTATAATGTTCCCGGTCGGACTTCCGTGAATATGCTGCCGCAAACGGTTAAAAGATTGGCGGCAATTCCCAACATTGCGGCCTTAAAGGAAGCGGCGGGCAATATGGATCAGGTGAGCGAGCTGAAGCGCGTCCTGCCTCCGGATTTTATCATCTACAGCGGCGATGATTCTTTTACCTTGCCGATGCTGGCTGTCGGGTGTGACGGGATCGTCAGCGTCGCATCCCATGTGATTGGCGATGAAATCAAAGCGATGGTGGACGCCTGGTTCGCGGGAGACGCTAAAACCGCCGCCGCTTGGCATCTGAAACTTTTCCCGATGTTTAAAGGCATTTTCGTCACCACCAATCCCATTCCCATCAAGACCCTGACCGAGTTGGCGGGACTCAAAGCCGGCGGTTTAAGGTTGCCACTGGTGAAGGCGACGCCGGAGGAAACAGAGTTTTTACGCGGCGTGCTGGAAGAGGTCAAGGCAGCGCCTGAATCTCTGGCACTGGCGGCGAACGCCGGAAAAAAGAAACAAAAGCTATAATGGATCAGGTAGCGATCTTGTGCGACAAGGCAATAAGCGTACAATAAAAAGATAGAGGCTGCCGCATGAACGAATTTCAAATCGTCAGGCGGCAGCCCCTTGAAAATTCAGTTCACAGCGTCGGCGCCTGTTCCGCCGGTACGGATCAGGATTACGCTCCTTACATTACAGGAAAATATCTTGCCGCCGCCGGGATGGTCAGTCAAGGCCGCTTCGATTTTCATTATGACTGCTGTCAAGTGCTGGCGCGTCTGTTTTGGCCCTGTGTTTTGCCGACTTTTTCAGTCGGCCTAAGAATAAATTGCAAATACATCTTCAGAATTTCTTGTAAATAGCTTTTGTTTGCGGTATAATAAAATAAAGTTTTGTGCGGAAGTTTATGATGGATTGAACAATGCGACGAAACCGGAAGTTTGGCTTCGTTGTTTTAGTGTTATATAAAATCTTTTGTCCTGTCCAAATGTCTGATAGCGGAAGTAAAAATTTGAATGGTCAACATACAGCAGTATGACTATAAAGAGTAAAAATATGTCGGAGGTGCAATTTTTTGCCAAAAGAACACAAACTACAAATCATCCCCCTGGGAGGATTAGGGGAAATCGGGAAAAATATGACATTGATAAGATATGATGATCAGATCATTATTATCGATGCGGGGTTGGCGTTCCCCGAAGATGAAATGCTGGGGATCGACGTGGTCATCCCTGACTACTCCTATATCGTCGAGAACAAAGATATGATATTGGGGATTCTGGTAACTCATGGACATGAGGATCACATTGGCGGCTTACCTTATCTGTTGCGCGAATTGGACGTTCCGATTTTTTCCACGCGCCTAACCTTGGGACTCATCCAGCATAAACTGAAAGAAAGCAATCTGAACAATTTCAAAGCGACCGTGGTTCGTCCGCGGGAAATGATCAAATTAGGCGTTTTTCGCTTTGAGTTTATCACAGTAAGTCATAGCATTCCCGACTCGGTAGGGATTGCGGTGCATACGCCGCTGGGAACCATTGTTCATACGGGTGATTTTAAGCTGGATCATACGCCTGTTACCGGCAATATTCTGGATATTCATAAGTTTTCCGAATTGGGAGATAAGGGCGTTTTGTGCTTGATGTCAGATAGTACAAATGTTGAACACGCTGGCTTTACCCAGTCGGAGAGGCATGTCGGGCAAATGTTTGACGAAGCTTTCCGCGACGCCAAAGAACGCATTATTTTGGCCAGCTTTGCGTCGAATGTCCATCGTATTCAACAGGCGATTACGGCTGCCTATAAAACCAATCGCAAAGTTGCGGTCGTAGGAAGAAGTATGGTGAATGTGGTCGCCTTAGCGGAAGAACTGGGCTATCTGGAGATTCCGGAGAACACGATGGTGGACGTCGATGAAATGATCAATCTTCCGGGGAATCAGGCGTGTATCCTGACAACGGGCAGTCAGGGCGAGCCGATGTCGGCCTTGACCCGCATAGCCATGAATGATCACCGGCACGTTGAAATTCGGCCCGGCGATACGGTCATCATCTCGGCCAGCCCTATTCCCGGCAATGAAAAAGCGATTTCACGGACCATCGATCATCTGTTCAAGCAAGGCGCGAACGTGATTTATGAATCGGCTTCCAGAATGCACGTCTCCGGACATGCCAGCCAGGAAGAGCTAAAATTGATGCTGAATATGGTGCGCCCTAAAAATTTCATACCGATTCATGGCGAGTACAGGATGCTGATTAAGCATTCGGAATTAGCGGAACAATTGGGTATGTCGCGTGAAAACATCTTTGTGGCTGAAAACGGCCATGTCATAGAATTCACACGGCATAGAGCGGTCATAGCCGGTAAAGTAACGGCTGGCAAAGTACTGGTTGACGGCCTAGGGGTAGGCGATGTAGGGAATATTGTGCTGAGGGATAGAAAGCAATTATCACAGGATGGGATTCTCATTGTGGTTTTGACCATCAGCCGCTCGACCGGGAGGATTGCTTCCGGGCCGGATATCGTAACCAGAGGATTTGTTTATGTCCGCGAATCGGAAACCCTGTTGGAAGACGCTAAAGAAAAGATCAGACAAACGATGGCGCGTTGTCGGGAAAATAAAGTGGTTGAATGGGCGCCAATTAAAAATCAGATCAAGGATACGCTGAGCAAACATTTTTTTGAGAAGACACGCCGTCGCCCGGTCATCCTGCCGATTATTCAAGAAATTGAATAATCGGCGGACATTCCTGGCGGGTATTCCTTTGGCCTGAGAAGTGGTATTTTCAGGCCAAATTGCGAAGCCGTTTACGCATATTTACCCAAATCGTTCGTTTTTCAGTACGAATGGATGAAAATGATGAAAACGCGCAAATTTAAGGAAATAAATCGTTGACAAGATAAATAGAATGTTGTATCCTGTACGAGTGCCTTGTCAAAGAAACGCGAATAGGCGACTCATTATTGGGGAATAATGACAGTTGACAATGAGCAAATCTTAGTGATAAAATGAGAGTCTCGTGGAGAGCAAAGGTCTTTGAAAACTAAACAACAAGGAACCAAAGGGCCCAGAGACCGGAGACCGAGGAATCGGAAAACGGAGGAAGGGAAAAAAGAAGAGCAAGAGAAATCAAGCGCTCAGGA
>JAITOS010000037.1 GCA_031289815.1 Peptococcaceae bacterium | reverse complement strand
TGGGGAAGGGACGAAATCGTCAGCGATTGGGGGATCAGCCGAAATGGGTCTGGATGAGCCGGCAGAAGTTATTGGCAGAATGGCTGAAAGAGTGAATTGACTTTAGAGAAAACAGAAGATACAATTAAAGTAAATTGACGCTATAATTACAAAATCTATAAAAATACCTCATGATAGAGTGGGAAGGTTGACGGCTTGGCGAACTGTTTGCGAGAGGAAGCGTTTACCGTTGCGACCTCTGTAGTCAGGCAACCCGGCGAACCATGAAGGGGGAAGAGCGGGGCGTGAAAAGCGCGACGGCGATCAGTTATGAACTGGATAACGCGGTGAAAGCCGCACGTGAGCTGGCGGGATCCATCCGGGAAAAGCTCACGTTGGCCCGGAACTCAGTGGGGATATTATTATGTGACGCAGATACGGACGGCGCTTCCGTCACGGCGGAACTAAAAAAAATCCTTGGCCTTGAGGTGGCGGGGATGACAACTCTGGCCACCTTGGATGCTGGCGGACATCATGAGGCGGCGATCGTGTTGACCGTTTTGACAGCGGATGACTGCGGCTTTTTTGCGGCAGTCTCTGAGTCGCTCCAGTGTGATGATTACGCCGTCCGTATCGTCGACGCCTATCAAAAAACCGTGCCGACGGGGGATGTTTATGGCTCCGGGCCGGGGCTAATTTTTGCCTTTTGTCCGTATGGATTGCCTTTTTCCGGGGATACCTATCCCCGGATCCTGTCGCCGGCGGGAGGCGATGCTCCTATTATTGGCGGTCTGGCTTCGGATGATTACGATTATGAGCGTGCGCGGGTCTTTTTCTCTGGAGAGGAATACGCGGATGCTATGGTGGTTGTCAGCGTTTGGGGCAATGTGCGACCGGCGTTTGCCATGCGGCACGTCACCTCCCGTTTTGCTGAACGCATCCGCCGGGTGGTTGAGGCGAAGGGCAATATCGTTTATAAGGTGGGGGAAGAGAATTTTATCCAATACCTGGAAGGATTCGGCCTAAAAACGGATGTCGAGGATCCGTTACTGGCGTTTACCTCATATCCCATGATGCTGACCAGGGAAGATGGCGATGAGACGCCGCTGATGCGTCATATCCTCTCCCTGAACCGGTCGGAGGGTTCGGGTTCATTCTTTGGCGATGTTCCAACCGGTGCCCTGGCGAATATCTGCCTGGTTAACAAGGACGACGTTAAGTTAGCCTGCCGGGAATCCATGCAGATGCTGCTGGAGGAAGCGCGCCGCTCCGGGGAGGACTATGCCTATTCCACCGTATTTTGTATTTCCTGTTGTGCGCGCGCGATGATTTTAGGTTCGGATTCGGATGCCGAGGGACGCATTCTTTCCGAAATGCTACCGGAGGGGTTGTCCCTGGCCGGCGCGTACTGTCTAGGTGAGATTTGTCCCGCGCGTTATAAGCAGGGCAAAGCGTCGAACCGCTTTCATAATTGTTCGATTACCTTTTGTCTGCTTTAAACTATGGCTTGGAATAGCATTGGCTAAATCCGGATAAATCGAGGGAGAAAGCCCTGAAAGAGTGGAAAAATGCCGTCTGATCACACAGCGCTGGAAAAAGAGTATAATCAGCTGGTTCGCAAGTACAAAAAGCTCGAGCGGGATTACCGTTCACTCTCCATGACACATGAGCAGACAGAGCGCTTGCGTAACGCCAACGAGGCCGCTAAAGAGTTATCTAATTTTTACAACAGTCTCCTGCTGAAAAATATGCCCGGTCTTACGTTTATGCTGGATTTGGAGCTGCGTTTTGTCTTGGGCAGTGAGAAAGTGGTGGCGCTTTTAGGCTACAGCGATATGCGTGAGATGGTAGGTTTATCTTTTGACGTCCTCTTTGCCGGAACCATGCCGACTGACTGGATTGCCGCCGCGCGTGAGCGGTATCTTGGCGTTATCGCAGCTGGAGAGCCGAAGAGTTATGAGGAAAAAATAACCTTGCTAAGCGGCGGTGAGACTGTTTTTCAAGTGACCATCGCCTTAGCCGCGGAGAAGGATCGGGTTTCCCGAGGGGTCGTCGTCGTGATGAATGATGTTTCCGAGCTTTCCCGTGCGAAAGAGGCGGCGGAAACCGCCAGCGCTTCGAAAGGCGCTTTTTTGGCGAATATGAGTCATGAGATGCGCACGCCGATGAATGCGATTATTGGCATGACGGCGATCGCCAAAAAAGCGGATGGCATGAAAAAAAAGGATGATTGCCTACAGAAAATTGATGACGCTTCTATCCATTTGCTAGGGGTGATCAATGATATTTTGGATATGTCGAAAATCGAAGCGAATAAATTAGAATTGCTGCCGGATCGGTTTAATTTTGAGAAGATGCTCCAAAAAGCAGAGGGCGTCGTCAATTTCCGGGTGAATGAAAAACAACAGGATTTTTCGATCCATATTGATGAACGGATTCCGATGGTTTTGATTGGCGACGAGCAGCACTTGCTACAGGTGATCACGAACCTTCTGTCGAATGCCGTCAAATTTACGCCGGAGGGTGGTTCTATCCGGCTGGAGGCGCGTTTGCTTGAGGAAGAAGAGAGCATCTGCACGATTCAGGTGGAAGTGACCGATACGGGGATCGGGATATCAGCCGAACAGCAATCCCGCCTGTTTTCCTCCTTTGAGCAGGCTGACAGCAGTACGACGCGCAGATTTGGCGGCACTGGCTTGGGGTTGGCCATTTCCAAGCGCATTATCGAGATGATGAACGGACGTATCTGGATCGAATCTGAGTTGGGGCACGGTTCGACTTTTGCGTTTACGATTCAGGCCGAGCGCGTCAACGCGTGCTTGAACGACGTCTGTCTGCTGGGGACGGAGGATCCGCTCTCTGAGGCGGTGAAAGACTTTTCCGGATATTGCGTGCTGTTGGCGGAGGACGTAGAAATTAACCGGGAAATCGTTCTTGCCTTGCTGGAGCCGACGCGATTGACGATCGACTGCGCGGAAAACGGTCGGCAAGCGTTGCGGATGTTTGCCGGTACGCCGGAGCGTTATGACATTATTTTCATGGATGTGCAGATGCCGGAAATGGATGGTTATGAAGTTACGCGCCGCATACGCCTGCTGGATACGGACTGGGCGCGACAGGTGCCGATTCTGGCTATGACGGCGAATGTGTTTCGGGAAGATATTGAGAAATGCCTGGAGGTCGGTATGAACGATCATCTGGGGAAACCGCTGGATTTTACCGAGATACTCGCCAAGCTGGACCGGTATTTAGCCGTTGGGAGGAGAAGCGGTTAACGCGGGGAAAACCTGGAGGCTGATCAGGGGAGAGGGATATTCTTTAGAGTGATTGGGTGGAATCGCGGTGTACATAAAAAGCCTTCGGCGACAGCCGACAGGCGCTATGGGATGAATAAATTCAGTGTATAATAAATAGATGGCGGGAAGGGGAGGATGCTCTGTGAAGGTTGGTTATTTAGGCCCGAAGGGGACGTTTAGCGAAGAAGCGGCTTGCCGTTATTTTGCCAAACGGGAGGCGGAGCTGTTGCCCTATCCTACGATTCTGGACGTGCTGGATGAAGTGGAAGCGGGGAGAATAGATAAGGCGATCGTACCCCTTGAGAATACCATCGAAGGCTCGATTATTTTTGCGGTGGACCGCTTAAATGAAAGCGAGGATCTGTTTGTTCAGGGGGAAATCGTTTTAGATATCGCGCAAAATTTATTGGCGGCGGGGCCGGTGAAGCTGGAAGACCTGAAAGAAATATGGTCGATCCCGCCGGCGATTTCTCAATGCCGTCTGTTGATTAAAAAACTGAAAGCGGAGGTAAAGAACTTCGATAGTACGGTGGCGGCCGCCATTGCGGTGCAAGAATCAGGCCGTCAGGATGTGGCGGCGATCGCTTCCGCCTGGGCGGCCAAGCAATGGGGTTTGCAGATCATCGCCTCGGATATTCAGGATTCGGCATCGAATCATACGCGTTTTGTGGTGGTGACTAAAGGCGTACAGCTTCTGGAAGCGCCGCGAAAAACGATGATGGTGATCCTGCCCAATCATGAACGCAGCGGGGTGCTGATGAGTATTTTGCAGGTGTTTTTCGCCCTGGATCTGAATCTTTCCTGGATTGAGTCCCGGCCGACCAAGAAAAGGCTGGGCACCTATCAATTCTATCTGGATGTGGAAGCGGGCTTGGAGGATGAGCGGACGGTAAAGGCCGTCTCGATCCTGAAGACTTTAGGTCATCAATTGAAGATTTTGGGAAGCTATTAAGCGGAGAAGATAAATAGACATAGAAACAGAGATAGACAGAGAAACTGACAGACAAGTGTATAGATCAATCAATAGGCAGACAGATAAGCAGATGAATAGATAGATAAATAGGCAGATAGACGGTATAGACAGGAACAGAAGAAATAGAAGGAGGGTAATGGCGGATGACGAAAGAGCTGCGGAAAGCGCTGGTGCTTTTAAGCGGCGGTCTGGACAGCACGGTCTGCGCTGTGCTGGCTTGCCGGGAATTCGGCGCGGAAAACGTGCTGGCCCTGACCTTATACTACGGACAGAAACACGCCAGAGAGATCGAAGCCGCCCGCTTGGTCGCGAACGAATTGGGGATCGGCGAACAGCTGACGGAGCAGCTACCGGAGATCTTTAAAGGGGGAGGATCGACCTTGATCGATCCTGACAGACCCAATCCCCGCCTGACCTATGAGGAATTGAGCCGGACGGAGGGAATTTCGCCGACCTATGTGCCGTTCCGTAACGCCAATTTTCTTTCGGTAGCGACGGCGCTGGCTCTGGTCAAGGGGGCGGACACGATCTTTTTTGGCGCGCACGCTGGGGACGCCAGGAATTGGGCTTATCCGGACTGCACGCCGGAGTTTAACGGCGCGATGGCTAACGCGATTTATGTGGGGTCTTATATGAAAGTCCGTCTGGCGACCCCTTTGCAATGGCTGACCAAAAAAGAGGTGGTCGCTTTGGGTGTGAAGCTCGGCGCGCCGTTTGCGTTGACCTGGAGTTGTTATGACGGCGGCGAAAAAGCCTGCGGCGAATGTTCCACCTGCGTGGAGCGCTTGCGGGCCTTTGCCGGGAACGAATTAGAGGATCCGCTGGAATACGAACGGAGGAATGGGGAATGATTTCTGCCACAGTCGTCAAGGAATTTTCATTTAACGCGGCGCACCGCTTGGAAGGTCACGACAGTACCTGTCAAAATCTTCACGGCCATACCTATACCCTGCAAGTCGGCCTTTACGGAGAGATCAAAGGCGATCCGGGCGCTACGGACGACGGGATGGTGATGGATTTCGGCCATCTGGCCAAGGTGGTCAAAGCGGAGATTATCGAGCGCCTGGACCATCAATATCTCAATGAGGTCGTGCAATTTCGCCCGACGTCGGAAAATATGGCGGCCTGGATCTTGCGGCGGCTGCGCGACGCCGGTTTACCGCTGCAATTTATCCGGCTGTATGAGACGCCGACCTCTTACGTCGAGATTCAGGAAAGGGATGTGCCGGTTGGAAGCTGTATATCCTGTCAATGAGATTTTCCACAGTCTGCAAGGGGAAGGGCTGTGGCTGGGGATTCCGGCGACCTTTATCCGGCTGCAAGGCTGTAATCTCCGCTGTTCCTGGTGCGATACGAAGGATACTTGGACGGGAGAAGGTCAGCCGCTCAGCGTGGAGGCGATCTTGTCGCAGGCGCGTTTTGAGCATATGATCGTGACCGGCGGAGAACCGCTGCGCCTGGATCTGACGTCTTTGCTGTGCGGCTTGGAAAGCGCGGGGAAAAAAATACATATCGAGTCCAACGGCACGCAGGCGTGGCGGGACAGTTATCCCGCAGAAACGTGGCTGACGGTTTCGCCCAAGCAGGAGAGCGGCTATTTCGTCCACGCCTCGTTGCGGCAGCGGGTCAGCGAATATAAGCTGGTGGTGGATGAAGCCTTTGACGCGGCGATTTTGGCGCGGGAACCGTTCAACGACGCTATCCCGGTTCTGTTATCGCCGGAAAACGTCCGGCCGGAGATGGTGCGCAAGGCGGTCGAGATCATCTTTCAATATCCGCGCTGCCGTTTGACCCTGCAAGCGCATAAGCTCGTCGGTTTGAAGTGAAATTCATAACGCCAAAAAAGGGATGACGACGACGTGGACGCGGCGGCTACGCACATTTTGACGAAGCATATCAGAGTGTTTGAAGAACTGGTGAAATGATTACGTTAAGTAAAGCGCAGGTCATACGCTTGCACCATAAAAGGGCTTGTAATGAGATGGTGCGGCGGGTTGATGGAGATAAGTCAAAGGTTTGCAGCAAGGCGAATGCTGATTGTTTGGCAGGAGGAAAGATCTTATGATACTCTATCACGGCACAACACATGACATAGCAGGGATAGACGTAACTCGCGGAAAACCCTTTAAAGACTTCGGACAAGGCTTTTATGCCACCCCAAGTTACGACCACGCTGCGAACATTGCGGGGCGCAATCGGCGGATTGAGATTGAACGCAATGAAATTTCCGGCAAAGCTGCGGACGTTAAGGTATTCGTCTGTACGTATTCTGTTACGCTCAAAGATTTGGATAAACTAATCGTAAAGCGATTTGAAACTCCGACTGCCGAATGGGTAGATTTTGTTGTCCGCAATCGCACTGTACGTGACGCGCCGCACGAATACGATCTGATTATTGGAGCAACCGCAAATGACGACACGCGCATTACGATTCAAAACTATTTATTCGGCGCGTATGGTGAGCCGGGAACTGACGAAGCGGTAGCTGGTTTTCTTAAAAATATCCGAACAGAAAAGCTGCCGATACAATGGCTTTTCGCCACACAAAGAGCAGCTGATTTGCTTTCATTTGAAGGGAAGGAGCAACTGCAATGAACGTTACCGAGGAAAGCGCAAACTTTATGATAGACTTGCTAACCGCGAAAATTGCGGAGCTACTGGCGGCTGCAAATGACGAACCTATTACTGACGCAATGCGCGAATTTATGTCCACAAAAACATTCGAGCTGCTCTCGCGTCCTCAATCGTATTTGTATCTTGAAAGCCCTGAGTATATTTTGGATATGCTCGCCGCGGAGCGTTCGCAGGACATTGAACGCTGGTTGGAGGTGTGACAATGAAAATAAATCAAGTGGCATACTTGCAAGCGGAGGTAGCTCGCGCTTATATGCGTCAGCATAACTTGAAGCCCGCCGACTTTGTTGACCTCGACCGCAAGTACGGCATACTTAAATTTATCGAAATTGGCTACGAACCGTTCCATCTGACAGGGACGCAAGGCGTGATTGATGAAATAGAGGCTTACGTCAGAATACAACTACCACTCTGAATTGTGTAGTCTGTTGCACCGGGTTCAATTTGGGGAGTGTCCCATCCCGATTGTCTAAGGCAAACAAACAGTACGTACCCGAAACCACGACGTACATACGAAAAGGCGGCGCGGTCAACGCGTATATATAGCATAAATAGCGGTAGCCACTTCACTATCCAAGCGCCATACTCCCTCATAGGGTATTTCCATATAGTGCGCGTCTCCGTCCGCATACAAAAATATGCGGCCCGGTTCGCAGTCAAGATCAATCCGCAGATAGCTTTTTTTGCCGGAATCATCATTGACAGAATACGCTAAAGTTTTTCGTGTGCTTTTAAGCAATTCCACAAACTCAGCCAAGCTGCTGTCATCGGTGACGGTTGTGACGCCGATGGAAGCCCGGTCGTCCAATTGCTCCAAGGTCATGCCCGACAGACCGATAAAATTACCATACACCTCATTTAACGGCTTATGCCAATCTCGATCAATAAGGTATTTCGCTGTGCCCAAAGCGGCAAGACCAAGCGCCAATAGGATCACGGCGATCATTACGTTCTTTTTCATCTCAATGTTCCTCCATTACTCAACGCTTAAAATAAGCGGATGCAATTTACTGCGTTGCCGGTTTCGCTTTCTCATACACCAACCAATCCATCATTCCGGTATAATATATCAAGTCTGTATTTTTGCCGTCAGAATAGTAATAGGAGGCGGAAAACACCAAATCTATGGCCCATTCCGGTGTGAAAACTGTATCGGGAAGATTCTCTCTGGCAATCGGCTTCAACGCTGTACTAAACGGATCATCTGTATCGCTTAATGTGTATGCTGTTCCATTCAGACGGATGGTATTGCGGTAAGCGTCTTCTACACTCACAACCGACAGAGAATAAAAGCGAATGACAAAAGCCGAGAACACGCCGATAATCACGACGGAAACCACTCCGGCTATAACGATAAAGACAGCAAACGTCTTTTTGGAGCCTTTATATTTGCTGCTTTTCTTTGTGAGCTTAACGATTCCAAACACGGCGAAACCGAGCAAGAAAACAGTAATCGCCATCCCGCCGTAGAACAGCAAATATAAAATTACGCTGAAAATATTTAGCAGGAAAAGCGCTCCCTTCTTGGTTCATGGTCTTGACGTGATTCCATTGTACCATATCTGGGTTCGAGATGCTCTTCCTTATGGGTTCACATCATTTTAGCGCATACAATAAGAAAAATATTGTTGTTTACAAAAGCAGGTCGGATGTGTTAGACTTATCTCAAGGTCGGACATATCAGACCTTGAGAAAGGGGAGGCCATATGGATCCTTTGAAATTATTTGACGCCGAATATCGTTTTATGCGCCTGTTATGGGAGCATGAACCGG
>JAITOS010000034.1 GCA_031289815.1 Peptococcaceae bacterium | reverse complement strand
CAGCCATTCTCTCTGGCCCTTTCCATAACCAGTTCCCCGGCGGCCACCAGGGTTTCCTTGTTCGCCAGAGCAATGTCCTTTTTAGCCTGTAAAGCCGCCAAGGTCGGCTCCAAACCGATTCTGCCGCTCACCGCCGTGACGACCTTGTCCACCGTCGGCGCCGCCGCCGCCGCCAATAAGCCTTCCATCCGGGCTTCTACGCGTACCGGCAGGTCTTTCACCCGTTCTTTCAATTCACGCGCCGCTTCCTCTTGCATCATGACCGCCAGCGCCGGCTTGAATTCACGGATTTGTTCTTCCATCAACGCCGTATTACGCCCCGCGGTCAGCGCATAGATCCGGAACCTGTCCGGCGCCGCCCGCACGACCTCCAATGTTTGCCTGCCGATCGAACCTGTCGATCCCAGAATCGTTACTGTCTGCACCCAATTCACTCCATCTTCATTTACGCGGTCTGCTGAACATCCCGCTCTTACGCATGGCTTCATAGATGATAATGATCGTCGGCCCCAAGATTAAACCCGCAATCCCCAGCAATTTCAATCCCACATACATGGAAATCAGGGTCGGCAAAGGATGCAACCCTATACTCTTCGCCATGATCTTCGGCTCCAGAAATTGTCTCACTACCACAATAACGACCCACATCCCTAAAATCTTTAGCCCTTCGCCAACCGAGCCTGTAATGAACAACACAACCGCCCAGGGCAAGAATAGCATCCCCGTCCCTACGACCGGCAATATATCCAAGACGCCGCTCAAAACGCCAATCGTTACCGCATAACGGTTTCCTATGAGCAACAAACCGACGATTGTGATCACGGCGCTAACCGAAACGAGCATCGCCTCCGCTCGTAAAAAGCCGATCAGCGCCGCGCTTAAATCATGCACCACCATCTCCACATTGGCATACCAACGCTTGGGATACAACTGGCGTAAGAATTTTTTGACCTCCGGAAAACTGATACTCATCAAAATGGTCGCCACCACCGATACGACAATGACGATAAATACACCCGGCAACGTGCTCAGAACGTCTAACAAAAAAACACTTCCGGATTTTGCCCAGCTTTGAAGCGAGTATACCAGACTCTCCATCGCTGAAAATATCGCGTTTTGCACTTGCGGGTTCAGATTAATTAACTTCTCTATGACCTCTATGTTGCTGACAATCAGACTCGTCAGATAGCTGTAGTCCGGCAAAGAGATGGCTAATTCCGATAATTCCGTATGGAGCCTGCCTAAGAGGGCAAAAACCATCAATCCCGATATCACGAGAAGCAAAACCAAGGTAAGCAGGGCCGCCAAGGGACGGCGAACACGCAATCTCCGAATCAGGATTTCAACAGCCGGTTCCAATATAAAGGCGATAATAATCGCAATAATAAACGGTAAAAAGGCGCTCGCTAAACTCCCCAGGAATTTAGCAAATACCGGCAAGAATTCCTGAATAAAAAACGTGCATCCTTTCAAGCCAAGCAAAACCAAGGCTACCACAACCAGACGGTTTAGATTATTCCACAACGGATGCTTTTTATCCACTTCCATCGGCAAACCCCTTTATTTTTCCTCGTTCAGTCCGCTATTTTCGTTTCCGGAAGATACGCGCGCCAGGATAGCCATTCCCTTATCCCGTCATTCGCGCGCCGCTGACGGCGTTAAATCATGCTGTACTCAATATAATAATATACCAAGGGTATGACAAATATCAAACTGTCGAAGCGATCCAGAATTCCTCCATGACCCGGAATCAAATTCCCTGAATCCTTCACACCGGCAGTCCGCTTAAACACCGATTCCAATAAATCACCAATCTGAGCGCCTAAACCGACCAATAAAGCCAGTCCGGCAAAAAACAGCCAGGAATTCCCCTCCATATAACGCCATCCCAGTAGGCCGACAGCCATACTCCCAACCAGTCCTCCTAAAAATCCTTCAACGGTTTTATGCGGGCTGATCTTCGGCGCCAATAAATGTTTGCCGATCGTCATGCCCACGAGGTAGGCAAAGGTATCCGTCGCCCAAATGAGCAGGAAGGTTAAAAACGCCCATTTTAAACCGTCTGGCTGCATTTGCCGCAGCAGATAGAAGTGTCCCGGCAAAAAAACCGTATAGATGACCGCCGCAAAATTATGGAGCGCCTCAGAAGGCTGACAACGCGGATAGCAAAGGGCCAAGCGTCCGCAAGCGACCGCAAACCATAAAAACAAGCCGCATACCATAATCTGGCTGCCGCAAAACAATATAAGCAGCCAAACCACCGCCACGATAAACGTCAGTATCCGCCAGGGCGTCAGTCCCATCTTTTCTTCAAGCAGTAAAAATTCCCTCAAGGCCAATAAAGCAATGACGGCCACCAGTAAGGCGGTATAACGCTCTCCCAGATATGTCAAGCCCAGCAGCACCGGGATTCCTATGAGCGCACTGAGCACTCTTTTTGACATAGTGATTCTCCCTACTCTCTACCGTCCTTAATCCCGCCAAAACGCCGGTCACGCTGTTGGTAAACCCGTATCGCCTGGTGCAAGGTTTCGATGCCAAACTCCGGCCAATACTCCGGCACAACGACAATCTCCGCATAGGATGATTGCCAGAGCAAAAAATTGCTTAACCGATGTTCCCCGGAAGTACGAATAATCAGATCCGGATCCGGCAAACCGGCTGTATATAAATAACTATTTACAATGTCTTCATTAATTTCCTCGATCTTTAAATTATTTTTCAGCACTTCGGCGCTCACCTGGCGTATCGCCTGGATCAGCTCCGCCCGCCCCCCATAGTTCAAGGCCAGATTCAAAATCAATCCCTGATTGTCCCGTGTTTGAGCGATCGCTTTTTTTAATTCGCTTTGCGCGTCCAAAGGCAGTTCGTCCATCACCCCACTCATACGCACGATCACCTGGTTGTCATGTAATTCCTTCAGTTCTCCTTTGAGATATTCCGTCAGCAGCGCCATGAGAATATTGACTTCTTCTTTCGGTCGCCGCCAATTTTCCGTCGAGAAAGCAAATACTGTCAACACCTTGATTTCTAAACGAGAACACTCTTGTACAATATCGCGCAGGGCTTCCACTCCGGCCCTATGTCCCAGCGCGCGCGGTAATCCGCGTTTCTTCGCCCAGCGGCCATTGCCATCCATAATGATCGCCACATGCGCGGGAATACGGTCCTGATTCAGCTCCGTCTCTTCTTCATCTATCTTCTTAGACTGCCACGGCCACATCCGGCCCACCTCTTTGCGTTAAAATTTTATGATCGCCAAACTAGAAGAGCCTAAACGACCCCCTAATTAGAGGGGGTCGTTTTTTCAACGGTTTCCGCCGCGACGACGTATTCGATCTGCCCGTTCATTTCTCTCAGCCGCACTACGCGCCCGGTCTTCTGTATTTCGCTGCTTTTCGGCGCTTTGGTCTCCTTGACGGTAAAAGCTATCCCCAATTTTTCTGTTTGCAGCCGCACCTCATCCCAGCGGCAACCTAAAAAATCAGAGAACCTCATACTTCCGTGATCTCTTTCTCTTTGCCCTCAAGAACATGATCAATCTCTTTGATATATTTATCGGTCAATTTCTGAGCCGTCTCCTGCGCCCTCTTTAATTCATCCTCACTGATCGTGTGTTCTTTTTCCATCTTTTTCAGTTGTTCAATGCCGTCCCGGCGAATGTTCCGGATCACAATCCGTGAATCTTCCGCTTTCTTCTTGATCGTTTTGACCAATTCCTGACGACGATCCGCCGTCAGCTGCGGAATAATCAAGCGGATGGTACTGCCGTCGCCAGAAGGATTTAATCCCAAATCCGATTTGAGAATGGCTTTTTCGATACTGGGAATACTGGCCTTGTCCCAAGGTTGAATCACCAGCATTCTTGGTTCCGGCGCCGAAATATTCGCCAACTGATTAATCGGGGTCGCCGTTCCATAATACTCGACCATAATTTTGTCCAAAAGCCCGGGAGTCGCCCGTCCCGCCCTGGTCATCGTATATTCCTTGCGCAGCGTCTCGATCGCTTTGGTCATTCTATCTTCCGCGTCTTGCAATACTCCCTTAATCATTTGGCTCCCTCCCTATATAGGTTCCGATCTCTTCGCCCATGATCACCCGGCGAATATTCCCCTCCTGCGTCAAGTTAAAAACAACAATCGGAATATGATTATCCATACATAACGAAGCCGCTGTGGAATCCATTACCCCCAAACTCTTATTGAGGACGTCAAGATGGCTCAGGCGGAGAAACTTCTTCGCCTTCGGATTTGTGAACGGATCCGAATCATACACGCCGTCTACTCTTTTAGCCATCAAAATAACATCCGCTTCAATTTCCGCCGCCCGCAAAGCCGCCGTCGTATCCGTAGAGAAATAAGGATTCCCGGTTCCCGCCGCAAAGATCACAACTCTTCCTTTTTCCATGTGACGAATCGCCCGCCGCCGGATATACGGTTCCGCAACCTGCCTCATTTCAATCGCCGACATCACTCTGGTGCTCATATCGTTTTTCTCCAGAGAATCCTGCAACGCCAGCGCGTTCATCACCGTCGCCAGCATTCCCATATAGTCGGCGGTCGCCCGATCCATTCCCTGGGAACTGCCGGCAATCCCACGCCAGATATTGCCGCCGCCAACCACCAAGGCCAGTTGGATATCCAATTGCCTTACTTCTTTGATTTGTTTGGCGATAGAATCCAATATCGTATGCTCAATGCCAAATCCCTGATTGCCGGCGAGAGCTTCCCCGCTCAATTTTAAGACAATCCGACGATATCGCGGCTTTTCCATTCATAGTCCCCCATCGCTTTCTATTTCTACACTGATCGCGGAAATCCTCTCTGTCTTCTAAAAAGAGAACACCGGGGTGTTCTCTGTGTCCGCTTCTTAACGCTGCATCTCTTTCATCACTTCAGACGCAAAATCTTCCTGCTTCTTTTCGATTCCTTCGCCCATTTCATAGCGGGTAAAGCGGCGAATCACCAGTCGTTCTCCCAGCTTCGTCGTTTTTTCCAGCAACAGATCCCGAATCGATTTGTCCGGATCTTTTACAAAGGACTGTTCGAGCAGACAGAATTCTTTATAGAATTTTTCGATGCGTCCTTCGACCATCTTTTCCACGATCTTTTCCGGTTTTCCTTCATTTAAGGCCTGCGCCCGCAAAATATCCTTCTCATGCTCCAGAATTTCCGCCGGCACGTCTTCCTTCGCCAGATACAGCGGTTTGGCGGCGGCAATCTGCATGGCGACGTCCTTCACCAAGCTCCTGAATTCCCCGTCGCTGGCGACAAAATCCGTTTCACAGTTCAATTCGACTAAAACGCCGATCCGACCGCCGCCGTGAATATAAGATTCCACCGTTCCTTCGGCGGCAATGCGGCCTTCTTTTTTAGCGGCAGCGGCCAAACCCTTTTCACGCAAAAAATCGACCGCCTTTTCCATATCCCCCTGACACTCCGTCAGCGCTTTTTTGCAATCCATCATTCCCGAACCGGTTTTTTCTCTTAACTCCTTTACCAGCGCCGCACTAATTTCAGCCATCGCTCTAACCTCCGTTTAGTTCTCTTTATCTCATCGTTATGTTTTCTTTTCGTCCGCTCAGCTTAGCTGCTTGGATTTTTTAAAGACAGCAAAGCCGCCCTCCGGTCAGGATAAAGGGCAGGACGCAGAGCCGACACTAAGCCGCTCTTTCTTCGTCTTGCCCTTGTCTTTATTCCTGAGCCGCTTCCGCTTCTTCCTGCGCGTCCAGCTCATCTTCGTCAATATTTCCCTGTTGTCCCTCGATGATAGCGTCAGCGATCTTCGACGTAAGCAGTTTTACCGCCCGAATCGCGTCATCGTTCGCCGGTATGACGACGTCAATCTCATCCGGATCACAATTGGTATCCACGATGCCGACAATCGGGATATTTAGCCGCCGCGCCTCGGCGACCGCGATTCTCTCTTTCCGGGGATCGACTATAAACAAAGCGCTGGGAAGTTTTTTCATGTTTTTAATGCCGCCCAGAAAGCGCTCCAATTTTTCCATTTCATGATTGAGCTTGGCAACCTCTTTTTTAGGCAATACGTCAAAAACGCCTTCCGCTTGCATCCGTTCCAAATCACGCAAACGATCCACCCGTTTTTGAATGGTCTGGAAATTGGTCAGCATCCCGCCCAGCCACCGTTCATTGACAAAATACATGCCGCAACGAAGCGCTTCTTCTTTCACTGATTCCTGCGCCTGTTTCTTGGTGCCGACAAAGAGCATCGTCCCGCCCTCGGTGGCAAAGTCCCGCACAAAAGCATAGGCTTCATCCACTTTTTTTACAGTTTTCTGTAAATCAATGATGTAGATACCGTTCCGTTCCGTAAAAATATAGCGCGCCATCTTAGGATTCCAGCGACGCGTTTGGTGGCCGAAATGCACACCCGCTTCCAGCAATTGTTTCATCGAAATAACAGCCATGATATTGTCTCCCCCTTATTTGTTTTTCCGCCGCAGGTTCATTTCCGCCTACCCCTGTCTCCCAACAGGAACCGGTACGCAAATCCCACTGCGTGTGAATTTGAGTCACACTTCCCTGATGATACCACACCTGATAAACCAATGCAACCAAAATTCAGGCGCTCATTCATCTTTTGACCGTCCTGGTCGGAATACCCTTTTTGCGGATGAATTCTTCTACATCGCTCATCATTTCCGAAAAAGGAAAATAAAAATCATTTAAATAATACAGCTTGTCCTTCGTCTTGATCTGGATGATTTCTCTTCTCTTTTTGTCGCGAAAAAACACCATCCTTTTCACGTCTTTCGCTCTGATCACCCGCTCCCCCAGCCATGAATGAAAGACGATTTTATCTTCGGCGATCATCACGCTTTTACTGCGGCCAAACAACCAGAGTCCCATCATGCTGAGACACGTGACTCCATATAGAATCGCAAACAGCCGCACTTCCCAGGACGGAAAGTGAAGCACCGCATTCAGCAATCCTAAAAGCACTGGATAGAGTCCTATAAATATTCCGCCCGGAATCACCAGCGGCCGTATTTGATACCCATACTCTTCCACAACTCTAACCTCACCTATTGCCGACGCTCCGCCACGTTATTTATTCTTCTTGACAAAACGATCGAGTTCTTCCAGTAAGTAATCATTGAGAATACGGATATACGTTCCTTTCATTCCCAAGGACTTCGACTCAATCACCCCAGCCGACTCAAACTTGCGCAAGGCATTGACGATCACCGAACGCGTGATCCCTACCCTATCCGCGATTTTACTGGCCACCAGCAACCCGTCGCCGCCGCCCAGTTCGGCAAAAATATGTTCGACCGCTTCTAATTCCGAATAAGAAAGCGTCCCCACCGCGATCTGAACCGCGGCTTTCTTGCGCGCCTCTTCTTCCGCCCGTTCCGCCTTCACTTTAAGAATTTCCATACCGATGACCGTGGCGCCGTATTCCGCCAGCACCAGATCCCCATCTGAAAATTCTTCGGAAAATTTAGCCAGAATGAGGGTGCCTACCCGTTCGCCGCCGCCGACAATCGGTCCGATCGTCACCAGCTTGTCGCCAAAGCGGCATGTTCCCCGGTCAAAAACGCAAGCGTTTTCTGTCTGGGAGATATTCGTTTGCGTTTCAGTAATCTTCATCAGATCCTCATTATAGCTTTCGGGAAACCGCTCAGAATGAAAGACGATGTCGCCCATGACGTCACAAGCGAAATCCTTCATAAAATTATAGCCAAGAATTTTTCCTCTGCGCCCGATGATATAACAGTTACAATTGATCGTGCTGGACAGCACCTTCGCCATTTCTTCAAAATCAGACTGCGAAGACGTTCTCTGGATCAATTTACTGATCGTCCGGGTCTTTTCCAATAAGTCATTCATACATTTGCCTCCCTTTGCTCTGTGCCCCTATAAAATGTATCGTGATAAATCCTGATTCACAATAACTTCTTTTAAACGAGATTGTACATACTCACGATTAATGACGACTTCATAATCATCCGGCAGTTCCGACGCCTCAAAAGAAAGCTCTTCCAGGACTTTTTCCATGATGGTATGCAGACGCCGCGCGCCGATATTCTCCGTCGTGGAATTGATCTGATAGGCGATCTGCGCCAGCTCTTCAATGGCGTTTTCCGTGAATTCCGTCCTGATTCCCTCAGTCGCCAACAACGCCGCGTACTGTTTAATTAAAGAGGATTGCGGTTCCGTCAAAATCAGCTTAAAATCATCCGCGCTCAAGGACTCCAACTCCACTCTGATCGGAAACCGCCCCTGTAACTCCGGGATCAGATCAGAAGGCTTGCTGATATGAAAAGCGCCTGCCGCAATAAACAGGATATGTTCCGTCTTTACCGGCCCGTATTTGGTCGTTACCGTCGATCCTTCGACGATCGGTAAAATATCTCTTTGCACTCCCTCCCGTGATACGTCTGCCCCGCCGGTATGTTCACTGCCGGCAATTTTATCGATCTCGTCCAGAAAGATGATCCCTTCATGCTCCGTGCGCCGAATGGCTTCCTGTACGGCCTCGTCCTGGTCGATCAGGGTTTGCGCTTCCTCCTGAATCAGTATTTTGCGCGCCTCCTTGACGGTCACTTTGCGTTTTTTGCGCTTCTTGGCCATCATATTCGACATCATATCCTGAAGATTTCCCATGTCCAAGCCTACGTTGCCCAGCATATCGGTAAACATGGTATTGCTTTCTTCTACCTCGATCTCAATAATTTTATCCTCCAGCTCCTTGCCTTCCAGATACTTGGCGATCAGCGCCCGATCCTTTTCCAGATCAGGCGCCGCCGACGTATCCGGCGGCGGCGCGGTATTCCGAGCCGAAAATAACATTTGAAAAGGGTTTTGATTGTTTTCTTCTCTTTCACCCGGAAGCAGCAGCTCCACCAATCTTTTTTCGGCGTTGACCGCCGCCTGCGTCTCTACCTGCTCCATTTTCTCCCTTTTCACCATGCGCAAGGCGGTCTCCACCAAATCCCTGACCATAGATTCCACATCGCGGCCCACATAACCGACTTCCGTGAATTTCGTCGCTTCGACTTTGATAAACGGCGCTTTCACCAGTTTGGCCAAACGCCGGGCAATTTCTGTTTTACCCACTCCGGTGGGGCCGATCATCAATATATTCTTCGGAAAAACTTCCTCTTGCAGCGGCTCCGGCAGCAACGACCGCCGGTACCGATTGCGCAAAGCGATCGCTACCGCTCGTTTCGCCGATTTTTGCCCGACAATATAGCGATCCAATTCTTTCACGATTTCGCGCGGCGTCAATTGTTCCATTCGCCTTCACCTCAATTTACAAGACTTCTACCGTAACATGCTCGTTGGTATAAACGCATATGGAGGCGGCAATCATCAACGCCTCCCTGGCCATCTCCCCCGAACTGATCGCGGTATGTTTTTTTAGCGCCCGCGCCGCCGCTAAAGCGTAGTTTCCCCCGGAGCCGATCGCCGCAATCCCGTCGTCCGGCTCGATCACTTCCCCGGACCCCGAAACAATGAGAAGATTTTCCCGGTCCGCCACAATCAGCATCGCCTCCAATTGCCGCAGCATCTTGTCGGTACGCCATTCCTTGGCTAACTCGACCGCTGATCTGGATAGATTCCCATGATATTCTTCCAATTTTGCTTCAAATTTATCGAATAAAGTAAAGGCATCCGCCACCGAACCGGCAAAACCGGCCAGCACCTTGCCTTGAAACAAACGGCGTACTTTTTTGGCCCCATGTTTCATCACCGTCGCTTGGCCGAAGGTCACTTGCCCATCGCCAGCCATGGCGGTGTCATCCCCCTGCCTGACGGCAATGATGGTCGTAGCGTGAAACATATCGCCCCTCCTCTATCATGAACCCATAAACCCGGCTCTTATCTGGGACATTCGTCGAACGAATTTGTATGGATTTGTATCAGAAAACAAAGATATTATGAAAATTTGCTATTTTTACACTACCAGTTTATTAGGAATAAATCAACTATTTAATGAGTTTTTTTAATATTTTGTATTTTAGCCCGAGGATGCGCTTGCAGGTAGACTTCCTTTAACCGTTCCCGTGTCAGGTGGGTATAAATCTGCGTTGACGACAATTGTTCATGCCCTAACAGTTCTTGTACCGTCCGCAGATCCGCGCCGCCATCCAAAAGATGTGTAGCAAAAGAGTGCCTTAACATATGCGGATGAACATGCTGGCTTAAAGCGGCTTTTTGCGCCATCCGGTCTATGATCCGCCGTGCGGAGCGGTCTGTCAGCCGATCTCCTCTTTGCCCCAGAAGCAAGGCCGGATGATCGTCGCTGCGCCGCGCTAAATAGGCGGTTATCGCCTTGACGGCATAGGGCGTTACCGGTACAATCCGCTCCTTTTGTCCCTTTCCTTTGATTTTCAGGATATCCATCCCCGGCGCCATATCCCTTTTATCTAAAGCGGTCAATTCGCTGATCCGCAAACCTGATCCATACAGCAATTCAATCATCACCCGGTTGCGCAGCTCCCCCAAGGCGCTGCCGTCCGCCGGGATCAGCAGCTGGTTCATCTGCTCCTGATACAAAAATTGCGGCAGCTTGCGCCCCAGCTTGGGACTCGCGATTTTCCGGACGGGATTCTGGGCCAGCGTATGATGGCGGCAGTAAAATTTGAAAAAAGACCGTAAAGCGGCGAGCTTGCGAGCGATGCTCTTGCGCGCCAGATTTTGTTCCGCCAATACGCCCAGGTAGCTTCTGACCAGCCAGACGTCGATCTTTTCTATGTCCAGCCGCTCTTCCTCCGTTCCCAATTCCCGGACGGCAAAACAAACAAACTGACTGAGATCCGTCCCATAAGCCTTCAGCGTTAAGTCAGACTTGTTTTGCGCCCGCAGCTGCTCTAAAAATAAATCTATCTCCTCCGCGATCACCATTGCCAGCACCTTCTTACTTTCTGATCACGCGTCATTTTTCAACCCCTCCTCCTGAGCAGACGATCTCGCTCAGGAGGACGCCCAGCCTCTCTATTCCTCATACGAATGACAGAATGCGTCCAGCGCCGACAAAGCCCTGGCGGCGATTTTAGCGTTTCTTTCCCGTTTTCCCCGAATACGTTCCGCACATGGCGGCAGCAAACCGAAATTGATATTCATCGGCTGAAAATCACAGCTGACGGCTCCCGCCAAATATCCGGCCAAGCCGCCTAAAGCCGTTTCCGCGGGGAAAATCAGGGTTTGCCGCCGGTTGATCACTCTCCAGGCGTTTAAACCTGCTATCAGACCGCTGGCAGCCGACTCCACGTATCCTTCCACACCGGTAAGCTGTCCGGCAAAGAACAGAGTCGGACGTTTTTTAAAGCTAAAATCCGCCTTCAGCAGCTTCGGCGCGTTCAGAAAAGTATTGCGATGCATCACCCCGTAACGCACAAATTCCGCGCCCTGCAAGCCAGGGATCAAACGGAAGACGCGTTGCTGCTCGCCCCATTTCAGCCGGGTTTGAAAGCCAACCAGATTGAACAGGGATCCTTCCCGGTTTTCCTTACGAAGCTGTACGACCGCATAGGGTCTTTGATTGGTGAAAGGGTCCGTCAAGCCTACCGGTTTCAGCGGCCCAAATAACAAGGTTTGTTCCCCGCGCCCCGCCATCACCTCCACCGGCATACAGCCTTCAAAAACGGAGGCGTTTCGCTCAAAGCCTTTTATTTCCGCGGTCTCAGCTTTCACCAATTCTGTGTAAAAAAGCTCGTATTGCTCCTTCGTCAGCGGACAATTCAGATAATCCGCGTCCCCTTTGCCGTAACGCGAGGCCCAAAAAACCTGTTTCTGATCAATCGATTCCCCGGTAACAATCGGAGCGGCGGCGTCATAAAAGGCCAGATACTCCTCCCCGGTCAAAGCGGCGATAGCGGTCGCCAATTTCTCCGAGGTCAAGGGCCCGCTGGCAACAATCACTACGCCTTCCTCGGGAATGCGGTCCACTTCCCCCGGAATGACCTTTACGAGAGGATGGTTTTGTAAGCTTTCGGTGATTTCCTGAGAAAATCGCTCCCGGTCAACCGCCAGAGCGCCGCCGGCAGGAACAGCGTTTTTATCCGCCGTCTGCACGATCAACGAATCCAGCCGACGCATTTCCTCCTTCAGCAAACCGACGGCGTTTTCTAAACCGGCGGCGCGTAAGGAATTGCTGCATACTAATTCGGCAAAATGTGCCGTATGATGCGCCGGCGTCATTTTCTCCGGCCGCATTTCATGGAGATCCACCCCGACGCCGCGTTTCACCAGTTGCCAGGCAGCTTCAGAGCCGGCCAGACCCGCTCCGATAACAGTGACTCTAGGCATGATGCTCATCCTCATGATTCTTTTCCAAAATTTCCGTATAACGGCATTGATCGTTGGTACAGACGATTCGTTTTTGACTGCGGGAAGACTTTATCACGCGCAGCTGTCCGCACTGCGGGCAAGGATCCGGAGCGGGTATATCCCAGGACAGAAAATTGCATTCCGGATAAGCGCGGCAGCCAAAGAATTTTCTTCCCTTCTTGGAACGTCTTACCACGATCGGGTTGCCGCATAACGGGCATTTCGCTTCGATTTCTTCCAATAACGGCTTGGTATTGCGACATTCTGGAAATCCCGGACAGGCCAGAAATTTTCCGAATTTACCCATTTTTACGACCATCTGTCGGCCGCACCGCTCGCAAACTTCCTCCGATACTTCGTCTTCGATCTTCACCTTGCCGATCTTATTTTCCGCTTCGATCAGCGTAGCTTCAAACGGAGCGTAAAAATCTCTGATCACAGCCTTCCAAGACGAACCGCCCTCTTCAACGCTGTCTAACTGTTCCTCCATTTGAGCCGTAAATTCGACGTTTACAATATCAGGGAAATGCTCTTTAAGCAAGGAAATAACAATTTCACCTAATTCCGTGGGCAACAGCAGTTTTCCCTCTTTCACTACATAGCCGCGAGATTGAATCGTGCCAATGGTCGGCGCATAGGTGCTGGGACGTCCGATGCCCTCTTCTTCCAGCTTGCGCACCAGGGTCGCTTCTGTATATCGGGCTGGCGGCTCGGTAAAATGCTGTTTTTCCATCAATTTATCTAGCTGTAAGGATTCGCCTTTACGCACCGTCACATCCAGCGCCGTATCTTCTTGATTCTCCGCGTCCGCGTCTTCACGGGCGTCCTGATAGAGGATCTGATATCCCTGAAATTTCACCGCTGTCGTATTGGCCCGCAACAAATAGCGACCGCCCTGAACATCTACGGTCAAGGTATCCAGCACCGCCGAGCTCATTTGGCTGGCTACAAATCTCTCCCAGATCAGGCGGTACAGGCGCAGCTGATCCCGGCCTAAATGCGCCTTCAACTGATCCGGCGCATTCTCTATCGATGTTGGCCGGATAGCCTCATGCGCCTCTTGGGTTCTTCCTTTACTTACATAGTTTCTCGTTTTTTCCGGGTAGTATTCCTTCCCATAATGACTCAAAATATATTCCCTGGCCTCTATTTGGGCAGGCTCCGCGATGCGTACCGAATCCGTCCGCATGTAGGTGATCAGTCCCCCGGATCCCTGTTTCCCTAAATCCAGCCCCTCATAGAGCTGCTGCGCCAGCATCATCGTCTTTTTCGGTGAAAAATTCAATTTGCGATAAGCTTCCTGCTGCAAGCTGCTGGTGATAAATGGGGGCGCGGGATTTTTATGTTTTTCTTTCGTCCGGACGTCCGTCACCGCAAAGACGCTTTTCTTCAACTCCGCCAAGATTTGATCGGTTTCTTCCCGTGTGCCGATCTGGATTTTCTTATCGTCTTTTTTTATTAGCTTGGCGCGAAATTGCCCTTCCTGTGAACGGAAAAGCGCGTCGATACTCCAATATTCCTCCGCCACAAAAGCCCGGATATCTTCCTCCCGATCGCATACCAGCCGCACGGCCACCGATTGCACCCGGCCCGCGCTCAGTCCTTTTTTGACTTTACGCCACAGCAGCGGACTCAGCTGATACCCTACCAAGCGGTCTAAAATCCGGCGCGCCTGCTGAGCGTCCACGCGGTTTTTATCCACCTGTCTGACATTTTTCATGGCGGCTTCAATCGCCGGCTTGGTGATCTCGTGAAATTCAATCCGGCATTTTTCTTCTTCTTTCATTCCCAAAAGATGGCCGAGATGCCAGGCAATCGCTTCCCCTTCACGATCGGGGTCAGACGCCAGCAGGATTTTATCCGCGCCCTTGGCCGCTTGCCTTAAATCTTTAATCAGGTCCCCTTTACCGCGGATCGCAATATACTTAGGTTCAAAATCCTGATTCAAATCGACCCCCATTTGACTTTTCGGCAAGTCTCTCAGATGTCCCATCGAAGCTTTAATCAAATATTTTTTACCTAAAAATTTGCTGATCGACTTGGCTTTTGCCGGGGACTCAACAATTACTAAGGTTTTGAGCATACCTTCACCTCAAACGTTTATGAAAAATCTTTCATCTTATTTTCATCTATTATGGCAAAATCAGCGGCCCGTGAAACAGTCTGACTGACGTTACAGCAAACCACCGAGTTAATATTATACGTTTTTGCGGCAACTGTCCAGATTTTAAATCATCTTGCTAAAACAAAATGTTGTCCCGGCAACGGCATGACCTTCCCGTTCAGCTCTAATTCCAGCAGAATCAAGGCAATATTTTCCGGGGTAAGCTCGCTTCTTAGCGTTATTTGGTCAATATGCAGCGGCAAGTCGCTTAACAATGCCATGATTTTTCCCCGATCCGTCCCTTCTTCCTCTCCGGCGTCAGCTTCCTCTCTATCTTGTACCCCAACAGGCGGCTGGTCATTCATTCTCACCTCGCCCAGGATATCCTCTATGCCCGCCGCGATCATCGCCCCTTGCCGCAGCAGGTGATGCGTCCCTTTGCTCATGGCGCTAAAGATCGGTCCCGGCACCGCAAAGACTTCCCGTCCCTGTTCCAGCGCAAAATCCACCGTAATCAAGGCGCCGCTCCGCTCGGCGGCCTCCACCACGACCACCCCTCTGGCGCAGCCGCTGATCAGGCGATTGCGCGGCGGAAAGAACTGCGCTTCCGGCGTCGTCCCCGGGGTAAACTCACTGAGCAGCGCTCCCCGCTCCAGAATCGAATCCGCCAACCGCTGGTTTTCCGCGGGATAGACCACGTCCACGCCGCAGCCGAAAACAGCCCAGGTTTCCCCCTTCCCTTCCAAGGCTCCTTTATGCGCCGCCGAATCAATCCCTCGCGCCAGACCGCTCACCACCACCATCCCGTTGGCGGCAACTTCTTTAGCCAAATGCACCGCCGCCGCTTTGCCATAGGCCGTCGCTCGGCGAGAGCC
>JAITOS010000026.1 GCA_031289815.1 Peptococcaceae bacterium | reverse complement strand
GCTAAAATCCGCGCTTTTTCTATAATTTCACGACTCATATTGCTCAATTCCTCCATTTTATCTCATTCTACAACAATTTTTTAATTCCTGCTATGGTTCCATTTCGATTCGATTTTATTTCCGCATTTCCCCGATCAGCGTCCAGGGGCTCGCTTCCAACATCTTCACCGCCGCCAGTTCCCCGATGAGCGCTTCTTCCCCCGCAAACACCACCAATTCATTCCCCCGGGTCCGGCCAGACAGCCTTCCTTGATTGGTTTTGCTCACCCCCTCCACCATCACCTCATAGGTCTGGCCGATCATCCGCCGCTTCCAGGCCAGACTTTTTTCCTGCTGTAAGGCCATCAGCGTTTGCAAACGCCTTTTTTTAACCTCCAGCGGAATCTGATCCGGTAACTCCGCCGCCGCCGTACCGGAACGTTTGGAGTACAGAAAAGTAAATACCTGGCTGAAATTCATCTCAGCCACCAAGTCCAACGTCTCCCGGAAATTCTCTTCACTTTCCCCCGGAAAACCGACAATCACATCGGAGGTGATACTCGCACCGGGAATCTGTTCCCTGATCCGCCGCACCCGGCTGCGATAATACTCCCGCGTATACTTCCGGTTCATCCGCGCCAAAATCTCGTCGCTACCTGATTGAACCGGCAAATGAAAATGCTCGCACAACCGTTTCCCCGCCGCCACCGTCTGGATCAGCTTATCCGACAGGTCTTTCGGATGCGAGGTGGTAAACCGTACCCTTTGCAGTCCTTCCAGGCGATCGATACTTTGCAGTAAATCGGCAAAATCATAGTCCAAAGCGGCGTCCTGTCCGTAGGAATTCACGTTTTGCCCCAGCAAAGTCACCTCCCGGCAGCCCGCCGCCACGAGTTCTTCGACCTCCGCGAGAATATCCTCCCGGCGGCGGCTGCGTTCCCGGCCTCGAACATAAGGAACGATACAGTAAGCGCAATAATTATTGCAGCCGTACATGATATTGATATGCACCCGCCGCTTGCCCTTACCGGTCACCGGCAATTTTTCTGGCCCGGTCTCCTGTTCGTCGGCCACCGCGATTTTCGCGCCGTCCTCAAGTTGACGCAGCAATTGCGAAAAATCATTCAGATGATAAGTACCCATCCATAAATCCACGTGGGGCGCTCGCTTCACCAATTGCCGGAGCCGGTCCGGCTGTTGCACCATACAGCCGCTGACCGCGATTTTCAGACCGGGGTTACTCTCTTTAAGCCGCTTCAACTCTCCGATCTTCCCTAAAATCTTGTTCTCGGCGCTTTCCCGGACACAGCAAGTATTGACGATAATCAAATCCGCCTCTTGCAGCTCCGCGCAGCAGCGGTACCCTTCTCGCGCCGCGATTTCCGTCAACAGCTCCGCGTCCCGCTCTGACATCTGACAGCCATACACCAGGGTCGCTACTTTTTTTTCTTGAGACTCGGCCTGACTCATGAATTTCACTCCAAGTTCCGTCTATCTACCTATCTGTCTGTTTGCCTATCTACCTATCTATTTTCTTTTGCTGTTCTCTTTTAGGGTCACAGATTGCGAAAAACCCCGGCTTTTTTCAGAGACTGATAGGCGATGAGTACAAAGGGTCCCAAAAACAAGCCAATGAGGCCGGTGGCCGCTAAGCCGATATACATACTGACCAGCACCAACAGGGGATCCAGACCCACGTTATCCCCCAATATCTTCGGTTCGATCACATGGCGGATGATCGACACCACCCCGGTCAGGATCAATAACCCCACCGCCAAAAAGGTTTTGCCCGTGAGGAAAGCCAGAAAGGCCCAGGGAACTAAGACAATGCCTACGCCCAATACCGGCAAAATCCCGAAAATGCCGGTGACGGTTCCCATCATGATCGCATATTTCGTGTGCAGGATCAGCAATCCCGCAATCGACAGAACCAGACTCACCAGGCAGACGATAATCTCCGCCCGGACAAACCCCATAAAGGCTTTGCTGAAATCCTTCCCCAATTCCTCCAGATTCATATGCCATTCCTCCGGGAAGATGGCGATCATCTGCTTTACATAGCGCGGCGTTCCTTTGGCCATAAAATAGGTCGCTACCAAGGCAATCACGATGATAATAATCATTTCCGGAACCACGACCACAATTTTCCCGAAAAGGGTCGGAATCGAACTGAAGGAATTGGCGATAGAATCCACCAGGCCGCTGATCGATTTATTGATCGGCGCCGCATAGCTCGGCGGTATTTGCAAGTACACCGTCTCTAATTTATCCAGCCAATTAATGAATAAATGCTGCGCCATTTTGCTGTGTTCCGGCAGATTTAAGGATATATCTTGAATCTCCCGGAACAGGCGGGCAATCAGGATAATAATGATACCACAAATACTGCCGATCTCCAAAACCATCGCCAAAAGCACGGCCAGCATCAGCGGCAAATGAAAGCGCTTCATCAGCAGCTTCTTTAGCGGATTGACCATGACGGTCAGCGCCAAGGCGATAATGAACGGGACAAATAAATAGATGTACCGTCCGATGAGGTAGATAACAAAAGCGATCACCAACCAAAAAACGATAAACTTCATCGTCCGTATGAAAAAACTCTTCATAATATCATTCACTGCGCCGATTCCTCCTTCAGAGGATACAAACAAACGTTACTGTTTTTGATAAAACACGGCCAGGGTTCCCGGTCCTGTGTGGCTGCCGACCACGCAGCCGATATCGCTCAATATGACGTCCTTGACAGTGACGCGCGCCCGGATCTCAGCCACCAGCGTTTCCGCGTCGCTCAGGCAATTTGAATGCGATACGCCGACGACCTGCTCGGTGGGATTGAGGATTTCCTCCTTGAGGATATCCGCGACTTTACGGATCGCCGCCCGCTTTGACCGGACTTTCACATAGGCGTCAATCGTGCCTTCCGGCGTCACGCGCAAGATGGGCTTAATATCCAGAACGCCGCCGATCGCGCCGATCGTTTTACTTACCCTGCCGCCCTTCACCAGATACTCAAAGGTATCCGGCATAAAAAGATAGCGCATATGATCGCGGAAATCATTGATTTTCCCTTCAAGCTCAGACCATGACGGGAATTCCCGCGCCAATTGAACCGTCTTTAAGGCGATCAAGCCATAACCCAGCGCGGCTCCTTTGCTGTCAATCACATGCACTCTTCCGGGATCATCGCACATCTCTCTCGCTAAAAGCGCCGTATTGACCGTGGAACTGAGACCGGAGGATAAGAGAATCGAGATCACTTCATCGCCGCGTTTTAAGATCTCATTGTACGCTTCAAGCAAATCCGCCAAGTTTGGCTGTGAGGTCTTAGGAAGTTCGGCGAACGTCCCGCACCGGCGATAAAATTCCTCCGGAAACATATCTACGCCTTCCAGGTAACTCTGACCGTCGATAATCACCGGCAGGGGCGTCACCCAAATACCGGCTTCCTTGACGAGCGCCTGGGGAATATCTGAAGAACTGTCAACATGAACGCCAAAAGCCATGATCTCCTCCTCCTGATCTATGCAACGCCTGAGCGTTTCGTTTTTCTGTCCTCGGACAAGCCGACTGTACCTGTTGTATCCTACAACCCGACAAGGATTGTCAAACCTCGCCAAAACACAAGGTGTGATGACTCAAAATCATTCATCCGGTTTACCCGCTCTACTGTGATTAAAAGTCACAAACCCCTTTATTGTCGGGGTTTTCGGCTTTTTCTTTTACCTTCTCATCTTACTTGGAATGTATGAAGATGTCAAATCCATTACTCCCGAACGAACGTATGTTCGCTTCCATATATCCCAGTTATTAGGGTTTAATCAGAAATTGGGCAAGCCCACAGCGCTATTTCCACATCTTTAGTATGCCAAATCGCCGGGAGGGATAGCCTTTGCGACATCAAAAAAGAGTTGTTACACTGGTTTTCAGTGCAACAACCCGCAAAACGCGTCTAAACCGTTCTTGGCTCAAGCGCCTAATTGCTCCCGCCGTCGTGAGGGTTAAGCGCGATATAGTCCTCGACTTCGCACAAGACGCCCTGCTCCCCGGTGAGATGAAACATCTCGTAACCGTCGCGCAGGAAACCAAGAACATCGCACTCGTCGTCGAGCTTGACGAATTCTTGCGGCGTTATGCCGTGCTTGCGGATATAAAGGTTCGCTATTTGAACCTGCAAATAGGTTTTATCATCAAGATTGGCGTAAGGCATGATGCACCTCCTAAATTTCTGTCCAGCGTTCCCAGTCGCCGCGCTGTTCGGCGTCGAACATATACAGAATATATTCCGCACTCTCGAAGTGCAGGAACGATTCCGGCTCTAAGAGCAGGGTGTAAGTCTGCGTGTCCATCAGCTTGCGGAGCGCGTCGGTCTGCGTGAGATCACCACGCTTCGCTATCATCTGCGCCACCCGTGCCGCAAGTATATCTTGGCATAGCGCGACCCCTTTATTCCCCTCTATCATTTCACCACGCGCCTCCCTTTCAGCACAAGCAAATTCGCCGCCCGGTCTGTTCCAAAGAAATATTGGTAAGGCAGGTTGTGCGGTTCAAGGAACTCAATCAAGATTTCGATTGCGCGGTCGCTGCCGACAGTCCCGTACCCTTCATTAAGATACGTCTGAATCGTCGGGTTGGTCTGGTCGTTGGCGGTCGGACCGATAACGATGTCGGAAGAATGATTGTGCGGGTTGTGTGACCGGTTGTCCGTCGCGAACAGCACCCATTCTTTGTCCGCTCTGTCGAACTTCTTCACGTTCAGCCCCGCGAGCTTGCTCTCGTCAAACTCAAACGTGTAGAGATACGCCGTGACCTCACGGATTATTCCTCGCCGCGCCAATCTGCGAAGCTCTATGTCGCGGTTACGGAGCGCCATATTAACCGCGCTCTCGCGATTCCAAGTCGTGTAGAACCCCTGCCCGAAGTCCTTGAACGGCTTGCCGCGCAACACGTCAATCTTTGTGATGTCGTGTGTCGTGCCGTGGTAAAGCGTGATGACGTTTGTCGAATGCGCGTGTGAAAACAAGAAATCAATCCGCAAAAACAGCGCGTTAAGACAATGTTTATACGATTATAACCGCAAAACCTTTGACAGCGCAGTGTCTTGTGGTATATTATCAGAAAGTG
>JAITOS010000136.1 GCA_031289815.1 Peptococcaceae bacterium | reverse complement strand
GCCCCAGAACAAACCCAAGCGAAGGGCGGACGGTTCCGCGAAAAGCGAGGCATGGATGCCGAGCGCGTCCCTTTGCGCCAGGAAGGCGCAGCGGGACGAAAAGCGGAACCGTCCGCCCTGTGGCGACCCCAGAAAAAGATGAGACAGAAGAGAAATCCGCCCTGCGGCGACCCCAGAAAAAGATAAAACAGAAAAGAATCCCACCCCGCGCCGACCCCAAAGCAGATGAGACAGAAGATACATCGCCTTCCCTGCCGACTACCTGTTTGCTCATTCAGGCATTAAATAAATCCGCAGCAATACCTCGCTTTCCTCCGGCCGCGAAATCACTTCCTGAATGTGAATCGCCAGATCGTTTTTTTCCTCAATCTCCTGTAAAACCCTTTGTACCAACGGCGGCTCGCTCCACAACTGCAAGCGCAGCAGCGCGTAGTCTAATCCCGTTTCAGCTTCACGGGTAGAAAAGCTTTCGATATTGAACGTTCTCACCTGTACCCCCTGTTCCTGGAATTTCACACAGCATACTTCAATGATCGCCGGCAAATCTTTCAAGGACGGAATCCCGATGGCTTCCGTCCGGCCTTCTTTCAGAAGCTCCGCTTGATCCTGCCAGTACGCGGCCTCATACCGCTGGGCCTGCGCCTCATTCCGTTCGCAATAAAATAACCAGCCAAAGCTCAGGCAGGATACTATGATTCCTCCTAATAAGCCATAAAAAAGCCATTGCCACTTTCTATTTCCCTGCATACTCTCTCCCTAAGGCGTCGCCGCTTGCGCCTGGATCGCAAATTCAAAGACGCCGTCAAGCGCTTGCTTATATCCGGTCAATACCGGCTGCCGCCAGCCCAAGCTTTCCATGCCTTCTAAAAAATAACGCACATCCCGTGCCGAAGACGCCGTTCCTTTGATCCCTAATATCCCGTCTTTGTATTGAATTTCATCGTAAGTCAGCGTACCTGTCCGGATCCTTTCTAATTGATCCAGATGGCTGGCAATCTGAAAAGAAGGTTCTAAAGCCTTCCGCCATTGCGACTCGAGGGACTGATCCTGCGTTTGATGGTCTAAGGCGCTTGTCACTTGCGCTTTGGCGGCCTCGCTTTCAGCGCTCCATTGGCCGCGCTCTCTCATCGTGATTCCCTGACCGCCGAAGCCCGCAACGCAAGCGATCAACCAAATAGCCGCCGCTATTTTCGTCCGACGAAGCCACTTTTTTTGTTTCAATGACTTGGCCACAAGATCCAAGCGTATCTTTTTCTTTCTATCTTCCAATAAAATTTCAAGGAATGCGCCGCCCAAGGCGTACTCCCCGCTAAACAGGGCCGCCGCTTCAGGACGCCGTTGTTCAAGGATTTGCCGAACCGCTAAAACGCGCTGACTCAACCCCACCTGATCCGCTACCGCCCTTGATCTTTCTCCGCCTGTGTACACCGTTTGCAGGTTCAGCCCTTCCCATTGCCCACCGGCATATAACAACAAGCGGCGGACTTCTCCCGCCCATTCCTCCGGATCGAATATCGTCTCCGCTGTCGGCGTCCATACCCGCATGGCGCCGGGATAGCGGCCATGCCAGAAAATCATCTGCGGGATTTCTCCATCCAAATCGAGGAACAAAGCGTCCTCTTCTGTTTTTAGCGCCAGAAAATCCGTCAGCAGCGCCGCTCCAAAATAGACGTTTTCCACCTTGAATCCCACAGCTCCCAGCGCTTCCGCATAAGGCGCCAGCAAATGACTGCGAGCCGCTCCCGCCATGACCTGCAAAATATTCTCTTCCTTGTTTTCCTCCAGCGTAAGGTAGTCGAACCATAACGCTTGTTCATCCGCGGCATATTCGTCATTCAGCAAGAATTGCATCGCGGCCGCCCGCTTCTGAGGCGATATCCAGGGTAAAGAGAAGGTACGGCAAAACCCCTGAAGCTGATTCAAGACGAAGATTGCCGACGTTTTCCCGGCCTTTAGCCGCTGACAGCTCTTGCTCTTATGCAAAATATTTTCCAACATTTCTCTTTTAAGCAATTCCCCCTGACAAATCACGCCGGGAGGTACGGGAATCGCCTCCACCTCCCAGGGATCCGTCTTATCCTTTTGTTTCAGCTTTGCCCACAGCACCGTTATCTCGCTGTCGGTCATCTGAATGACCGCTATCTCTCTCCCCATCCTCTTTTATCTCCATCTCCATGAATCATTCCATCCGGGTTCTAAAACCCAAGATTCCAGTAAAATGTGATCAGCGGATTCCCCCAAAGCAAGGCAAAGACAGCGCCCAGCGCCAGATAAGGCCCAAACGGCAGCGGCTGCCGCGGCGCGATTCGTTGGCTCAAGATCAATGCGCCGCCGACCAACGCGCCGATCAGACTGCCGCTAAAAATCGCCAGCACTATCTTAGGAAACCCCAGGAACACCCCCAGCGCCGCCGCCAGCTTGACGTCCCCCCAGCCCATCCCCGCCGGATACAGCCAGGCGATCAGGGCAAATATCAAGCCAACGCCCGCCGCGCTGAAGATCGCTTCCCATCCTTCCGGCCCTCCGTCCGCCAAGAAGGCCCCCGCCGCACCGAGAATCAGCAGCGGCAGGACGATCGCATCCGGCAGACGCAGCTCTGCGATATCAATAAAGCTCAGCGCCACCAAGCCGGAGACAAAGATCAGATCCAGTAGTAAACGAAGCGGCTCTCCGCCTCCTTCCTGCCGCGTCGTAAGGTAAAAGAGGACGCCCGTCAGAATCTCAACGCCCGGATAGCGTTTGGATATTTTCGCGCCGCAATGCCGACACCGCCCCCTTTGCAGGATATAGCTGGCTACCGGAATCAATTCCATCGGTCGTAAGGAGCGTTCGCAAGCGGGACAGCGAGACCCCGGATGGACGATGGATTGACCGCGCGGCAGCCGATAAATCACGACGTTCAAAAAACTCCCCACGACTAAACCCAGCATTCCCCAAAACAGACCCTGTCCCGGCAAGCGCTTCTCCCCCTCTCTCTTTATTCGGCGGAACTCCACAGCACGTTGCTCAGGCTGGCGTCCATCGTCCGGACTTCCGCGCCGGATCCGTCCGCCGCAAGATAAATGACGATCAGATTATTTTCGGTCGCCGGATAGCCGCCGCTGGTCGGGATCACTTTAACGCCAAAACCGCGATGGGCGCTGTCCACGCTTTGCTGTGTCATTTTAGCGTCCAGCTTCGCCATATACTCCGGAATAAAGCCCGCGCAGGCCACCACGCCGCCGCTGGCCACGCTGCCGACTGTCATATCCGCCAATTTGGGATAACTGCCCTTTTGCACCTGATAGAAATCCAGGGCAGCTTTTACCTGATTCCCGGTGGTGATGTCCGCGTTTTTTCTGGCTTGCTCCGAGCTTGCCGCCACTTTGGGTATGGCGATTACCGCCATGATCGCCAGAATGATCATCACCGCCATGACCTCAATTAAGGTAAAGCCGTCCTCTTTGTTCTTGCGCTTCATTCTCATACCCATCCCCTCCATCTTTCTTTTTAGTCTCCGCCCTCTCCCGCGCTTTACCGTTTCGGCATCCCTCCTTTGTTTCCATGATGGCGCAAGCGCCCGCCTTGCCGCTTCGCCTAATAGATTTGGGTGCTGGCGTCGAGTACCGGCAGCAGTACGCCCATCGCCACAAAGCCGATCAACGCCGTAACCCCTAAAATGAGCAGTGGTTCTATGACCTTGGTCATTCTGTGCAGCTTGCCCTCAAACTCAGCCTGTAACTGTTCGGCCACGCGCTGAAACATCTCCCCCAACTGCCCTGATTCTTCGGCGACCGAGAGCATCTCACACGCCTCTGCCGGAAAGACCCGCTCGGCGCGCAGAATCGAGGTCAAGCGCTGTCCCTGCTGAACCGCCAGGATCAATTGAGCGTTCAGATTGCGCGCGGTCGTCGTCTGTATCGCTCCCGTCGTCAAGCGCAGCGCCTCCAACAGATTTAAGCCGGAACGCAGCGAAATTTCCACGATCCTGTGCCATTGCACCCAATCCTTTAAGACCCATACAGTGCGTATATACGGCAGCGCGCTGAGCCATTTCAGGCTTTGTTCCCGCCAAGTCAGCGGATAGCGGATTCTCAGCGCCATCAAGGCGATCCCGCTCGCCGCCAGTATCACGCCAAATCCCCGCGGCAATATCCGGGCGCCGGCAAAGATCATCCGGCTTAATGGCGGCGATTCTATTCCCATTCCCTGGAACAGATTTTCATATACCGGCGTTACCCATACGCTCAAGGCAAATAAAACAAAGATCACCGCCAGAAACAGGAGCGCCGGGTAGCTCATGGCCATCATCATTTTTCGGCGGAACAGCCGTTGCCTTTCCAGTTCCTTTCCCATATACTCCAGCGCGCGCGCCAAATTCCCCATCTTTTCTCCCGCTTTGAGCATCGTCTGCATGATCGCCTGCGGCCTGCAACCGCTCAGGCAAACGGCTTCGGAAAGCGCCTCCCCATCCTCAATGCTGTCCCGGACCTGCCGCCACGCCTGCCGCTGTCCCGGTTTTTTCGCGCTCTGTCCTAAAATATCCAGCGCTTTGAGCAATGGAATTCCCGTTTCCAACAAGATATACAGACGCTTGGCAAAGCTCTCCCAATGCATCGCCGATCGTTCGGTCAGCCCCAACCTCACTCTGATCCCACCGCGCTGACTGATCTGTATGGGGACATATCCCAATTTACGCACATGGGCGCAAACCTGAGAAACCCTGTCGGCGGGAGAAACCCCGCGTACCGGCCGTCCGTTTTGATCGACCGCTTTCCAGTTAAAGACCTCTTCCGCTCCTTGCTTCATCACTCCACCATCCTCAAATGATCACCGCCGCCGAATGCAGGACTTCCTCGAGACTGGTCACTCCCCGCGCCGCTTTCATCATCCCGTCTGTGAGCAGGGAAACCATGCCTTCTTCTTTCGCCGCCTGATCGATACACAGCGCGCTGCGCTGGGCTAAAATCAATTCCTTGATCGCTGGTCTGTACAGAAGCAGTTCATAAATCCCGATTCTTCCGGCATATCCTTTTCCCTGGCAGCGCGCGCAGCCTGCCGGTTCATAAAGCGTTACCTCCATTTCCGGAAACGGCAGCAGCGCCCTCTCCGCCGCGGTCATGGGACGCGGTTTTTTGCATTCCGGACACAAGATTCGGATTAACCGCTGGGATAATACGCCGGAGATCGCCGAAGCCAGCAGATAAGGTTTGACGCCCATTTCCAGAAAACGGGAAAGCGCTTCCGCCGCGCTGTTGGTATGCATGGTCGATAACACGAGATGACCGGTCAGGGAAGCCGCGATGGCGATCGCCGCCGTCTCTTCATCCCTGATTTCCCCGATCACAATCACGTCGGGATCTTGTCTCAGGACGGCGCGCAGACCTCGCGCGAAATCCATCCCATTTTTTGCTTGTACCGGCGTTTGATTCACCCCGTCCAGCCGGTATTCCACCGGATCTTCAATGCTGATGATGTTGAGAGACTGCCGGTCCATCTCTCGCATCAAGGCGTACAAGGTCGTGGATTTACCGCTATTGGTCGGCCCCACGATGCTGATCAAGCCGCTTGGCTGCCGGATCAGCCTGCGTATATCCGCTTCCACTTCAGCGCTTAATCCTAACTCACTCAACGTCCGCTGGGCTTTTAAAGGATCCAGGAGACGGATCACCACTTTTTCTCCCAGTACCACCGGCAAGGTCGATACCCGCAGGTCGATTTGCCTTTGAGCGGCCGTGATCGACATCCTGCCGTCCTGAGGCAATCGGCGTTCGGCAATATCCAGCCCTGCCATCACCTTGACCCGGGCAATCACACTGCGCGCGGTTTCGGCGGGAAGATTCCGATACAGCTCCAAGCGCCCGTCAATCCGAAAGCGAATCAACAATCCCTGCGCCTGCGGTTCAAAATGAATGTCGCTGGCGTTTTGCTCCAAGGCTTGCTGTAATAGCGAATCGACCAAGATAATCGTCGGGCCGTCAATCGAACGCTCTTTGCCCGGATCATCCATGACCCATACTTCCGGTGATTCTCCCGGAGAAACAGCTTGCCTCGCCATATTGGCCAAGGATGTTTCCTCCGTCAGATATTGCCGGATCAGCGCCATGATCTCCGGCGCGTTGGCCAGCACCGGCTCCACTTCATAGCCCGTACAAATACGCACCGCCTCCAAGGCCTGGGCATCCGTCGGATCAGCCATCGCCACCCTCAGAAATTTTCCGTGCCGCGCCACCGGGATGAGCCGGTAGCGTTTAGCAAATCCCTCCGCTACCAGCTGCGCGATCTCCGGCTGTATCGGGGCTTCCCGCAAGGATAGCAACGGGAGTCCCAAGAATTCCGCCTTTGCTTTCGCTAATCCCTCCGGATCTGCCAACCCCAGCCGGGAAAGCAGCTCCCCAACCCCCTCTCCCGGCTGGCGCGGGCCGCTTAGCGCATAGCGCAGTTTCTCCCGCTGGACATATCCCCGATCCGCCAGATAATCGCCAAATCGCTCTTCCCCCGACCATGATTTTTTTTCCAACCGTTGATTCATCCGCAACCTCTTTCCGATCAACTATAGATCTCCTGATAGAAACTTGCGATCCAAATCCCTTCATCCAGTTCCAGAAACACTTTGATCTTTCGCATCGCCAGACCCATCGTTCCTGTCGCAACGATCCAATAGCCGCCGCCCTCCGCCGCAACCTCAACGCTCACCCTTCCTTGCGTGAATAATTGATCCCCTTGCGCCCAGTCCGGATTTTCTTTTAACGCCGCCTTTGCCAGTTCCAGTCCGGCTTCGGCCGCGTAGACCGCTTGCAACCCCTGCGCCCGACGCTGAACGATCCGGTTCTCAATGCTCGCCTTATAGTAACTTTCCGCCCCGCAAACCGATAAAGAAATCAGCATACATAACGTCAGTAGGGTGGCAAAGCCCTGCTCGCTTCTCCGCTTTCCGCCCATACGCCTCCTCTTTCCCGCATTCCCTCCGGCGATTTTCTCCCTTTGATCTTACGCGAGCCGTTCCTGCCCTTACGTCCGGCGCGCATGTCCGCATGTCCTCTTTATGGATCAGGACTTAACGGGTCATCGTCCCTCACCCGCTGTCTCATCAGATTCTCCCATTGCGCCGTTTGCCCGCCCTTATCCGCCCGCAAGGAAATCCGCCAAAACCCGGACTTGACTTCCATACAGCTAAATTCAGTCAGATAACTGGCCAGGGGATTAGGAACGCCTGAATGTTCGCAATAGATATCTTTCACCCCGTCGCCGTCTTTATCCGCCAGATAATAGGCGTCTGTTCCCGGATTTGCTCCCTTCCAGGGAACGATCTCCAGCCGGTTTCCCGCCCATTGCACGGAACGGGCGGAGCGAATAGCGTCCTCCACGGCCTTTTCCGCCACGCACATACTGTAGTTGATCTCCAGCCGGTCCTTCAAGCCTCCCGCTTGCCGCCATTGCTGAACGAGAATTCTGGCGGCCACGCTGAATAATATCCCGCTGATCATTAACGCCGCCAAAACCTCCAGCAAAGTAAACCCTTTGTCCCTTTTCATCCTTCTCGCCTCACCCTGACTAAGCGTCGTTGTCCGCATCATACAGACTCTCTAAGACATAGATTTTGCTCTTCCCGTCCTCTTGCCACTCGACACTGAGGCAAACCCGCAATAAACCTGCCGGTCCAGTCCAATCCGCCTCGAAGGTCCACCGGAACCCGTCTTCGCTTCCCTGGATCCTGCCGCCGGGTACGCAGGCGCCGGAGAGAATATTCTCCCGCCAACTGTCCGCCGCCAGCTTTTCCAGGGTCGTCTCGGCCAAATTCACGGCCTGATTCAGGGTGATCGCCTCTCTGGTTTCCCTGATCGCCGCCTCATCCAAAGCGAATATCGCCGCAAACCCCAGCGAGAAAAGGAAGAGAGCCATCAGCACATCATATAGCACATAACCGTTCCGCTTTTTTTCTTCCCTCTCTCCACCTTGCCCCTGATTCACTCCGCTTTCTCTTTCCGCTTCATGCTCCTCCCCCTCTTCCTTTTTCTCCTCTTTTCTTCACTCTGATCTCTCCTGTCATCTTTATGCCGCTCTCTTTTTCCGCTTCCAGCCCGCCTATTCTTCGGCTTTTCCGAGAGGCCCCAGGAGATACGGCCTGTCCGCGTCCCAAGGATTGACTGGAAGCGGATACAAGTACGGACCTTTCCAGCGATCCGCCCCTTCCGGCGCGGTGAGCAAATCCTGAACCGACGCCGGAAAAACTCCTGTATCCAAGCGAAACTGCTGCACCGCGCCTTCAATCAGCACTCGATTCGCCCGGTCTTTTTCTTTTTTTACCGACTCCGCCTGAAGGCGATAATTCGGCACGCTCAACCCCAGCAAAATCCCCATCAACACCAAAGCGAGCAACATTTCCGTCAGAGTGAACCCGCCCGCTCCCCAAATACCCTTCTTTTCATCTCCTTTCGCATTTTTGTCCGCCTTTTCCGTAGCGATCCTCTCCTTTCACGCCCCGCCGTTTATTTCCTATCTATTTTGACGCCTGAATTTCAAAATCCTTCCTTATCGACAGCATTTATCTAATTAGCTTAATTTCTGTTATTTTCGACGTCTGCGGCGGCAAAAATTTTCTATTGTCAAAAATATATACTTGACAGTCGTATTAATATGAGTTACACTATACATTGTCATACATATATTTTTAACAGCATAAATAACTACACCTGAAAGGAGACGACCGGATGGAACCAAAACTATCCTCTGACCTGCTTCGCGGGCATACCGAGACCATCGTGCTGGCGATCCTGCTGCACACCGACCGCTACGGATTTGAAATCTACAACACGATTTTGGAACGCACCAACGAACAGTACGAGCTGAAGGAAACCACCCTCTATTCCAGCTACAAGCGGCTGGAAAAGGACGGCTGCATCACCTCCTATTGGGGAGACGAGACCCAGGGCGCTCGGCGAAAATACTATCACATCACCGATAAGGGCCGCGCGCTGTACCGTCAGAACAGGCTGGATTGGCAGTTCACGCAAACCATACTAAGCGATTTGCTGAAGGAGGAGATTTGAAATGAATACCCAGCAACACATCGACGGGCTGTTCTCCGCTTACGAAGAAACGGCGGCGCTCCTGGATTTTAAGGAGGAGCTCAAGAGCAATCTGGACGACCGGATCGGCAGTCTGATGAAAAAAGGCTTGACTGAAACGGCGGCCTTCGCCAAGGCCATCGAGGAGCTTGGCAACATCTCTGTTCTGGCGGACGAAATCAGCCAGAAAAAACGTCAGGAGGTATTTGAGCATATGTACATGAAAGTAAGCCATTATATGACCCCTAAAAGAGTCGCTTTATACGTCCTTTGCGGCCTGGTCCTTGGATTCGGCGTCGTCGCCGCTCTGCTCTCGTGGTTTTATTCCGGCGATATCAACTCGCCGTTGGGTACCCTGCTCGTCTTTGGCACCCTCGCCCTTGCCGGTTTCCTTTTCCTGGGTCTAACGCAAGAAACCGCCGCCAATGAGGCCATGTCCTGGAAAAGAGCGCTGTGGTACACAGCCGCTTTCGCCGTCTTTCTGTTCGGGCTGATCGTATTTGTGATGACCTATTTCTATTTCAGCGCCGGTTCCGATCCTCGCCGCCTTCCCGAAGCGGTGGCTACCCTCATCCCTTTTATCTTGCCGAGCTTGGCGCTGGGGGCCTTCCTGCTGTTGACCGAAAAAGACCGCAGCAAGCCCTGGGTCGTCGCCCAAAGGAACGAGTTTCGCCAACGCGAGCTTGAACGCTTTGCCAATCCGGTTCAAGCCGAGCGCTTCGGGCTGGTATGCGGCGCGCTCTGGATTGCGGCCCTCGCCGCCTTCATCCTGCTCACGATTACGGTCGGGATTAAATTTTCCTGGCTGGCCTTTGCCGCCGCCATAGTCGCTCAGCTTCTCGTCCAGGCCAATTTCGCGTCGGGAAAGCGGTGAAAGGGGATGGGACGGCGCCATTAAAGGCTGACAGGTAGTTAGCAGCCACCTGGTCGCTTGGCTGCTAACTATGAAGGTACCTAATAAACATAAAGATAGCGGCGGCTCGCCTCATTTTGAGACGCTCCCCCGCTATCTTTGCCCATTCTTTCCCCGCGTTTATTTGCTTATCAGCGCCGATCCGCAGCCGCGCCAACCCCAGCTTAGGGATTCGCTTTGACTTTACACTCTTTTATCGCCGCCGACGTAAAAATTCCGGAATATCAATATCCGCTTCGCTCATCGGCTTAATAAAGGTTTCCGGTATTTTTCCCCCGCCGCCAGCCACCACACTGCTCCGTTGGTCAAAACCGGTCGCGATGACCGTCACCCGCACTTCTTCTTTCAAGTTTTCATCGATGACCGCGCCAAAAATGACATTGGCTTCCGGGTCAGCCGCTTCCGAAATAGCCAGCGCCGCGTCATTCGCTTCAAACATGGTCAGCTGGGAACCGCCGGTGATACTGACCAATACCCCTTGCGCGCCTTCAATAGAAGTCTCCAGCAGCGGGCTGGAAATCGCCTTGCGCGCCGCGTCCACCGCCCTGTTTTCGCCGCTGGCCTGGCCGATGCCCATAAGGGCCGAGCCGGTATTGAGCATGATGGTCTTCACATCGGCAAAGTCCAGATTGATCAAACCGGGGACGGAAATTACGTCGGAAATCCCCTGAACGCCCTGACGCAAAACGTCGTCGGCGATCCTGAACGCCTCATGAATCGTCGTGTGCTTGTCCACCACCTGAAGCAAACGGTCATTGGGAATCGTAATCAAGGCGTCTACCTTGCTCTTGAGCTCGGCGATACCCTTCTCCGCCTGCAAGGCCCTTCTCCGGCCTTCAAAGGCAAACGGTCTGGTCACAACCCCTATCGTCAGCGCGCCTAATTCTTTCGCGATCTGCGCGACGACCGGAGCGGCGCCGGTTCCCGTTCCGCCCCCCATCCCGGCGGTCACAAACACCATATCGGCGCCCTTCAGGGCCTCCAGCAAATCCTCACGGCTTTCCTCGGCGGCCTTTCCCCCGATTTCCGGGTTAGCGCCGGCACCCAAGCCCTTGGTTAATTTAATCCCTATCTGGATCTTCTTCCCCGCCGTCGATAAATTCAAGGCCTGCGAGTCCGTATTGATGGATATAAAATCCACGCCCTTCAGCCCCGCCGTGATCATGCGATTCACAGCGTTATTTCCGCCCCCGCCCACACCGATCACTTTAATCTCGGCAGACTGGCTGTATTCCGTATCAAATTCCATCATGCAGGTATCCGACCTCCTTGTCATTATTTTCATTTATTCATTTAGTAAAAACCATCATTACATCATCATTTTATCCTTCGCAGATGATAAAAGCCATAATCAGTATTAAATTCTATGCCTACGCCCCTTATTCCTTTTTTCTCAAACACTTTTTGGCAGGAAATTATTTTAGAAGTTATTTCTTCATGAGATGGCGGCGGATAACCGCTAAATTCTGGAATAATCGCGCCCCGAAAACAACGACCGCCGCTAAGTACAGATCCACCCCAATCCGGTCGCCGATGTAGGCAAAAGAAGCGGCGAGCAGCATATTACTGAAAAAACCGGTCAAAAAAACCTGGGCGTCAAAGGTCTCCTCCTGGGCGGCTCGAATCCCTCCCAAAACAGAGTCTAAAGCGGCTAAAATCCCCACCGATAAATATTTGGCGTAGATGACCGGCACAACAAACGGGCTGATGTAGCCAACCGCCAATCCTAAAATCAGGCCTAATATGGGCAACCACACGATCAACGCCTCCTAATCCCAACCTATTACCGGTTTAGACGCGGTAAAATCAATATATCTGACGCCCGGTTCAAATGACTGATAGCTTTCATCGTTCAGCAGTTCCAATAACGCCTCCAGTTTTTCTTTGGAGGCTTTGGCTTGTCCTAAACGCACCTCCACCCCCGTCGTCAGAAAAATCGTCAGCTGCTGAATCTGATTGGTATAGATTTCTCCGATAAACGGGATGAGCGCCGGCGGTCCTTCGGCCAGTACGCGCAGAGCCTCCTGCAAAGCGGCGTCGCTCAATATCTGACCCGGGCCGGCGGTATCCGGAACGTTCACGCCATTGATCACCGGATAATCATCCGTCGGCCATCCTTCCAAACGCCGGAGAAAAACCCCCTGCCGATCCACCTCGATGACTCCTTTGGGCACCAAAACCAAGGCGACGGACGCTCTTTCCGTCACGGTGATCGTGATCGTATCGGGAATCCTTTTTTGAAAGTCAGCGCTGTTCAGCAAGGGATGCAGCAGCACTTTCCGGCGCAGCTCTTTCGTATCTGTCAGAAACAGGTTTTTTCCTTTAATGTAATCGGCTAAGCGCAGAATTTCGCTTTGATTTACCTGCCGGTTCCCTTGAACCAGAATCGTCTGAACAGCGAACATGCCGGAGCGAAGAATAAATAAGGCGCTTCCCAGTATGATCAGCACGACGAGCACAGCGAGGTAGAGACAGCCGGAATTCTTTTTTTTACGTTCCTCCGTTTCCTCCATGTCATACCCCCTAGCCCACAGTATAATGAATCCTCAGCAAAATAGCTATGCCCTTTTATGAATATTTTTGTAAATATTTTTGCGCCGGTCAGGGATGATGCGGCGTCATGCGTTTTACTTTGGCTCCCAGCGCCTGATATTTTTCCAAAAGATTTTCATAGCCCCGGTCAATATGCGTTACTTTTTCCAGCACGGTTACGTCTTCAGCGGCTAAGGCGGCCAGAAACAGAGCCGCTCCGGCCCGCAAATCCGTCGTTTCCACAAACGATCCTTCCAGCTTATCCGTACCGCGGATCACGGCGGTACGTCCTTCCGCCCGGATATTCGCTCCCATCCGGCGCAATTCATCCACATGTTGAAAGCGATTTTCAAAAATCGTCTCCGTAATAATGCTCGTGCCGCCGGCGCAGGCCAGCATCGCCATAAACTGAGGCTGCATATCCGTCGGAAAGCCCGGATAGGGCATCGTCTTGATATCCACCGGCTGCACCGGCCCTTCGTGACGCACGCGCATCCGGTCGTCTTCCACTTCAATCAAAGCGCCCGCTTGCCGCAGCTTCGCGATCACCGGCTCCAAATGCTCGGGAATCACATTCTCCAGCTGAATATCCCCCTGGGTCATGACCGCCGCCACCAAGTGGGTTCCCGCTTCGATCCGGTCCGGGATCACCGTGTGCTCAGCCGGGGTCAGCCGCTTCGTCCCTTCGATTTTGACGACGTCCAAGCCCGCCCCCCGGACTTTCGCGCCCATCTTGTTGAGAAAATTTTGTAAATCTACAATTTCCGGTTCTCGCGCCGCATTATGTATCCGCGTCGTTCCCTCGGCCAAAACCGCCGCCATCATGATGTTCTCCGTCGCGCCCACGCTCGGCACGTCCAGATAGATATCCGCTCCGCGCAGCCGCTCGGCGGCGGCTTCGATATAGCCATGCGTTTCTCTGATCCGTACCCCTAATTCTTTTAAGCCTTTCAGATGTTGATCCATCGGTCGGGAGCCAATGGCGCAACCTCCCGGCATGGCAATCCGCACCCGACCGCAGCGAGCCAGCAGCGGCCCCAAAATGAGGTTGGAAGCTCTCATTGTCCGCATTAAGCGTTCGTCCACTTCAAAGTCGCGCAATGAAGCGGCGTCAATGCTCATCTGTCGGTCTTGTCCCAGGTGAATAACACAGCCTAAATTTTCCAACACCTGACGCATATGGAGAATATCCGCCAGATCAGGAGTTTCCCACAGCACGGAAGTCCCTTCCGCCAGCAACGTCGCCGCCATCAAAGGCAGGGAAGAATTTTTAGCGCCGCTGACGCGAATCGTCCCCTCTAGTCTCTGTTTACCGGTAATGATAAAACTTTCCATCGTCATTTCTATCCCCTCCGTCAGTCCGTGATCGTATGGATTTCAGCCGTCAGCTCTATCCGGAACTTTGCGGCCACGTCTTCCTGTATCCGCTTCATCAGAGCGCTCACATCTCTGGCTTTCGCGCCGCCGGTATTGACGATAAAGTTGGCGTGCTGTTCCGATACCATCGCGCCGCCCAGGCGTTTTCCTTTCCAACCGGCGGATTCAATCAGACGTCCGGCGGATTCCCCCGGCGGATTACGGAAAACGCTCCCCGCGTTAGGAAACCGCAAAGGCTGCTCATTTTTTCGCTTCTTCAAATTGTCCTGCATATCCGCTCTGATTTTCTGCTTATCACCGGCGGTAAAATAGAATTCCCCTTCCAGGATCCACTGATCCTGTTCTAATAAACAACTCCGATAGCTAAATTCTAATTCCTGACGCTCAAATCTCCTGGCTTCCTGACCCGGCCGCCAAATCAAGGCGCTCTTCAGCGAATCGGCTATTTCCCGGCCATAAGCGCCGGCATTCATCCGCACGCCGCCGCCGACCGTCCCCGGAATGCCAAAAGCAAACTCTAAACCGCTCCAACCCCGACGGCTGGCTTCCAGGGCCAGTCCATTCAACATACACCCGCATTCCGCCTGAGCCGCATATTTTCCCCAAACGATATTTTTCAGTTCGGTGGTTACGACGACCAGACCCCTCACCCCCTCGTCCGGAGCCAGGATATTGGATCCCTTTCCCAGCATATGCAGCGAGAGTCCCTCGCTCGCGGCCCGATCCGCGGCTTGGATCAGGTCTTCCTTCGAGGTGGGCCAAAAACACACCTCCGCCGGACCGCCAATCTGCCAGGTCGTTAATTTAGACAAAGGGTATTCCCGTTCCACACGGCCTTGCAATCCCGCTAAAAGCATCACGCCACCTCAAAATCAATCAATCCTGATTCTTCTTCGTTCCTATTCTGCCAACCCGCTTTTATTTCCATTCCTGTTTTTTTCAATATTTCCTGAATATCGCGCCACGCGATTCCCAGCTTCAACGCGGTCTGAATCGCTTCCCCGGTGGTTTTTTCCCGTAATTGACCGCCTGAACGCGGCACAGCGCCAATAAAGCGATACTTTTGATCCCTGACGCTATAAAAATCAAGTTCCTCCTCCCGCTCTTTCCGGCACACTGTTTCGTCGAGCCAACGCGGTTCCCGGCCCAATATTTCCGCTCCCGCCACCGCTGTCAGCCAATCATCCGGCAAGAGCCAATGGATTCCTCTCCCGCGCCGGAAAACCCATTCATTTTCCTGCTCGCAGAGACCGGACGGTTCAAAACCCGCCTGTTCCAACAGCCGCCACAGCAAAAACTTTTCATCATGTACAGCCCCAGGCGCCGGAGGCAGACGCAACACCCGCTCTCCCGCTAAAAGCGTCCGGAGAAATTCGGCCACGGAATACACCCGGTATCCCTGCTCTCGCGCAGCGACAAGAAAGGCGTCCGCCGCCGCGATCCCTGCCGCATACATCAGATCGGTAACGTCGGCTTCAATGTTCACGAAAGGCGCCTCTTGCCCCGCTTCCGGCAAGACGGCTCCGTCATAGGCAGTTTCGGTGAAATCCAACGCCATCCCCCGCAACAGAGCTTGTAAACCGGCGATCCCCTGCGCCGCCGCCGGGATCAGTAACTGAATCTTTCTTCGCGGCCACATGATCTTCACTCCTTTCTCCTGTCAACGCCTTATGTTATGCCAGGCGCGGCCAAGGTGTGAAAATCACTCGGCGGCCTCCGGAATATATTTACCTCCAGGCGGTTTGCCAACAGCGATCGAGGATCTTATTCAGCGCTTCCGGCTGCCCCAGCGAGCGGGAAGCCTGTCCCATCCGTTGCAGGGCTTCGCCGTCGTTCAGCAAACGATTCATTTCCCGCCATAAACCGTCCCCGCTCAGCTCCTTATCCAGAATCAGACGAGCGGCCCCGGCGTCCGTCAACGCCTGCGCGTTATATTCCTGATGGTTGGCCGCGGCGTGAGGATAAGGAATGAGGATCGCCGCTTTCCCCGCGATCATGATTTCCGCCAGCGAAGCGGCCCCCGCCCGTCCCACGACCAGGTCGGCGCAGCCCAAGGCTTGCGGCATATTTTCGATGTACTCCCCGATACGCCATTGGGGCCGGTCTATCCGGAGATTCTTTTTTTTCAGCCCCTCGACCGTTTCTTCGTAGGTTGCTTTCCCGGTCGCCCAAATCAGTTGAATATCCTGATTGTCCCGCAAGCGTTCCGCCACCGTGAGCATCGCTTGATTGAGCGAACGCGCCCCCTGGCTGCCTCCGGTCACTAAGACCGTGCGCTTGTCCGAACGCAAGCCAAAAAACGCCGCCGCTTCCTGACGGTGAACGCCGCCGATTTCCGACCTTACCGGAAAACCCACCACCTGAATTTTGGCGGCATTGCCCGGCATACGCGCCTGGCTTTCCGGAAAGGTGAGCAAAACCCCTTTGACGATGCGCGCCAATATCCGGTTGGTAACTCCGGGGTAAGCGTTTTGCTCGTGGAGGAGGGTCGGAATGCCAAACAGAGCAGCCGTCAATACCACCGGCCCGCTCACATACCCTCCGGTTCCTATGACTAAGTCCGGATGGAAACGCTTCAAAATGCTCTTGGTCTCCCAAAGCGCTTTCAAGCTGATCGCCGCTGTCTTGAGCGTCTCCGCGCTCAGGCGGCGCGGCAGCCCCCTGCCGGATATACCGGCGAACTCAAGCCCGGTGGCCGGAACAATGTCCGCCTCCATCCCGTTGCGGATTCCGACGTATAAGAGCGTCACATCCGGCTGCCGCTTCAATAATCCCTGCGCGATTGCCAGCGCCGGATAGATATGTCCGCCTGTTCCGCCGCCGCTTATCAGTACCCGCACCGCTCTAACCTCCCATTTCCGTCTTTATTCTCTGCGCCCTGACCGCTCTGCCAAAATCCCGTCGTATCCGGCGCGCACCCCGTTTCTCTCTTCCTAGCGCGCCTGACAGGATAAATTGAGCAGCAGCCCCGCCGCCAGCATGGTGAATACCAGAGAGGTTCCGCCATAACTCAGGAAAGGCAGGGTGATCCCCGTAACCGGCAGTACCCCGCTGACGACCCCCATGTTCACCATCGCTTGAATCGAGATGATGGCGGTAATGCCCACCGCCATCAAGCCGTGAAACGGATCCGCCGCGCTCATCGCCGTCCGGAAACCGCGCCAAGCGATCAGAAAAAACAACAGAATCACCAAGGTCGCGCCGATAAAGCCCAATTCCTCTCCGATCATCGCGAAAATAAAATCCGTATGATTTTCCGGCAAATACAGAAATTTTTGTCGGCTCTGTCCTAACCCCAAACCAAACAGTCCTCCCGGACCTAACGCCAACAGCGCTTGAATCGTTTGATAGCCCTTCCCGGAAGCGTCCGCCCAGGGATCGAGAAAAGCGAATATCCGGCGCATTCGGTAAGGAGCCGCCACCACCGCCGCCGCCACTAAGCCTAATCCGGCGCCGCCCAGCCCCACTAAATGCGCCGTTCGGGCGCCGGCCGCAATGAGCATGAAAAAGGTCGTTCCGGCGACGACTAACGTCGTTCCTAAATCCGGTTGCAGCATGATCAGCGCCGCCACCACGCCCAAAAGGGCCAGAACCGGCAGGACGCCTTGCCGGAAAGAACTCATTTTCTGGGGGTTCAAGGCCATGAGATGGGCCGTCGCCAAGACCATCGACAGCTTAATCACTTCCGAAGGTTGAACCGATAAAGGACCCAGTCCCAGCCAGCGGTCCGCCCCATTGACCTCACGGCCGATTCCCGGAATCTTGACCATGATCAGCAGGATGACCGCCAGCAGGAAAATCTGCTTAGCATAGCGGCGCAGTTTCGCAATATCAATCCACAGTCCCCCCGCCATCGCCACAAGTCCCAGCCCGGACCACAGCAGCTGCATTTTGAAATAATGCGCCGGATCGTCGTACTGAACATATCCCTTCACCGCGCTGGAACTGTACACCATCACGATTCCCACCAGCAGAAGCGCCAAAATCGCCCCTAAGAGGATCTGATCCGGCTTGCGCCGCCTTTGCATAAAAGTCCCCCTCCTGCTCTTCTCCCGCGCCGCTAAATAGGCTTTTCTCCGTCAGGGTTCTTTATAATGCCTACGCACTAACGTCTTAAACAATTCCCCTCTTTCTTCATAACTTTTAAACATATCCCAACTGGTACAAGCCGGAGAGAGCAGAACCACATCCCCAGGCGCCGCTTCGCTGATCGCCTTCCGGACCCCGTCCGGAAAATCGTCCGCTCTGAGTATCCTTTGAATTCCGGCTTTTTGGGCCGCTTTTTCCATATCAGCCGCCGCCATCCCCAAAAGGATGAGTGATTTCACCCGCTCCTTGGCCACCCGCATAAAGGGATCAAACGTCAAGCCTTTATTCTTGCCGCCGGCAATCAGAACCAAGGGCTCATCAAACGCCTGAAGCGCCTTCTCCGCCGCGTCCGGATTGGTCCCTTTGGAATCATTCACATAGAGAATCCCATCCCAGGTTCCCACGATTTCCTGCCGATGCTCCACCCCGCGAAAAGCGCGCAAGCCGTCCGCGATTTGTTCCCAGGAAAGGCCGATTTCACGGGCAACCGCACTGGCCGCCATGATATTTTCCCAATTATGCCGACCGCGCAGTTGCAGTTCATCGCAGACTGCCAGCTCAATCCTCTTCCCCTGTTCGCTATAGACAAGCCGACGGCCATCAACGCCGAACCCATTTTCCAACACCTCCGCCGAACTGAAATAGATCACCCGCCCTTTGATTCCCGACGCCATTTTCCTGATCCGCGCATCATCCCAGTTCAGAATCGCCGCGTCCTGAGGGCGTTGATTTTCAAAAATCCTGGCCTTGGCCGCCATATATTCCTCCAGACTGCCATGACGATCCAAATGATCCGGCGTAATATTTAACATCACGGCGATGGCAAACCGGGTCTGCCCAATGAACTCCAGCTGAAAACTGGATAATTCCGCGACCACGATTCCCTGTTCGTCCAAATGGTCTACCTGACCGCACAGCGGCAGACCGATATTCCCCGCGACGACCACCGACCGCCCTGACCGCTTCACCAGCTCTCCGACGAGAGCCGTCGTCGTCGTTTTCCCATTGGTTCCGGTAATCCCGATACATTGGGCCGGACAATCAAACAGGGCCAGCTCCACCTCGCTCCACACCGGCACGCCCGCCGCGATAGCCTCGCGAATCACCGCTATTTGCGGCGATACCCCAGGCGACAGGATAAGACCCTCCGGCTTCACTGCCGAAAATTGCGCCATTGCTCCCAGAAACAGCTTGTTCTGATCTAACCCCAAGGCGTCGATGCCGCTCAAACTTTCCTGCGGCTGCTGATCGGTCAGATAGACGTCCGCTCCCAAGCTTTTTAGTTTTCCCACCGCCGCTTGGCCGCTCCGACCCGCCCCAATCACCAAAACACGTTTTCCTTGCCAGTTCAATCCTTCAACCCTCCATTTATACCCTTTTATGTCCTACCTCAACCCCGGCAGGCACGCCAGAATCCCCAACAGGGTAAACACCGCCGCCGCCAGCCAAAATACCCGCACCACTTTCCGCTCTTTCCAGCCGCCCAGTTCAAAATGATGATGCAGCGGACTCATGCGGAATACCCGTTTTCCCGTGGTCTGAAAGCACAGAACCTGGATCACGACGGAACCGGCTTCTACCAGAAACAACCCTCCCATCAGCAAAACCACCCATTCACTCTTGCTCAAAACCGCCATCCCGGCGAAGGCTCCGCCCAGCGCCAGAGAACCGGTATCCCCCATGAAGACCCTCGCCGGATGAGCGTTAAAGCGCAAAAAACCGATACAGCCGCCCGCCAGCGCCGCGGCAAACACCGCAAAATCAGAGACGTGCGCCGACAGCAGTCCCGGAGCGGCGTACCGGCTCCACAGCACGGCCAAAATCACATAGCCGACGGCGGTGATCGCCGAGCTTCCGGCGGCCAAACCATCTAAACCGTCCGTCAGATTGACGGCGTTCACGAAGAAAACCAGGATCACCGCCAGCAGTGGATAATAAGCGATTCCCAAGGATAGGCGCGTTGCCGTAAATGGCATAAGCAGCGCCGTCCCGCCGCCCAGATAATAGCCGCCTATCCAAAGCAAAAGAAAGGCGACGGCGAATTGTCCCAGCAATTTTTGATAGGCTCTCAAACCTAAGTTTCTCTTTAAAACTACCTTAATATAATCATCAATAAAGCCAATCACGCCAAAGGCCAGCATCGACCCCAACAAGACCGTCGTCTCTACAGATAGCGGTTTCTCCGCCGCCAACAGCGTACTGACTACGATCCCGATCAGGAATAGAATACCGCCCATCGTCGGTGTCCCCGCCTTTTTTTGGTGCGCCTTTGGCCCATCTGTCCGAATATACTGTCCGAATTTTAATATGCGCAAAACCGGCAGCAGCAGCGGGCCCAAGAGGACGGTGAGCAGCAGGGCGGCGGCGAAGGCCAACAGCAAACGCTCGGCTATCATTCTCCCGTCCTCCCCTGCTCCTGGGGTATCCGTAAACCGGCTGTAACTTCTTCCATTTTCATTCCCCGCGATCCTTTAATTAAAACCCAGGCGTCCGCATTTTTCCGCAACACGCGCCGCGCCGCGGCCAGCATTTCCTCTTTTGCCGCAAAGGAGCCGACCCGCGCCGCCTCCATCCCAGCTTCAACCGCCCCCGCCGCAATTTCCGCAGCCAGCCTGCCAGCCGTCATCAGATAATCTACGCCGGTCTCCGCCACCGTTCGGCCCACCTGACGGTGGCCGCGCCCGCTTTCCGTTCCTAATTCGTACATATCGCCCAAGAGCGCCAGCGTATAACAGCCTTGAGCCCGCTCCGCCAACATACGGACTGAAGCCGACATTGATTCCGGATTGGCATTGTAGACATCACTGATCAGCGTACTGCCATGTATCCCTTGCCGAACTTCCCAGCGCATACCCGACGCTTGAAAATGTGACAGCGCCTCAGCGCCCTCCGCCAGCGGTATGCCGCAGGCTAAACCCGCCGCCAGCGCCGCTAAAGCGTCCAGCACATGGTGTTCACCCGGCAAAGGTATGCGTACCGCCGCTGTTTCCTCTTGGGCCGAAACGGTAAATGCGGTTCCCAAGGAATCCGCCGTCATCCTCACAGCGCCGCCCTGAATATCCGGGGAGCGCCAGCGGCCCCGCAAGCCATAAAAGCGCTGCGGGCGCCCGTCCCCCTGCGCCAGGCGTACACTCCACTCATCTTCCGCGTTCAAAATAGCCAAACCCTGCGGCGGCAAGGCGTCAATCAACTCCCATTTCGCTCTGGCAATCGCTTCCCGCGACCCTAACCGATCCATATGGGTGACGCCGATATTCGTGACAACGCCCATCTCCGGCCGCGCTATCAGGCATAGCGCTTTAATCTCATTTAATCCCCGCATCCCCATTTCCAGCACCAATACTTCCGTGTTCTCCGGCGCGTTTAAAATCGTCAGCGGCAGTCCCAGCTCATTATTCTGATTCCCTTGATTTTTGTAAGTACGATAGCGTTGCGCCAACACCGCCGCCAGCATATCCTTGGTCGTCGTCTTACCGCTGCTGCCGGTCAGACCGATGACTTTCGCCGACAGCAGGCTTCTTCTCCAGGCGGCCAGCTCTTGCAGGGCGATCAGCGGCTCCTCTACCAGAATCAGCGCTTTTGTTTCCGGAACTTCCAACGGTCGTTCCCCGAACGATCGAATAGAAGCGACTGCGACGCTCCCTCCCTGTTCCCAGGCTTTCTCCACATAATCATACCCATCCGCCCGCTCCCCCGGCAGAGCAAAAAATATTTCCCCGCCGCTTACTTGGCGGCTGTCTATCGCGCACCCTTGCCCGGACAGCTCCGGATTTCCCACGAGCCTCCCCCGAATGCGTTCCGCCATCCGGGCGCTAGTCCAAACGCTCATATCCCAGCCCCCTTAGCGCCGCCCTCGCCTCTTCCCGGTCGTCAAAAGGATGAACGTCCGCGCCAATGAGCTGATACGTCTCATGCCCTTTACCGGCAATCATCACGGTATCGTCGGCTTTAGCCATCATGCACGCCTGCCGGATGGCTTCTCTGCGCTCGGTCACAGCCCTGTAATCCACCCCGCGCACTCCGGTCAAAATTTCCCGAATGATCTCTTCCGGCTCTTCCGAACGCGGATTATCCGAAGTGACCATCACATAATCGCTCCAATGCGCGGCGATATTCCCCATCAGCGGCCGTTTCGTCTTATCCCGGTCGCCGCCGCAGCCAAATACCGTAATCAAGGTTCCTTTCGTGAACTCACGAGCGGTCCGCAGGACATTTTCCAAACCGTCCGGCGTATGCGCGTAATCCACAATCACCTGGAACGGCTGTCCCGCGCGCACACTTTCAAAACGCCCGGATATGCCGTCAACTTCCGCGATGGCCTCTGCTACAGACCCCGGCGGATAGCCCCGTTCCACCCCCCAGGCAAAGGACGCCAAAACGTTATAAACGCTGAATAACCCTGGCGTCTGAAAGCTCATTTCCTGCCGCTCTCCTTTAAACTCAACGCTGAAGCGCACGCCTTGGGCTGATACGCACACATCCTGCGCCTGATACTCCGCCGGCGTCTGGATCGCATAACGAATGACCGGAACCGCCGAAGCCTCTGTCAATACTGCGCAGGCCGGATCATCCGCATTGATCAGCGCCAGCTTTTTCCGTTTTTTTGACCCTTTTAACGCGCTGAATAAGCGCGCTTTGGCGCCTAAATAATCCTTCATCGTCCGGTGATAATCCAGATGATCCTGGCTCAGATTCGTAAAAATCGCCGCGTCAAACTCACACCCATGAACACGTCCTAAATCCAGGGCGTGTGAAGAGACCTCCATCACCACCTGATCAATATCCGCCGCCAACATCTGAACCAATAATTTTTGGAGATCCACCGCTTCCGGGGTCGTGCGGCTACCCGGCATTTCCCTGTCGGAAATCTTTGCTCCCAACGTTCCGATCAAGCCTGTGCGCTGTCCATGTTTTGTCCCGATTTTCTCAATTAAATGCGTAACCGTCGTTTTCCCGTTGGTTCCGGTCACTCCAATCAATTCCAGTTTCTGCGCCGGCTGCCCATAGATATTGGCGGCCAGATTCCCTATGGCCTGGCGAACATTGCCCACCACGATCTGCGGAATCTCTAACGGTAGCTCACGCTCCACCAATAAGGCCGCCGCTCCCGCAGCCACGGCGTCAGCCGCGAACCGATGCCCATCCGTCTGGAAACCGGACACACAGGCAAAAAGATCTCCCGGTTGGACGTTTCTCGAATCGACGGCTACCCCGCGGATATTCAGCTCCACGTCTTTTTTGATCATTCTCATTGCCTCTATACCATCCATCATCTGCGTTAAACCCGGCATACGGTCCCTCCCCTTGTCAAATTTCCGGGGTGCTATCCTTACCGTATAGTATTGACATCTTCTCGTCCGTTAAAAACTCTCTCGTTGCATTATCGCCGCCATGAATGATTTCCCCGCGGTCGCCCCGTCTCCCGCCTATTCCCGGCCCAGGGAACTGACGTTAATGGGAATTCTTCCTATCAAACTCCGCATCGCTTCCACATCCTCATCTTCCTCTTCCCACCAGGCGGCGAGCGTCGGCGCGGCAGCCGTTTCACCCAGATAGATCAGAACGCTCGACCCTTTTTCAACCTTCGCTCCGTCATAGGGAATCTGATCCGCCACCGCCGCTCCGTTCCCTTGCGTCTGCACTTGAAAACCAGCTTCCGTCAACTTTTGTCGGGCGTCATGCAACGACATACCAACCACCGAAGGAACTTCCGCCGCTTCTTTCACCGCGGGAAATTCCAGACCCGGCATCGGCTTCCCCGGCGTTAGCGGCGCTTTCAGATCCGGTTTGACCCCTAAATATTTCAACGTATCCAGCATTACGCTTTGTACCACCGGTCCGGCGACCGCGCCCCCATAAAAAGGCACGCCGTCAATCACCGCCAGAATCGCCGCTTTGGGCTGATCGGCCGGGGCAAAGGCAACAAAGGAGGCAATGTATTCACTCTGTAAATAGACGCCGTTCTCTACTTTTTGAGCGGTTCCCGTCTTTCCCGCCACCCGGTATCCAGGCAAAAAAGCCCTTCTCCCCGTTCCGTTCGTCACCACGGATTCCAGCATTTTTCTAACGGTCTGTGAGGTTTCTTCACTAATCACGCGCCCGACCTCCTGTTTTTGAAAAGGAACCGCCACCGTGCCCGCGGGGCTGGCGATTTCTTTCACCAGCTGCGGTTTCACCAAGGTCCCGCCATTGGCTACGGCGCTGACCGCGGCCAGCAGTTGAATCGCCGTGACATTATTGGTCTGGCCGATAGACATCGTCGCTAAATCCAAGGCCGTCGCCTTCTTTTTATTCGCTAAAATACCCACCGCCTCGCCGGACATCTCGATCCCCGTCTTCTGGCCGAAACCAAACTTCTTCAAGTATTCATAAAAACTATCCATTCCCAGCCGCTGACCCATCTCAATAAACCCCGGATTACAGGAATTTTCTGCTACCTGCGTGAAATTCTGAGGTCCATGCCCGCCTCTTTTCCAACAGCGGACGCTTTTGCCCAGCACCGAATAAAAACCCGGATCAAAAAATCCTTCCAGCGGTTGAATCTTTTTCTCTTCCAGCGCGGCGGCCAGGGTGATGATCTTAAAGGTAGAACCCGGTTCATAGCCGTTTTGAACAGCGATATTTCGCCGCACGCTCATATCCGCTTCCTGATAATGGTTCAAGTCAAAGGTTGGCACGGAAGCAATCGCTAACAGTTCTCCGGTATTCGGCTCCATCACCAGAATCGACGCGCTCTTTGGCGTTTGACCGCCCATGTTCGCGCCTTGGCCGTTCATCAATTTTTGCAGCTCGCGTTCAGCAAAGGCCTGGATATTCTTATCGATCGTTAAACGGATCGTATTGCCGGCTTTCGGCGCCAGATAGGCCGTCTGGGCTTCCGGCATTTCGATCCCATTCGCGCCATATTCGGTCAGGATACTGCCGGCCGAACCCTTCAGGTCTTTATCCCTGCTCAATTCTACCCCTTCCAGCCCCTGCTGATCAATCCCGGCAAAACCGATGACCTGCGCCGCCAGGCTTCCTTGCGGATAATAGCGCTGGCTGTCTTCCGTGATCCCGATTCCCGGCAGATCTAACCCGCGAATTTGGGCGGCGATCTCCGGGTTGATCCTTTTTTTTACATATTCAATGGAGGTTCGCTTCCCGATTCTCTCCTGAATCTCAGCGGCGGGCTGCTCCAGGAGACCCGACAATATTTGAGCGATTTCCGCCGTCCGTCCTGATTGCCGCACTTCCGCGGGAATCGCGTAGATGGTTTCCGTACTCACGCTCATCGCCAAAATTTCACCATTGCGGTCCTCAATGTTTCCCCGTTTGGGCGCCACCGGCACGCCGCGAAAATGCGTATCATTGGCAATATCCGCTAAAACCTTTCCCTGAAGCAGCTGCACATAGGCCAGCCGGAGGATCAATACGAACAAAAAAGAAATGACGCACAAGAAAAGGAAGGCAATGCGTTTACGCATAACAACATACGGACTCAAGTTTTCCACCCCTCATCAGGCAACGGGGTTCTGCGCCTTTAAAAACGGCCTTCTCAAATCAAGGTTAATGCTGCGTCGAGGCAAAATAGCCGGTAAAAAATTGCGAAATCTGCTTGATGGTTGATACTTCAGTTTCCTCTTCAGCTTCTGTTTCATCCTCACTTGGCGCAACTTGAGAAGATTGAACTCCCGTTCCGCTATTCGCGACAGCTAAACTTCCCACCACATACACCGTCCCCGCCGGCTTTTCCATCCCCATCTCCAGCGCCATGCTTTCAATGCGGCTGACGGAACGCAATTGATCCACTTCGACCAGATAAAAATCATTTTGAATCTTTAAAGCGGCAATGTCTTTCTGCAACGCTTTGATCTCCGCGTTCCTTACGATAGATAGATAGCTCCTGCCGGCGCCGATCACCCCAACCATGCCAAATACGAGGATCACCAAAAAGATATTGCGCCAGGGGGAGCGCCGAACCGCTTTTTTTACTGTTTTTCCTGATGTTGAGGAAATGGTTTCCGGTAACGTTTCCGGTAACGGTTTTTGCCAGTCGGTTTTTTTCTGTGCTACTACCAAAGTTATTCCTCCCACGCGTTCTTTAGACCGAAGCCGTCACCACAATTTATCCACTAAATCTTTGCCGCCACCCGAAGCTTAGCGCTGCGCGAACGCGGATTCATCTCCACTTCCTGCGCCGTCGGCAGGATCGGCTTGCGGGTTATAATGTTCATCAGGGCTTTTTTTCCGCAACTGCATATCGGCAACCCCGGCGGACAAAGGCACTTTCCCGCCCACTCCCGCATCTTTCCCTTCACCAGGCGGTCTTCCAGCGAGTGAAAAGTGATGATCGCCAACCGCCCGTCCGCGTCCAGACAATCCGGAATTTGATCTAAAGCGCGATCCAGTACCCCAAGCTCATCATTGACGGCAATACGCAAAGCCTGAAAGGTTCGTTTCGCCGGATGCGGGCCGCTGCGGCGAGCCGCCGCCGGAATCGCCGCCTTAATCACCTCAACCAATTCCCCGGTGCCGGTGAGCGGCTGCTTCTCCCGCGCTTGAACGATTCTTTGAGCAATCCGCCGCGACCAGTTTTCCTCTCCATATTGCCAAATGATCCGGGCAATCTCTTCTTCACTCCAAACATTCACAATCTCTGCCGCGGTCAACGAGCTTCCCGGATCCATCCGCATATCCAAACGGGCGTCCTGCATATAGCTGAATCCCCGCTCCGCTTCATCCAGCTGCGGCGATGAAACGCCAAGATCGAACAACAGACCGTCCACCGGGAAAAAATCACGTTTTTGCAGATTTTCCTTCAGGTTGGCAAAATTGCTGTGTATCAGGGTGAAGCGCGGATCAGCGGCGAACAACAAACGGGCGTTTTCAATCGCCTGAGGATCTTGATCAAACCCTATCAGGCGTCCCTTCGCGCTCAATCTTTCCAATATACAAGCGCTATGTCCCGCTCCACCCAGGGTACAATCAACATACACGCCGTCCGGATCCGTGAAAAGCTGATCCACCGCTTCCTGGCGGAGCACCGTCCGATGCCGGAACATCGGTTGTTCCAATCGTTCAGAGGTCATATCTTCTGTCCTTTTTATTAAATGCCCAAGTGAACCAACGCGCTACCGGCGTCCGCGTAAGATTCCCCGGCTTCTCGCGCATAGTCTGTCCAAAGACTTTGACTCCAAATTTCCACCCGGCTGGCTACCCCAACCAATATGACTTCTTTTTCCAATTGCGCGTATTCGCGCAGATTGGACGGCAGCAATATCCGGCCCTGTTTGTCCAGGTCGCATTCATTCGCTCCGGAAAAGAAGAAACGGACGAACGCGCGCGCCTCCCGTTGGGTAAACGGCAAAGCCCGCAATTTTTCCTCAACCATCGTCCATTCAGCGGTGGGATAAACAAACAGACAATGATCCAGCCCTTTGGTCACAATAAAGTGAGCGCCCAGCGTTTCCCGAAATTTTGCCGGGATGATCAGGCGGCCTTTGTCATCAATTGTATGGAGGTATTCCCCCATAAACATAGTTGTTCACCCCATCAGTGTATATTTCCCACCACTTAGCACCACTTTACTCCACTTATTTCTCTATTCAACGGACATTTCCTTCTGAAACATTAGTTTTTTTTCGCCAACAGCCAAAAAACAGGATAAAAGTCCTATCGCCGCGCCGCAAAACTTCCCATATACTTCTTTTTCTTTACTTCCTGCGCCGCAAATGACATAATAAACATATAGGGTATGATGGATGATGGTTCTGTCATTTATCCGTCATTCAAAGGAAGGATATGTGTATGCGAAATATAAATAGAGCGCTATGCGGGTTGCTTGCCGCCGTGCTCCTGTTGTTGTGCCTTCCCGGCTGCCAAAAAAGCGTTCCCCCGCCAGCACAGGACCCCTACCCCATCTATACTTCTTATCAGGAAATACCCGGCGTGACCGGCGACGAGATCAACGCCATTCAAGCCTTACAGGGACAGACCGGCGCCTTCATCTATGGGATGAACCTGACCACCGAAGCCTTTTACGGCGAGAACGGGGATATCCAGGGCTACAGCGCCTTGTTTTGCGATTGGCTGACCGATTTATTCGGTATCCCTTTTAAACCCGCGGTGCGTGAATGGGGCGATTTGCTGACCGGCCTGGAAACAAACGCCATCGATTTTACCGGAGAATTGACAGCCACCAAGGAACGCCGCAGCACCTATTTTATGACCGACGCGATCGCCGAACGTTCCGTCAAATTCATGCGGATCAACGGCAGCGAACCGCTGCTGAAAATAGCGGCGGAACGCCCTCTGCGGTATGCTTTTCTGACTGGCGCCACCACCGCTGATTTGGTCGCTCCCCTCATCCAGAACCCCTTTGACCTCTCCTTCATCGATAATTACGAAACCGCCTATACCCAGTTAAAGACGGGCGAAATAGACGCCTTTTTCGATGAAGGTATCGCGGAAGCCGCCTTTGACGTCTATGGTGACGTGACCACCGAAGAATTTTTCCCCTTGATTTACTGTCCGGTTTCCTTTGCCACGCAAAACCCGAAACTGGAACCGATTATTTCCGTTGTGCAAAAGGCGCTGCAAAACGGCGGCACGCGCCATTTGACCGAATTGTATAATCTTGGGCAACGGGAATATATGAAGCATAAGCTTTTTGTACAGCTGAGCGAAGCGGAACGGTCCTATATCCGAGAACATTCCGAAGGCGGCAGCGCCGTACCCATTGCGGCGGAATACGACAATTACCCGATCAGCTTCTACAACAGCCGGGAAAATCAGTGGCAGGGCGTCGCTATCGACGTGCTGAAGGAAATAGAAGCGCTCACCGGCCTCTCTTTCAAACAACTCAACGATCCCCACACCGAATGGCCCGTGTTACTGGAAATGCTGCAAAACGGCGAGGTTGCGATGACGACTGAACTGATCCGTTCTGAAGAACGCGAGGGCCGTTTCCTGTGGGCGGACGGCGCCGTCTACACCGACTATTACGCACTTCTGTCCCGCTCAGACTTTCACGATATCGAAATCAACGAACTCCTCTATACCAAAATAGGGCTGATCCAGGATTCGGCGTATGCCGAATTATTTCGCTCGTGGTTCCCGAATCACGCGAACACCGTAGAGTACCGCAGCACGGAGGAAGCCTTCGCCGCCCTGGAGCGCGGGGAAGTAGACATGGTGATGGCCACCCAAAGCCTGCTCCTCAGCCTGACAAATTACAGTGAACAACCGGGCTATAAGGCCAACATCGTCTTGAACCGCTCCTTCGTTTCTTCCTTTGGCTTTCATCTGGGGGAACCCATACTGCGGTCTATTATTGATAAATCTCTGCACCTTATCGATACCAACACGATCGCGAACCGCTGGACCCGTAAAACCTTTGATTACCGCGAGAAGCTGGCGCAGTCACGGATTCCCTGGCTGATTGGCGTCTCCGGCCTGCTGCTCTTTCTCCTGATCCTCTTGTTCGTTATGTTCCAACGGAAGCGCCACGAGGGCCTGCGGCTGGAAGACGACGTGGCGCGGCGCACCTCTGAGCTCGTCAGTCAGGATAACCTGTTACACGCCATCAATGACACGGCGGCGATCTTGCTGATGCCAACGAATGCCGGCGGATTTAAAACCGCTCTGGATAAAGGGATGGCAATGATCGCCCGCTGCGCGGATGTTGACCGCGTCTATGTGTGGCAAAACAGCAAAAATGAACAAGGCAAGCTCTCCTACTCGCAGATTTATGAGTGGCTGAAAGACGACGCCTTGCGCCGGGACAAGCTGATAGACTTCTCGTATCAGGAGACCCTGCCGAGTTGGAGCCAGCTGCTCATGAACGGCAAATGCAAGAATGGCCCGATCAGCAGTTTTTCCAAAACAGACCGCGCCTTTTTGGCGACCTATCAGATCACCTCCATTCTGGCCATTCCGATATTTTTTAACGATACTTTTTGGGGCTTTGTCAGCTTTGACGACTGCCATCGGGAGCGTTACTTCTCCGCTACGGAAGAAAGCATCCTGCGTTCCGGCAGTCTGCTCATCGTCAACGCCATACTGCGCAACAACATGGCGCAAGGCGTCCAGAATACCGTCGCGAAGCTGGAAGCGGTCATCGGCAACTATGCCGGAATCATATGGAGCGTTAACCCGGACGGCGTCATCACCACCTTCAACGGCTCTTACCTTAAAAAACTTGGATATACGCCGTCATTCTTTGAAGGAAAAAAACTGGAGGTCGCCAAGAAAAGGGACGATCATCTGGCTATGATCGACCATGTGCAAAAAACCTTCACCGACGGCCCGCAAGACTGGATCAGTGATATTAACGGCGGCATATTCCATACGCATACCACGCCGATCTATGACAGCGCCGGTCAGATCATCGGTGTGGTTGGCAGTACCGACGATATCACCGAGACGGTAAAGCTTCAACGGAATTTGGAGATCGCGCTGGAGGCGGCCGAAGCCGCCAGCTGTGCCAAAAGCGACTTTCTGGCCAACATGAGTCATGAAATGCGGACGCCGATGAACGCCATCATCGGCATGACCGCCATCGGCAAAAGAGCGGCGGAAATCCAACGAAAAGACTACTGCCTCAACAAAATCGAAGACGCCTCCAACCATCTGCTGGG
>JAITOS010000072.1 GCA_031289815.1 Peptococcaceae bacterium | reverse complement strand
ATCAACAACCGAAAACCACCATTTTTCCGCTTGCTCGTCCCACTCGAAACGCACCTGCTTGTCTTCAAATAACTTGATTTTATTTTTCGATTCGCTCATTTTCGCCAACCTCCCTCCAGCGATTTCTATTCGCTGTAAAATTTTTGGTTTCGGCTGCGCGGATGATCCGGAACGGTCAGCTTGAGCCTCCCCAAATCCACCAATGGTGTAACAAATTTTTTCATCATATACGAAATAGAGGTCATCTGTAAAAACTTCGCAAGCTCGCCGCGTGTTCGCGGAGTGCGGCAATAACGGATGAGCGCCGCGGCTTCATCATCAAACGGTTCTTTTGCAATGGGTTGTTTGGCGCCATCCGCGTTGTATAGCGTAACCTTGAATGTGCCTCGAACACTCGCGAAAACAGGTTCCGGCAAGCCCGCCTCCTCCATTTCGCGCCTAACCGTCGGAATCCCGGAATTGCGGTTTTCTGATTCGATGATAATTTCTAACGCAGCGGCAATCGCCGGATTGCGAATATCGCCAGCCGTTTTCCCCAAGCTGTCAAGCGTCGTTCTGCCGAACAAGCCCCCTGGATTTTCAACCTCCAAGCGGTCAGTGAAAAAGACGATGCGTATGGGCGCAGTTTCGGTATGGATACTATAGTCACGGTGAACCAGCGCGTTCAAAATGACTTCGCGAACGGCTTTAAGCGGATATTCCGTCTTGTCCGCGCGCTTGCCGTTATTGTCCAGAATGGTTCTTGATTTGACATTGCGCCGCACAAATTCCATCGCCGCTTCAAGTATTTCCGGGATAGCGCCTTCCATGCGTTTGTTATCAGAAAATCGCGCGCCATCGTCTGCTAACGCGCCCATACGATAGCCGGGGACTGTAACAGCTGTTATACAAAAACCGCTGAATGCCGCTTGCGGATACAGTCCGAAAAGCAAAAGCCCCGCCAAAGTCAATTTTCCATCCTTATATAAACCACTCAAGGTTAAGGTCTCATCGTCCGTCAGTTTGGCAAAATTGATCTTTTCAATCCGCGCTTTTGCCAGATATAATTTCACAGCGTCGTCTGACAATTTTGAAGACAAGCCCTCCGGCGCTTCTCGCAGCTCGTCGCGAATTTTGCGTTTGAACGCCTCACAATTATAGACCTCATATTCAGTCATTGGGATGTCAGCGTCACCAACGCGGATGTAAGAGCCGCGAAGTCGGCCTGCGCCACGATAAAAACACGGCTTGTCAAAAATATCGCACTCGGAAATCTCCGCACTGACGATCATTTTTCCGTCCAACTCGGCAACCGTGAAGAACGGACGCACCACTGGCTCCATTTGATTCGCCTGTTCTGTCACCTTGACCTGAACGTCCTGCGGGTCATAAACACCCACGAGCTCGTAATCATGATCTTGGTCAATGCCGAACAAAATGATGCCGCCATTTTGCTGATTGGAGAACGACGACAGCGTATCATACAACTTTTTTGGCGTTCCTCCGGCAGCTTTTTTTAATTCCAGATGCTGCAATTCACAGCGTTCAAACATCACTTTTTGAGTAAGCGCAATCAGTTCCTCTGCAAGCATTTCTCGTTACCTCCATTTGAATTAGCTTCATTGTACCCGAAAATAACTGAAATACCAAGATGAACAACTGAAATAATTTTAGTTATTTTTGAGTTATTCGCTTGCTATTTTGTCGATTTGCTCAATAAACAAACTATTTTCTTGATTTTTTGCCGAATTTCGTATTGGAGATTGAAGCCGTATCCGAATAAACAAGCAAAGCGTCAGCGTATTTTGTCTTACGCCGACGCCCTGCTCGTTTAAACGCTCTGCTTATTGAGCGGAAAATTTCTCCTGCACCGCCGATGGTTTCAGTCCGCTATTTCGGCGTCCCTTATCTCGGCGTCCGATTCCTCCCGCCCCCTTCAGGCGGCCTCATATCCCCGCCTGAACCTGAGCCGCCGCCCGCCGGTGGGAAACCGCCGCCGCTGCCATCAGGCGGCAGAAAGCTACCGTTACCGCCGTCCGTGGGCGGAACCCTGCCGCCCCCATCCGCTGGAGGGGATCCGCCAGCCGCGGGAAACCCGCCGCCGCCAAATCCTCCCCGACCACCGGGGCCTCTCGCGGCGTAAGCGCCGCCATCGTCCGCGATCGAGGTTACGATCCCGCTCAAGGTGATCTCCGTGAGTTTTTGCTCGTTTACATAGAGCGCATAGGTCTTGCCGACTGCAAACTCCGGCGAAGTCATGGCTGACGCGGTGTAGGACGTCTGGCTCGTGTATTCCAGGAGCGTCTTCCCCGCTTCATCCTTCAGAGAGATTTTGCTCCCTTCTGCCTGAGAGGACGTATAGGATACGAGCAAGCTGGGCTGCGTCGATTCCGCCGACGGCGCCATCGATGTGCCCGCAGTGATCATCGTCCCGCCGGTAATGAGGAATGTGCCGTCGAGGTCCACCGCGCCGTCCATCTCCATAGAAGGCCCGCTGAGGTAAAGAGCGCCGCCTTCGAGGAAAATATCGCCGTTGGCGTCAATCCCGTCGCCGCCTCCCAGCACTTCCACTACGCCGCCGGTGATACGAATATAGATATTGCTGGCAGCCGCAAAAGAATCCCTGCCCCTGGGCCCTGCCGTCCCCCCGTCGCTGCCGCCGGCGGCGTTGATCGCGTCGTCACTGGCCGTCACGATGATGTGACCGCCGTTGATATCTATGGTCGCCCCTTCCAAGCCTTCATAGCACCTGGCGACGTTGATCTCGCCCCCGTCTATCCGCAGCGCGCCGTCGGCATGGAAAGCGTCGTCGCCGGTCTGAATCGCAAATTGTCCGCCCGTTACGGTCATATCCCCATTGGTGTGTACCGCGTCGTCTGCCGCGTTAATATTGAAAGTACCGCCTTGAATCGTCAGCAGGCCGCCGGCCTTCAAGGCTTTCACGCTATCGCTGCTGGCGTCGTCCTCCGCTTCTGCCGCCGTGACTGGCGCCGTCCCCGGAACAGTTCCGAACGGCACCCCTGGGCCACGGGCCCAGCCGCCAAAACCATTTTCCTGTTTGACCGCCGCGGCGTCCGCGCCGCCGCCGGTAAGTATCTCATAGTCGCCGCCCTGGATACTCAGACCGGTTTCCGCCTGTATGCCATCCTGCCCGGTCGTTATATCATAGGTTCCGCCGTCCAAGATAATAAAACCTTTGGCTTCATCGGTATCGTTATTGGCTTTGATCCCGTCGTTCCCCGCTGCTATCACGAATACCCCATCCCGTATCGCTATGCCGTCCCGTCCCTGCAAACCGTCATGAACGGCGCGGAGCGTGAGCTTGCCGCCGGTGACGACCAGCATATCCTTCGCGGCGATGGCGTCTTTCGCCTGTCCCTGAACCGTCAGAGAGCCGTCGCCGTTAATGCTCAGGCTGTCTTTCACAAAGATCGCCGCGTCCGGTTCATCCTCGCCGTCCGCGTAGAGATAGCTTGCCGCATCCGTCACGCTGTTTTCCTTACCGTCAGCCAGGGTCAAAATGGTCTTGGCCGCTTTCTTCGCATAGATCGGCGCGCCGGTCGAATTGGCAAGCTGAACGCCGTTCAACACCAATCTCACGACGTCTTCCTTGCCGGCGTCAATCAAAATCTGCCCGTCGTCGAGCGCCCCCGCCAGCACATAGGTTCCCGCCTGACTGATCGTCACGACAGAACCGGCGGCGGCAGCGCCGTCTCCCTCTACCTTGGCCGTACTGCCGTTCAGGGTGATTTGCACCGCCGACTTCTCATCCCAGGCGCTGTTTACATCCTCCTCCGCATAGCTGTACTGCGAAGCGAAGCTATTCGGATCCGAAGCGCCGAGCGCTCCCAGACCGCCGCTGATTTGCTCCCCGCATCCCGGCAGGGCGATGGTCATAGCGACCATTAACCCCAACGCCAGCAGTCCGCGTCTATGTCCTTTTTTACTCACGATCACACTCCCCCTCTTATAGCTCATTATCGGCCATCCGTTCGCGGCCCAGGCTAATATTCAGATTCCCATTGCGGCAGCGCAGCGCGTCGATGAAGGCCTTTGAGTTCAGCGGGTTTTTCAGCCGAATCTCATAGCGCAATTCAAACAAGCTGCCCATGTTGGTGGTCTTGATCCTGTCCAGTTCAGCGCTGCTCGTATATTCCGTGAAAAGATCGTCAAACACCTCTTCGTAATCCAGGTTTTCGGGAATCGTAATCTTCAGAATCCGCTTGTCTTGTTTCTCATTGCCAAAAGAACTAAAGGACAGCCATAAGGTCACGCCGCCGATGATCACCAGAAAGACGGCCCCGTAGAACAGATAGCCCATGCCGTTGACAAAGCCGATCGCCATCGCAAAGAAGATACAGGCAATATCTCTGGAATTTCCCGGTATTGAGCGAAAGCGAACCAGGCTAAAGGCCCCCGCCACCGCGATCCCTACGCCGATATTGCCGTTAACCAGCATGATGATGATCTGGACGATGGCCGGCAGAATCACCAAGGTGCTGACAAAGCCCTTATTATGTTTATGGTTTACCATGTATACCGCCGCCGCCCCGAAGCCAAACAACAGGGAGACCGCCGTGCAGAGTAAAACAGTACTCAGGGTAAGCTGTTCCTGAATCACACTCCGGGTCAATAGCTCAAGCACTCGCCATCACCTGTCTTTCCCGCCGCGGCTCTTGCCCTGAATCTTGCCGCATAAATTCACTGTAGCACGTTCCATATTTCGAGAAGGAGACGGGAAATATGCCGCTGGCGCTGAGGGTGCGGCTCAGCCACAAGGGGATAGCGCCCGGCGTTTTGATCTCCATCAGCACTTTTCCCGGTTCCAGAATATTCGTCCCCCAGGGAGCGTTCTCCAAACCCAGCTCCGTCTGCCGAAAGCGGATATTGGTGTCGAAGGTCAGCCGCAGCCCTTTATCCTCCACGCCCGTCAACGCCAGACGGTCATAGCAAAGAAACACCTTTTCCGTCACGGGATACTGTGTCAAAAAATACGCGATCTCCCGCGACACCTGGAGGGAATCGCTCCTCTGGGGAATTCCCCTGGCCGCGATATGCTTCGTTTCTTTATACGCCAGCTTGATCCGGCGTTTATAAACGACGCCCTGGTATTTCTTTTTCAGTTCCAGAAAAACCGGCGTATCCTTGTCCGCTTTCCCATAGCAGCGCAGCCGCAGTTTTTCCTTATAGAGCGGCTTTTCAAGCGAAGCGCGGATGAGATCGAACTGATCCGTGTCATAGTACAGGTTGGACACCAGATACGCGCCATAGCGATCCGGCGCCGTTTTAGCGGCCAAACAGGCCGCCAGCGCCTCATACTGCGCGTGATCGATCATATATTTTTTTTCACATCTCTCAAAAATCATCTGAGCCATTATTTTCCCCCCACTGCCTGCTCTCAAGCATTCTTTTCACTATCCACATTATAAAATACGAGCCTGAAAATAGTCTGAAAAAAACATTTCAGACTATTTTCAGGATATTCTGTTAGAATAAATCTATCCCTCTATCAAATGAAGAGCAAAGGGCGTGCTGCGCGTGCATGTATTAATTGTCGAGGATGAACGGCGTCTCGCCGAAGCCTTGGGACAGATTATGAAAAGCCAAAAATATCACGTTGACATCGTCCATAACGGCGCGGACGGCTTGGAGTACGCGCTGAACGAACAGTATGACGTGATTATTCTCGATGTGATGCTCCCAAAACTTGACGGCTTCGAGGTCGTCCGGCGGCTACGCGAGCGCAAAGACGCCACGCCGGTTCTGCTGCTGACCGCCAGGGATGATATCCCTGATAAAGTACAGGGACTCGACTGCGGCGCGGATGATTATATGACCAAACCCTTTTCGCCGGAAGAGCTGTTAGCGAGAACCCGCGCGCTTTCCCGCAGGCAAGGCGAAGTCGTCCTCGACAAACTTGAGTTTTCTGATCTCACCCTGCATCTCTCCTCCAATACGCTGCAATGCGGCGCCAAATCGATTCATGTCGGCTTCAAGGAATTTGAAGTCCTCAAAATACTGATCGCCAACGCCCAAACCATCACCACCAAGGAACAGTTGATCAGCAAAGTATGGGGCGCCGATTCCGACGCTGAGGATAACAACGTGGAGGCGTATATCTCTTTTCTGCGCAAGAAATTCTTCTACCTCGGCTCCGGCGTCGGCGTCGAAACCGTCCGCAAAGTAGGCTATCGGCTGGAGAAACAGAAAACATGATCAAAGAACTGCGCCAAAAATTCATTTTCATTAACATGCTGCTGGTCTTTCTGGTTCTGATCATCGTCTTCTCCGCGCTTTGCATTTCCAATTACCGGCAAGCGCGCCAGGAGAGTCAGGCGGCGCTCCAGATTGCCCTGAACCGGCACGACGATCAGCGGCCTCCCGCCTTCAGCGTTGGTCAAAAACCGCCGGAGGATCTCGTCCGCGCGCCGGTATTCGTGCTTCAGATCAGCGACGGATCAACCCGCCTGCTCTTCGCCGACAACATCAGCGTGACGGAACACAGCTTACAGCAGCTTGCCGAAGAGGTTCTGGCCGCCGCGGAAGATCAGGGACTTTTGCGCGATTACAATCTCCGTTTTCTGAAAAAAAACGAGCGCGGCGGCGTGAAAGCCGCTTTCATCGAGATATCCGGCGAGCAGGCAGCGATCAAAAGTACCCTGCTCATCGCCTCTCTTTCCCTGGTGGCCGCGCTTTTTGCCTTTTTTATCATCAGCCTGTTTTTATCCCGCTGGGTTTTTAAACCCGCGGAACTGGCCTGGCAGCAACAACGCCGTTTCGTCGCCGACGCCTCTCACGAGCTCAAAACGCCCCTGACCGTGATCCTGGCAAACACCGGCATCCTAAAGGCCAATCGCGCGGAAACTGTCGCCCAGCTATGGCATTGGCTGGAGAATACCGAAGCGGAAGCGAAACGGATGAAACAATTAGTGGACAACCTGCTGTTTTTGGCGAAATCGGACGACGCTAAAACGCCGGTCGTTCACACCAGAGTCAATCTCAGCGATGTGATCCTCAGCTCCGCTCTCGCCTTTGAATCCGTAGCCTTTGACCGCAAAGTCTCTCTGAATACCGACGCGCTGGCGGCGGAAATCTATATCAAGGGCGATGAATTGCAGCTGCGCCAGCTGGCCGCCATTCTGCTGGACAACGCCATAAAATATTCTGAGGATCAGGGAATCGTGACCGTTTCGCTGTCGATCCGGCAGGCAAAGGCCCTATTTTCCGTACACAACAGCGGCGCTTCTCTGGCGCCGGAGGATCTGGAACATCTGTTTGAACGCTTTTACCGCGCTGATAAAGCCCGGGCGAACGAAGGCTACGGCTTGGGCCTTGCCATCGCTAACAGCATCGCCGAGCTGCATCGCGGCAAAATCAGCGTCGAAAGCGACGACGAACAGGGTACGGTCTTTACGGTTTCCCTGCCGCTTTACCACGAACGCTGACGATCACCGAAGATCGCTAAAAATCACTAAAGATCGCTCAAGCCGCCTATTCCCAGTAAATCCTTCACGACCTCAGCCGCCAGAATTAAACCGGCCACGGAAGGCACAAAGGCGACGCTTCCGGGGATTTGTCTCCTGTCCGTGCATTTTCTGGCTACCCCCGGCGGGCAAACGCAATGATTCTTGCAGCTGGTACGCTCGTCTTCCAGGGGCGTTAGAGCCGCTTCTTTGGAATACACGACCTTCAAGTCCTGAATTCCTCTGGCCCGCAATTCTTTGCGCATCACCTTTGCCAGCGGGCATACGGAGGTTTTAAAAATATCGGCGACTTCAAATTTCGTGGGATCCAGCTTATTGCCCGCCCCCATGCAGCTGATCACGGGGACAGCCGCCGCCTTGGCTCTTTCGATCAAGGTCAGTTTGGACGATACGGTGTCGATGGCGTCCACGACATAAGAAAATCTCCCCAAGTCGATCTCATCAGCGTTTTGAGCGCCGTAGAAGCAAGGAAAGAGCGCTATCTGAGCGCGCGGGTTGATCTCTAAAATTCTATCCCGCATGACCTCCACCTTATTATGGCCTACGGTTTTCAGGGTGGCGATTAACTGACGGTTGATATTCGTCAGGCAAACCTTATCGTCATCGACCAGCGCGAAGCCGCCCACGCCGCTACGGGCCAGCGCCTCCACCGTATAGGAACCGACGCCGCCCAGCCCGAACACGGCGACGGCGGCGGTTTGCAGCTTTTCCATGCCTTCTCTGCCTAATAATAATTCGCTTCTTGAAAACTGGTTCAAGCGACAGACCTCCCCTGTATGTATATAAGCGAGCGCGCGCGAGTGAGCGAGTAATTAATTAAGTAAGCGAGTGAGTGAATGAATGAATGAGTGAGTGAGCGGGTTGGTAAGTGAGTACTCACTTACTTATGCGCGCCCGCGTCCGGCGCTTCCGCGGCGCGCCCGTCCCCTTCATTATATCAAACTCTTATGGCTGGTGGATCATTTTTTCTAAATAAAACGGGCGCGCAAAAAGCGAACGTCCTTTTCGCCGCGATGGAATACGCGATGGAATACGCAATTTAATATCATCATCCGGCTGCCCAACCCATTCCCAAACGCCCTCAAATATGATAGGCTTTATAGGGAATGGCATTCATCCTACAGAGTAGCCGTTCAGTAACTATTTCAAGCATGATGAAGGAGGAAAACTACATGAGCCGATTTACCTTACCCAGAGACATTTATTACGGCAACGGAACCCTGGAGACCCTAAAAACCCTGAAAGGCAAAAAAGCTATGGTCGTAGTGGGCGGAGGCGCCATGAGAAAAGCCGGTTTTTTGGACAAAACCGTTGCTTATCTGAAAGAAGCGGGCATGGCGGTAGAACTCTTTGAGAACGTGGAACCGGATCCATCGGTTGATACCGTCCTGAAAGGCGCGGCGGCCATGCGCAAGTTCCAGCCCGACTGGATCGTAGCGCTCGGCGGCGGTTCGCCCATTGACGCCGCCAAAGCCATGTGGGCTTTCTATGAATATCCGGACACGTCCTTTACCGACCTGATTACACCCTTTAATTTCCCGGAACTACGCCAAAAGGCCAGATTTGCAGCCATTCCCTCTACGTCAGGAACGGCCACAGAGGTAACGGCCTTTTCCATCATTACCGATCCCGCGAATGGCATCAAATATCCCTTGGCTGATTTTAATATCACTCCGGATGTGGCCATTGTGGATCCGGAAATTGCCGCGACGATGCCTAAGACCCTGACCGCCCATACAGGGATGGATGCGCTCACGCACGCTATTGAGGCTTATGTTTCCACACTGAGCTCGCCTTTTACCGACGCGGTCGCCATCAAAGCCCTCCAAATGGTGTTTGAACAGCTCCTCGATTCCTACAACGGAAACAAAGCCGCTAAAGAACAGATGCACTATGCCCAGTGTCTGGCCGGAATGGCTTTCTCCAACGCTCTGTTGGGAATCGTCCACTCTCTGGCCCACAAGACAGGCGCGGTCTTTGACGTCGGTCACATTCCTCACGGCTGCGCCAACGCTATTTATCTGCCCTATGTCATCCAGTATAACGCCAAGAACGCCGACGCCGCGTCCCGTTATGCGGATATCGCCCGCGCCGCGGGATTGGACGGCAAAAGCGACGCGGAACTGGTTCAGTCTTTGATTGCGAAGGTCAACGCCTATAATACGAAATTGAGCATTCCCACCTCCTTAAAAGAATGGGGGGTTCCGGAAGCCGAACTCAAAGCCAAGGCAGCCAATATTGCCAAAGAAGCGGTCGGCGACGCCTGCACTTCCTCCAATCCCAGACCTATCACCCCGGCAGAGATGGAAAAATTGCTTCATGCCATTTATTATGGAACGGCTGTGGATTTCTAAAAGATCAGCTTTTCCTTCATCCTTCGTCATTTTTCACTCACAGAACCGGCAAGGAAACATAAGCTATGTATAGAAATTCTATTTCCTAACCGAAGGAGGATAACTATATGTCTTTATGTAGCTGCGGCTGTTT
>JAITOS010000125.1 GCA_031289815.1 Peptococcaceae bacterium | reverse complement strand
CCAATATGTCGATATGGCTACTTAGTTATCATATAATAATTCGGCAAAAAAAGCAAGGCTATCCTTGCGAATTCAATGCTTCTTTTTAAATCTTTTAAGCCATAAGTGGCAAACTCGGGTCGGCGGCAACGAATAACAACTCGAGGTATGATATAATATTCAAGGGTGAAGAAAGAAATTATTGCGCTACCTAAGCTTCGCCGCCAAACGAGGGCCATGAAAAATCACAGAGATGCTTAGGAGTCGATGCAGATGGATTACGCGGAGATTTGGCTGGATGTTCCCAATCGGCGCTTGGATCAAAGTTTCCACTATAGTGTACCGGAGAGCATGGCTATCCGGCCCGGTATGCGCGTGCTGGTACCCTTACAGCAACGCGAAGTGCAGGGCGTGGTGATTGGCGTTGAAGCCAGTCTGCCGCCGGATTTGAGGGAAGTAAAGCTGCGTCCGGTACTGAAAATTATCGATGGCGAGCCGGTGATGCCGCCCGAATTGCTGGAGCTGGCCCGCTGGCTGGCGGAGACGACGATCTGTCCGATCGCCCAGGCGTTGCATACGGTCTGGCCGTTATTGAAAGGGAAAGTACAGGACTGGCTGAAACCGGAGATTGCCGCCGATGATCCGGATATGGCGGCCTTAGAGCTCATCGATCCTCCCGCCTTTAAAGCGCTGCGAGCGTTGCAGAGGGCGCGCCGGGGCGCCTTACCGCTGTCAACGCTGGTGCAGCGGGCCGGGTGTACGCCGGAAACGATCGAGACGCTTTTGGAAAATGGTTGGATTTCCAGAGAAACGCGGCTGACCCGAGCGCCGAAGGCTGAAAAGTCTAAGGAAGAGGAAGAAGAGAGCCTTCCGGACCAGCGGATCGAGATTGAAACGGCTGCGGCTGAAGGCGCGGCGGCAGGATGGGAATTAACGCCGGAACAGGAACAGGCGGTTCGGGAAATCGAAGCGGTGATGAAGGAAGAGAAGAGTCAGACAATGCTGCTCTATGGGATTACCGGCAGCGGTAAAACAGAGGTCTATCGGCGGCTGATCCATAAGATCTTAGCGGCTGGCGGGGATGCGATCCTGCTGGTGCCGGAGATTTCCCTGACCTCGCAAGTCGCGGGCTATTTCACGGCAATATTCGGAGAACAGGTAGCGGTTCTGCATTCGGGGATTTCAGCGGCGGCTAAAATGCAAGCGTGGCTGCAAATCATTCATGGCCGCAAGCGTTTGGTGATTGGGGCGCGGTCCGCTGTATTTGCCCCCTTGCCGCATCTGCGCCTGATCATCCTGGACGAAGAGCATGACGGGGCCTATCAGCAGGGAGAAAATCCCAAATATCATGCCCGCGATGTGGCGCGCAAGCGGATGGAACAACGCCGGGGGCTTGTCTTGTTGGGGAGCGCCACCCCCTCTCTGGAGGCTTTCGCGGCGGCGAAAAGCCGTAAGATACGGTTATCGGTGATGGAAAAACGGGTCAACGCCGCCGGTTTGCCGCCGGTGGAAATCGTAGATATGCGCGCGGAACTGATGCAGGGCAACCGGAGTATGTTTTCCTTGCCCTTGCAGGCGAAGCTGCGGGAAAGGCTGGAGCGCGGCGAGCAGGCGATATTGCTGTTGAACCGCCGCGGCTACGCGACCTTCGTGGTGTGCCGCGAGTGCGGCTTTGTCGTGCGCTGTCCCAATTGCGAGGTGGCGCTCACCTATCATACGCAAGGACAGGCGATGCGCTGTCATTATTGCAATCACACGGAATTGCCGCCGCACGTTTGCCCGCAATGCGGTAGCCGCTATATCCGTTTTTTCGGGCAAGGGACGCAAAGAGTGGAGGAAGACCTGGAAACGCTGTTGCCGGGCGCGGGTATCCTGCGCATGGACAGGGATACGACCCGCTCGAAAGGGGCCTACGCCCGGATACTGGAGCGATTTCGCGGGCAGGAGGCTTCGGTGTTGATCGGCACCCAGATGATCGCCAAGGGCCTGGATTTTCCCAACGTAACCCTGGTGGGCGTGGTGGCGGCGGATCAGATCCTCAATATGCCGGACTTTCGGGCGCGGGAGCGGGCGTTTCAACTGCTGACGCAGGTCGCGGGTCGGGCTGGGCGCAGCGCCAAACCCGGAGAAGTGATTATTCAAACCTATCTGCCGCAGGATAGGGCCGTCCTGTTGGCGGCGGCGCACGATTATCCCGGCTTCTTCCGGGAAGAAATCGCCTATCGGCGGGAACGAAAATATCCGCCGTTCACGCATATGATTCAGGTGACGCTGTTGCATGAAAAGGAAGAACGGGTGATCCGGGCGGCTTCGGAGTTGGCGATCTGTTTGCGGGCGGCGGAAAACGGACAGGAATACAGTCAACAGCCCATTGATATTTTGGGTCCGGCGCCGGCGGTATACGTCCGCTTGAAGAATCAATACCGCTGGCAGGTCTGTGTGAAGGGCAAAGAACTCGTCCGCTTGCGCTCTTTTCTGCAACTGGGGGTGGGGAAGTTCTATCAGGGCGCGTTCGTTCAGGGGGTGCGGCTGAATATTCAGGTGGATCCTTTGAGCGGGAGCTGACGGCGGAGAAGGCAGCCGCGGAGTTTTTCGCAGATTTTTATGAATCTTACCCTTGAATCGTCTATAATAAGAGCTAGGAGGGAGTGGACAAAATGGCCGTATATCAGATTGTGGAAGTGGGCGCGGATATTTTGAGAGAAAAAGCGAAAGAGATCAAAGAGATGACGCCCAATGTGACGAAACTCTTGGATAATTTATTGGATACGTTGTACGCGTCCGAAAATGGAATCGGTCTAGCCGCGCCGCAAATCGGGGTGTCCAAGCGGGCCATCGTGATCGATATCGGCGAGGGGCCGGTAGAGCTCATCAATCCGGTGATTCTGGAGAGCCGAGGTGAACAGGTGGACAGTGAAGGCTGTTTAAGTATTCCCGACACGATAGGGGACGTCACGCGGGCGGCGGAGCTGAAGGTCCGGGGCTTGGATCGTCAGGGACAGCCGCTGGAGATTGAGGCCAAGGACTTGCTGGCCAGGGTATTACAGCATGAGATCGACCATTTGGAAGGGGTTCTATTCATTGACAGGGCGAAGAAGACGCAGCGCGTTCGCTGAGAGGAGGACTCTTCATGCGTTTAGTTTTTATGGGAACGCCGGAGTTTGCCGTGGCTTCGCTGCAAGCGCTTGTGGCCGCGGGACATCGGGTGCTGGGCGTTTTTACGCAACCGGATCGACAAGCGGGCAGGGGGAAGCAGCTGCAACCCAGCCCGGTAAAAATAGCCGCTTTAGAACGGGGGCTACCGCTCTACCAGCCGGAACGCGTGACCCAGGCGGAGAGTGTGGATTTGCTGCGGGAGCTAAAGCCGGATGGTATCATCGTGGTCGCGTATGGGCAGATCTTGTCCAAAGAGATTTTAGAATTGCCGCCCAAGGGCTGTGTGAATGTACACGCCTCTCTATTACCCGCCTATCGCGGCGCGGCGCCCATCCATTGGGCGATCATTCATGGTGAAGCCGTGACCGGGGTAACGACGATGCTGATGGACGAGGGTCTGGACACCGGTGATGTGCTGCTGCAAAGGGAATTGCGGATATCGCCGCAGGTCACGATGGGAGAAATCCATGACGCGCTGGCGAATATGGGCGCGGAACTGCTACTGCAAACGCTGCAAGATTGGGAGATGGGACAAGTGCGACCGCTCCCGCAAAAGGGCGTGTCGTGCTATGCGCCGCGTTTGCAGAGGCAAGACGAACAGTTGGATTGGGCTAAGAGCGCCTTGATGATACATAACAGGATTCGGGGATTAAACCCGTGGCCGGGTGCGTATACGCGCTTCCGTGATGAAACGGTGAAGGTGTGGCGCAGTCAGTTGGTGAGCCGGGAGGAAGCGGCGGAACATCCGGAGCAGATGAAGCCCGGGGAGATCATAGGATTCCATGAAACAGGTGTTTTGGTAAATACGGGGAATGGAAGCCTCTGTCTGCTGGAAGTGCAGCCTACCGGCAAACGCCGGATGTCGGCGCGGGATTTTCTGCTGGGCAGACATGGTAAACCGGGAGAGGTTTTTGAAGGATGGAAGGATCATGTCTAAACACAGCGCCCGTTCTTTAACCGTAGAAATATTGACGCGGGTGGAAAAAGAAGGCGCGTATGCGAACGTGCTCTTGCGGAACGGCTTGGAAGAGCTGACGGATGGGCGTGACCGTTATCTGGCGACGGCGCTGGTGAACGGTACCCTGAAATATCGCTTGCTGCTGGATTACGCCTTGAGAAAATTTTTGACCAAGCCGCTGTCTTCCCTGCCCTATGAGGTCAGAGGAATCTTGCGGAGCGGGGCTTTTCAGCTCTTGTTTCTGGACAAAATACCGGCGGCGGCGGCGGTCAGCGAAGCGGTGGAATTGAGCAAACAGCTCGCGGGACGATACAGCGCCCTGGTGAACGGGATTCTGCGGCGGGTAGCGGCGCAGGGCTGGAATATCGCCTGGCCGGACGTGCAACGGGACGCCGCCCGCTATCTGTCCGTCCGTTTTTCCCATCCGGAATGGCTGGTGCGGCGCTGGCTGAAACGCTGGGGTTTGGAGGAAACGGAAGCCCTGTGTCGGCTGAATAATGAGCCCGCCCGGACTTGGGTGCGGGTCAATCGCCTGAAGACCGAGAGGACGCCGCTACTGAACCAATGGGCGGCGGAAGGGGTAGTGGCGGAAGGCGGGGAGCGAACGCCGGATAGCTTTGTCATCAGCGGCTATGGGAGCCTGAACCGGCTGGACAGCTTCCGACAGGGTCTGTTCAGTGTGCAGGATGAGAGCTCGCAATTGGTGGCTCATATCGTAAATCCGCAACCCGGACAGCGGGTGTTGGACGCTTGCGGCGCTCCGGGCGGAAAGAGCGCGCATATGGCCGAATTGATGCGGAATCAGGGGTGGATATGGGCCTATGACCTCCACTCGTCTAAGCTGACGCTGGTCGAGGAACTGACGGAGCGCTTAGGGGTGACGATCGTGGAGACGCAACAAGGAGACGCCAGGGAACTACCGTCGGTTTGGGAGCGGACGATGGACCGGGTTTTGGTGGACGCGCCCTGTTCGGGGTTGGGCGTTCTCCGGCGCAAAGCGGATCTGCGCTGGCAAAGAGACGAACGGGAAATCGAGCGTTTGCCGGT
>JAITOS010000013.1 GCA_031289815.1 Peptococcaceae bacterium | reverse complement strand
CAAACGCCACGCGACGGGCGGCCGGTTCCGCGCAACGCGCGGCATGGACGCCGAGCGCGACCCTTGGCGCCAGGACGGCGCAGCGGGACGAAAAGCGGAACCGTCCGCCCTTCGCGGTCCCCAGCAAGAGCAGACGAACCCATCCGCCTTTCTGATATCAGTCACCTCGCTTTCTTCTGTGGCGAGGTATATTCTACATGATCCCCTCCTGCCTGATCAACACCGAGACAAAATCACGTGCGGTACTGGGACATTATCCTACGTGGATCAAAATAACAAAAAAATAGCAAAAAAAGGTTGACAGGCGGAATATTCACCTTTATAATGAGGTTCAGTTAATAGTAGTAAACAGCGGAGGCGCAGAATGTCTTTACGTGGAACAGCCGCCCAATTGAATCAGTATTACTTTTTTAGTTTCTGGGGCTATGGTTTTAGCGCTGGCTTTTCTCCGTTTGTTCATAAGAATTTGCTGCTGAGACTTTCCGCATAGCGCGCGAAGCGCCCCCATCGGTGATAAAGAGAGCTCAACAGAGGGCTCTCTTGTTATATTTAGAAGAGAGAGGGAAACAAGATGATTATTATTCTCAAGCCGGAGACGGATCAGCGGGAAATCGATCATTTGACAGAAACGCTGGAGAGCCAGGGAGTGACGGTCAATCCGGTCTATGGCACGGAGCTTGTCATTCTGGGTCTCGTGGGCGACACTTCCAAGATCGACGCCAGCCGGGTGGAGGCCAATCGCATCGTAGAACGGGTGATGTACGTCGCTGAGCCTTTCAAAAAGGCTAACAAGATGTTTCACCCGGAGCAGACAGCCGTCCGCGTTCAGGGGCAGGAAATCGGCGCTCAGAAGCTGGCGGTGATCGCCGGGCCTTGCTCGGTGGAGACGGAAGAACAGATTACGCTGGTGGCGCGGGAAGTGAAAAAGGCGGGCGCGGGCTTTTTGCGGGGCGGCGCTTTTAAACCCCGGACTTCTCCTTACGCTTTTCAGGGGCTTCAGTACGAAGGGCTGAAACTGCTGGCCCGCGCCCGCGAGCATACCGGTCTGCCGATTGTGTCGGAGATCATGTCGCCCAGGGATATCGATGCTTTTTCGGAAGCGGTGGATATTATCCAGGTGGGCGCGCGCAATATGCAGAATTTCGATCTGCTGAAGGAACTGAGCCAGATTAACAAGCCGATTCTGTTGAAACGGGGGTTGGCGGCGACGATCGAGGAATGGCTGATGTCGGCGGAATATCTGATGGCTGGCGGCAACACCAATGTGATCCTCTGTGAGCGCGGTATTCGGACCTTTGAGACCTATACCCGCAATACGCTCGATTTGAGCGCGATTCTGGCGATTAAAAAAATGAGCCATCTGCCGGTGATCGTCGATCCCAGTCACGCGACGGGCAAATGGTGGATGGTTCCCGCGTTGTCCAAGGCGGCGGTGGCGGTGGGCGCGGACGGGCTGATCATTGAGGTGCACAACGACCCGGATCACGCGCTCTGCGACGGACAGCAGTCGATCAAGCCGGACGGTTTTCAGATGTTGATGTCGGAACTGCGCGTGATTGCGGCGGCTGTTGGCAGGACTTTGTAGGCTTGCAGCTGCCAGAAGCGGAAGAGCGGCGCGGATAGCTAAATCAATGACAATGAGTCGAAGGGAACGCGGTCCGGAGGGTCAGCATATGAAGCGGAAGGGGCGCGGCGCGAAAGATAAATAAAGGAATCAGGGGCGGAGCGTCCCGAAAGCCAAAAAAAGGCTGTCGCTGTCAGGCGGATATAGATCCGTGGAGGGCGGCGGCTTTTTTTTGGCTATTCGGGATAAATTTTTCAGGGTGGTTGTCTGAGTCCGGTGGTTTTCCGGGTACTATTTGCTGGGACAAAGCCATATGTATAGGTGGAAGGGAGGAGTCCAGGCGCTGGGGAGGCGCTCTTTGCATAACGATAAGTCCTATGGACAGGTTGTGGGGTGGGTTTTCTCAAGAGGGAAATCGTTCTTGACGCAGATCCGGCGGCGGGAAGGTTGTTTGCGGCAAAGGGAAAGAGTTTTTGCGCGGATGGATGAATGAAGAGAAAGGGATTAGGGACGAGCGGGATTTAAGGAATCAAGGGATGAAAAAAAGAGATACGAGATGGAAAAAGAGAGGCGAGGAGGATGAGGGATGAAACGGCTATGGATGGGAATGATATGTCTGGCGGCGGTGGCATTGCTGTCGGGCTGCGGGGTGCTGCAAACCCTGATGCAGGACGAAGAGGGTGCGGCGGACTGGATTGGCGGGGAAAAGGAGAAGGCTGTTTCAGCGACGATCCCCGGCGTCAGCGGCGGCAATGTGATGATCAGCCTGTATTTTGCCGATGAAACGGGAACGTATCTGATCAAAGAAGAACGCGCTTTGCCAAAAACGTTGAGTATTGCCAGGGAAACGGTCAACCAATGGATTCAGGGCCCGAAGCAAAGCGACGGTTCCGCGCAAGCGCTGGTGCCTTCATCGACGCTCCTTTTGGATATAGGGATTAAGGAAGGAGTGGCGACGGTGGATTTGAGCGATGAATTCACGCGGAATTATGGCAAGATACCGCAGGAGTTGACGGTGTATGGTCTGGTGAACACGATTGCCCAGTTCCCCAGCGTGAACGAGGTGAAAGTGCGAATCGAGGGAAAAGCGGTAAGCAGGGTGGGCAGCGTGGACGCGTCGAGTTTGACGTATAAGGCCGGTTTAGTGAAGGGTGATTCCGCGCTGGGCGTTCAGGCAGGAGCGGAAAAAGCTCTGCCGACAGGATCGCCCAGCAGGGTGAATTTGTTTGGGGATATGGCAGAGTTGTAGGGGAAATTGGAAAAAAGGGAAAGCTGTTAATTTTATGAAAACAAAAGCCTGCTAATGCTCATGACGGCATTGACAGGCTTTCCCAGTTATATGGTCTGGAGCCAACGTCCTGAATTTCTTAACAAAATCTTCATTAATCACCCAAAAAATCATAAAGTGTTAACGATATACTTAAACTTAACGGCGGCTATAGGATGGATGATCAAAGAAAATATTGGGAAAAGAAACTAAAGGCGGTAAGGATGGAAACAACAATTGTGCTCATAGACGATGAACCGGAAATTCTGCGTCTGGTGAAGGACTATCTCTCTCAGGAAAGCTTTCGCGTGATGACAGCGACGGATGGAACCAAAGGCTTGCAGATGATTGAAACCTACCAGCCGGATCTGATTATCTTGGACTGGATGCTTCCGGGGCTGAGTGGAATCGAGATATGCCGCAGACTCCGAAAAGTCAGCAATATTCCCATCATTATGCTTACAGCGAAAGCGGAGGAGGTGGACCGGGTTCTTGGCTTAGAATTCGGCGCGGACGACTACATAGTAAAACCATTCAGCCTGCGAGAGCTGATGGCCAGGGTGAAGACCGTCCTGCGCCGTACCAGCGGCAACAGTCCGGATATGACCAATTCCCTGATCACCAGAGGGGAGGTTGTCATCGATATTACCAGCCATCGGGTCTGGAAAAATCAGCAGGAGCTTTTGCTGACCCCGACGGAGTTCAAGATCTTGCAATTGCTGGCCTTGCGTCCGGGAACGGTGTACAGCCGCCTGCAACTTCTGCGGCAGGCGATGGGAGAAGAGTACTTATACTATGAGCGTTCCATAGACACCCATATTTCCAACCTGCGTAAAAAGATTGAAGATAATCCCAGTGAACCCAAATATGTTCAAACTGTGTTCGGCGTCGGCTATAGATTTGGTGAACAGATATGAGTTTTCGCCGGAAAATGATCTTGATTTTGGTGGGACTCGTATTTTTTCTGACCTTTATCCTGACCACCGTTGCTTCGATTTCCGTGAGGTATTCGATGGGACGCACGGTGAATTCCATCGAACAGAACGCCATCCGGCAATATTCCGAGAGGCTGACCGCATTTTATGAGGAATACCAGAGCTGGGAGGGGCTGCCTGAATATCTGAATGGGATATTAAACGGCTATGACTACCGGCGAATCGAGTTTAGAAACGGCCGGATTTTATTGGTGTTTAATCAGGACAATGCGCTGGTGTATGGCTCGGATCCAGCGGAAAACGGCAAGAAGATCGAGGAATTCGAGAGCTATATGACGATGATCCGGCAATGGCGTCCCATCCAGGCCGATGGGGAAGTCGTCGGGCATTTTTGGCTCAATCCCAATAGTTTCAGCGGCCAAAACCGCTTTGCGCAGGAAATCGCCGATTCGGTTTTTCGGGCGGTCGTGATTGGCTTGATTCTAACCTGTCTGATCGCTTCCCTGCTGGGCGTTTGGCTGGCCCGCCGTTTTACCTTGCCCTTAAAAGGCTTAATGGAAGGGGTGGGAAAGGTCACCAAAGGCGATCTGTCCGTGCGCATTGCCGTTCAGGGGAAGGATGAATTGGCGATGCTGGGAAACGCCTTTAACCGGATGACCGGGCAGTTGGCTCGCAATGAAGAAGTCCGGCGCAACATGGTAGCGGACATCGCGCATGAATTGAGAACGCCGCTGTCGGTGATCGTGGGCAAATTGGAATCCATTCAAGAGGGAATTTTGCCTTCCGGGCCGGAGAATTTGCTGCCGATCCAGGATGAGACCATCCGGCTGATTCGTTTGGTACGGGACCTTCAGCAGTTGAGTCTGGCGGAGGCGGGACAACTGCCGCTTTCCAAAAATAAAATGGATATTCGGAAGCTGCTGGAAAAGATCTTTGAACAATTTGAATTTGAATTGGAAGAAAGAAAAATAGCCAGAGAGATCCGGGGCGAAGTGTGTGAGATCGAAGCGGATTCCGACCGACTGACCCAAGTGTTTGTAAACTTGATTGGCAATGCTCTGCTGCATACGCCGCAGGGAGGAAAAATCTCTATCCATCTGGCCGAAGTGACGGAAGTGAAGACGGAAAAGGATGGACAGAGTCAAATAAAATGGCTAAAAATTGAAGTGGAGGATAATGGCGAGGGAATTCCGGAAAATGAACTGGACTCGATCTTTAACCGTTTTTACCGGGTGGACAAAGCTCGGGGGCGGGAATCCGGCGGGACGGGGATCGGTCTGGCGATTGCTAAAGAATTCGTGCAAGCGCATGGAGGCAGTATTGCCGTGGAAAGCGAGTTGGGGAACGGGACGAAATTTATTGTGTTATTGCCCTTGGAGGAAAGATCAGCGCTGTATTAAACACTTCACGATACGTGAAAGAGCTGGAGGAGGAAAGGCATGAACAAAAAGAAGTGGATGGTCATCGGCATCGCGGCCGTTCTGGTGGTGGCTGCCGGCGGCTATGCGGTGAAAGGGATGACGGGAGAGAAGACGACAATAACAAAGACGCCGGGAGTGGTGCAAAAAGGAAATGTCACCAAGGCGATTACAGCGACCGGCACGGTAAATTATACCCAATCGATCACGCTTTCTTTTCAACAGACAAGTCAGACGGCGACGAAGCTGGTTGCCTTAAACGCGAAAGTTGGGGATAAAATAGAAGCGGGTCAGGTACTGGCGCAGCTGGATACGACGAACCTGGTGCTGGCGGTTGCTCAGCAAAAAGCGAACCTGGAAGTCGCCGAAGCGAAGCTGCAACAGACGGAAGAGGGATTGGACTCCAGTATTAAATCCACCCTGTCTTCCGCCCAGCAAGCGTATATTAACGCCCAGCAAGCCGCCGATCCGACCTATCTGGAAACCCAGGTGTATGTCGCTAAACAGGCGGTGCAAACAGCCAGCGACAGTTTGGCCGCGGCTCAACAGAACGGCAACGCCGCTTCCATTGCTTCGGCGGAAGGCTCCTTAGCCACCGCTCTGGATAAATTGAACACCGTGACCAACAACCAAAATGGAGCGGCCGAAGCGGCGCTGATCGCCGCTAAAGCGAAATATGACGAGGCTTTGAATCAGGCGACGCGCTACACAGGCGGGATCAAAAGCGCGGACATCTTATCGGCCGAAGCGTCAGTGACCAACGCCAGAGCGGCTTTAGATACGGCGCAGACCAATTTGGACAACGCGACTCTGGCGGCGCCGACCGCCGGAGTGATTACCTCGGTATCGGTAGAGAATTACCAAACGGTCAGCGGTTCGGAGACCATTATGGTGCTGGCGGCCGGTGACAACTCTCTGATGATTTCCACCGCCGTATCCCAATCGGATATTGGCAACGTTCAAGTCGGGCAAAAAGCGGAAATCACCATTGATTCCGCGCCAACCGTAACCATTGGCGGGACGGTGCAAGAGGTTGCTTTACAGGGAACGGTCACTTCCAATGTAACGACCTATACGGTCAAAGTCAATGTAGATGAGGAAACCGAGATTTTGCGCCAGGGGATGAGCGCCAATGTAAGCATTATCCAGGAACAGGCAAAAGATGTGTTAACTGTTCCCAGCGAAGCGATTAAAACGCTGGGCCGCAGCAAAGGCGTTCTCATCAGTCAGACAGGGGAGGGCGCGGAGGATGTGGCGGCGGCTGCGGATGAAAGAGCCAAAAGCCAACTGGCGGCGTGGAACCTGCAAGGGGTCAGCTTCGTGCCGGTCGAAACCGGTCTGGATGACGGGAGCAATACGGAAATTAAGAGCGGCTTAACGGAAAATCAGGAGATCGTCGTGGCTATCCGGCAAACGACGGGAAGCGCTGGCGCTCCGGCTGCCAACGCACCCAATGCCGGACAATCAATGCAGAATATTAACCGTGCGACAACCAACGGCGGTCCGGGCGGCGGTGGCGGTGGCGGCGGCACGATGATACGAAGCGGGCCGTAAATGACGGGGCCGGAGGGGTTTAATCTGATGATATCGCGGTACGGGCGGCGAGATGGAGGTTTGCGTGATCAAACTTGAAGGGATAAAAAAGATCTATGAAACCGGAGATATTCGGGTGGCGGCGCTGGCGGGCATTCAGCTTCATATCGGGGAGGGTGAATTCGTCTCGATTATGGGGCCGTCAGGTTCCGGCAAATCGACGATGATGAATATTCTTGGCTGCCTGGATAAGCCGACGGCGGGAACGTATTTTCTGGACGGCATCGACGTCTCCAAAGCGACAAATAATGAATTGGCGGTCATCCGCAACCAGAAAATCGGCTTTGTATTCCAGGGATTTAACCTGCTCAAGCGAACCACGGCCCTGGAAAATGTCGAATTGCCCATGCTGTATGCCGGTATTGCCGCCAAGGAACGGCGCCGCAGGGCGCTGGAAGCCTTGGAGTCCGTCGGGTTGAAAGACAGAGTGTATCATAAACCCAATGAATTATCCGGCGGACAACAGCAGAGAGTGGCGATTGCCAGGGCTTTAGCGAGCAAGCCGGCCATGATTCTGGCCGATGAACCTACCGGCAATCTGGACAGCCGTTCCAGTGAGGAAGTCATGGCGATTTTCCAGCAGGCGCATACACAGGGCAATACGATTGTATTGGTGACGCATGAACAGGAAATTGCCGAACATACCCGGCGTATTGTCCGTTTTAAGGACGGACGGATTGCCAGGGATGAGGCGGTTCAAGAAGCCCGCGTCGCCAGAACGCATGTGCCTGAGGAGGAGGAAGGGGACTAAAACCGTGAATATATGGGAAAGTTTTCGCGTTTCTTTGCGGGCGTTGATGGCGAACAAGATGCGATCGATCTTAACGATGTTGGGTATTATTATTGGGGTAGGCTCGGTGATCGCTATGGTAGGCATTGCGACGGGTGCGACGGCCAATATTATGAGTCAGATTGAAAGCCTGGGATCCAACATGCTGATCGTTATGCCTGGCGCGGCCACGACTGGTGGTGTTCGGCAGGCGGCTGGAAGCATGAATTCATTGACGATGAGCGATATGGAAAAACTGGAAAGCGCGGCGGCGGCGAGCGGTTCGGCGATCAAAACCATGGCGCCTGTTTCCAGTGTGGGCGTTCAGGCGGTAAACGCGGCGGGGAATACGCAGACGACGATGACCGGAACGACGCCCGCCTATGCGGAGGTTCGCAATATCACGGTCGAGGTGGGACGCTTTATCACCGAGGAAGATATCAATGAAGGGTCGCGGGTGGCGGTGATCGGGCCTTCGGTGGTTGAAAATCTGACGGGCAGCAGCCAGACCAATATGATCGGCCAGACCATTAAATTTAATAATGTTCCTTTTATGGTGATCGGCATTACGGAGAGCAAGGGCTCGTCCGGCATGACCAATAATGACGATATCGTCATCGTACCGATCTCGACCGCGCAGATCCGGATGATCGGCAATAAGTACGTGCGTTCCGTCTTTATTGAAGCCACGTCGCCGGATACGATGACAGCGGCGCAGGAGGAGATCACGTCCGTATTGATGAAGGCGCATAAGATCGGGGCGGAAGGCACGGCTGATTTCACGATTACCAACCAGGCGGATGTTTTATCGACGATTCAGACGGTGACGCGAACGATGACCATGATGCTGGGCGGCATCGCCGGAATTTCTCTTTTGGTCGGCGGCATTGGAATCATGAATATTATGCTGGTATCGGTGACGGAGAGAACGCGGGAAATCGGCATTCGGAAGGCGATTGGCGCGAAGCGGAAAGATATTCTTTTGCAATTTTTAGTGGAAGCCGTGGTGTTGTGCGTGATTGGCGGGGGCGTCGGGATTCTGTTCGGGGTTGGCAGCGCCACGCTATTGGGAAAGGCGCTGGATATGGCGACCAAGGTATCGCTGGCGGCTATTGTGATCGCGGTAGCTTTTTCCGCGTTTATCGGGATCGTCTTTGGCGTGTTTCCAGCCAAGAAAGCGGCGGATTTGGATCCCATTGACGCGCTGAGGTATGAATAAGCATGAATAAAAAGGAGGGCGCTTATTTGGCTCGTCATATCATTGGCATGTTCGATTCAGGCGTGGGCGGTCTGACGGTGATGAAAAGAGTATTGGCGGCTATTCCGGAGGCGCGGGTGGTGTATTTTGGCGATACAGCCCGGGTGCCTTACGGAAACCGCTCCAAAGAAGAACTCATCCGCCTTGGGGAAGAGATTATCACCTTCCTGATCGGACAGGGGGCCGAGGCGATTGTCATGGCCTGTAACACGAGCTCAGCGCTGTCGCTGCCGACCTTACAGGAGCGGTTTACCATCCCGATCATCGGTACGATTGACCAGGGAGCGGGCTTAGCCGTACAGTTGACCAGAGAGGGCAGGATTGGTTTGATTGCCACGGAAGGAACCGTCCGGAGCAAAGCCTACTCTTTAGCCATCAGTCAAGCCCTGTCCCGTGGGATCTTACCGGAAAACGAGCGTTTGCGCCGATCCTGGCAGCAGGGGGAGCAGCCGGTCAGTCTGGTCAGGGCGCAGGCTTGTCCGCTGTTTGTTCCCATCGTGGAAGCGGGACTGGCGAATTCAGGGGAAGCGAGAGTGATCGCGAAATTCTATCTGGCCCCTTTGCTGGAGGCCAAAGTGGATTCCGTGATCCTGGGCTGTACGCACTATCCGTTTTTGTCGGCGGTATTGCGGGAGATTTTGGGCGAAGACGTCCGGCTCGTTGATCCGGCGGAGGCGATGGTGCAGGAGCTGCAAAAGGTACTGCTGGCGTTGGACAGCGCCGCTCTGAAGCAGCGGGAAAGCAAGGGCGAAGATAGCGGAGGACGGAGAAAAGACTGGCGCGTCCGCTATTATGTCAGCGGCAATCCCGAATTATTTGCTCAGGTGGGCAATACGCTGCTGGATGAGCCGATCACCGGCGTTCATCAGCACGACTGGTGTGAGCAGTGACGATGGGAAAAATAGGGATAACCACCACGATTCCGGTGGAAGTGATTTACGCGGCGAGAGAAATTCCGGTGGATTTAAATAATATCTTCATTACCAGTCCGGACGCGATGCGCCGGGTGGAGGAAGCGGAGCTGGACGGCTTTCCGCGCAATGTTTGCGGCTGGATTAAAGGGCTGTACGCCACGGCTTTGCGCGAACCGGAGATTGAGCGCATTATTGCGGTGATTCAGGGAGATTGCAGTAATACGCAGGCGTTGATGGAAACCTGGGAGGTGCAGGGGAAAGAGACGATTGCCTTTGCTTTTCCCTATGACCGCGACCGGGATATGCTGCAACTTCAGATCAGCAAGCTCATCGAACGGCTGGGGACAAGCTGGGAAGAAGTGAACGCCCAGAAACGCCGTTTAGACGTGATCCGGGCGTTGGCTTGGGAAATCGACCGTTTAACCTGGGAGGAAAATAAGGTGACAGGCCAGGAAAATCATCAGTATCTGGTGTCTTGCTCGGATTTTAACGGTCAGCCGGAGGTCTTCGCGGCGGAACTGCAATGTTTTATTGAAGCGGCGCGCCGACGGGACGCTTTCCCGCGAAAGACAGGGAAGAATTCCGTGGTTCGCTTAGGCTTGATCGGGGTGCCGCCGATTTTCCCTTCGCTCTATGATTTTTTAGAGGAACAGGGGGCGCGCGTGATTTTTAACGAGGTGCAACGGCAATTTAGTATGCCGTTCGCCGCCGGGGATATCGTGGAGCAATACCGGCGCTATACCTATCCTTATCCGGTGTTCGGGCGCATCGAGGATATCCGCTGTCAGGCCGAGGTCAGAAAATTGGATGGGATCATTCATTACACGCAGAGTTTTTGTTACAGGCAGATTGAAGATATCATCATCCGGCGCAAGCTCGATTATCCGATCCTGACCCTGGAGGGAGAAAACCCCTCCGGACTGGACGCCCGCAATAAGATGCGGCTGGAGGCCTTTGTGGCGATGCTGAGGGAGAGAGTACATACAGGTTGAAAGACGGAAAGGAAACGCGTGAGGGATGGCAGGGAAAGAGGGAAATCAGGTATGTGGCGTTGATCTGGGAAGCCGCAGCGTAAAGATCATCTTGCTGGAGCAATCCGGGGCGGAGGAAAGGCCTTCGCTGCTCCGCCGACAGAGTCTGGATACGATCGAATTTTATCGTAACTTTGGCCGGATGCAGGAAGGAAAATTGATGGTGGATTTCTCGGCGCTGGGTTTTCCGGCGGGCTTGAAGACCGTCTCTACCGGCTATGGGCGCAACACTCTGGCCTTAGTGGATGGGGAGGTCTTATCGGAACTGAAGGCGCATATGCTGGGAGCGGTCTATCAGACGGGCTTGTTGGATTTTACGCTGGTGGATTTAGGCGGGCAGGACAGCAAGATCATTCAGGTGCGGCAAGGCAGGATGAATGATTTTTTGACCAACGATAAATGCGCGGCTTCTTCCGGGCGCTATCTGGAGAACATGGCGCACGTTCTGGGTATGAGTCTGCCGGAAATGAGCCGTTATGCGGAAGAGCCGGTGGAATTAAACGCTACCTGCGCGGTTTTCGGCGAGAGCGAGCTGATTGGCAAGATCGTGGAGGGGTATGCTCCCGCTCGCTTGGCGGCCGGGGTGAACGCGAGCATTGTCAGACGGGTCTTGCCGCTGCTGCGGACTTTTCAGGGGGAGACGATCGTCTTCAGCGGCGGGGTGGCGCAGAATCAAGCGGTCATTAGCTTGCTGGAACAGGGATCCGGGCGAAGGGTAGTCGTGCCGCCCGATCCTCAGTTTAACGGCGCGATCGGTTGCGGGATAGCGGCATTGAATTCGGCGCTGTAATTTTCAAATAAAAATAAATATAAAAAAATAAAAAACTTAACATTTTGATAACTTTTTAGCAAATGAAATGTAGTATAATAGGTGTAGGAGATTGTATGAATGCCAGATAGCTAGATTGTAATAAAGGAGTTGATCATCTTGGAGCGCTGTCCTTTCTGTGGTTTGCACAAAGTTGGCCGCATCGGTCGGGAAAGGTATTTTTGTGCGGAGTGTTGTCATGAATGGACCGGTACGGTCGATGACATAACGATTTATGAGATATTAGCGGATGGGACGACTGTCGGTCTCATTGACGGCGAGGATATTTCGTCTGAAAAATTAGAGGAATGTTTGGACAGAAAAGTTGGTTGAGTTTACACCCGACAGGTGATAGAGCAAGGAATCGTTGTGAAGTAAAACAGAAGCGCACAGGCGATGGCAAGGAAAACGCTTCCGTTTTGTTTTGCTCTTTTTGATAATTGACAATATTTTACTGTTAAAAAGAGCGGAACTTGTCTACAATAAGGAGAATGGATTTTTGCAGGGTGGGACTATAGAGAAAAATCTATGCTTGCGAAGGGCGCAAGCTAGAAGTATGGAAATGAGGGCGCGGTAAATGGAACGTTTGGATGGACGGGCAAATGATCAATTGCGTAAAGTGAAGATGATCAGAAATTTCACCAAAACGCCGGAAGGTTCGGTATTGATAGAAGTAGGGGATACGCGGGTTTTATGCACGGCCACGGTGGAGGAAAAAGTGCCGCCGTTTCAGCGCGGCAACGGGAATGGCTGGGTGACGGCGGAGTATTCGATGCTGCCGCGGGCTACTCAGGTAAGAACGCAGCGGGAGGCTTCCAAGGGCAGATTGTCCGGCCGGACGATGGAGATTCAACGCTTGATTGGTCGGGCGCTTCGCTCCGTGATTGATTTTAAGAAATTAGGGGAGCGGACGATTTGGCTGGATTGTGATGTTTTACAGGCGGACGGGGGGACGCGAACCGCGTCGATTACCGGGGCCTATGTCGCGCTGGCGGACGCCGTGAGGTATTTGCTAAACGCGGAGAAGATCAAAGAGAATCCGATTCTGGAAGCGCTCGCCGCCGTATCGATAGGGAAGGTCGGAGGAGAAGCTCTGCTGGATCTGGCCTATGCGGAGGATTCACAGGCTGAAGTCGATATGAATATCGTCATGACGGAAAGCGGCAGATTTGTAGAGATTCAGGGAACTGCGGAAAAGGAGAACTTTGACCGGCGGGAATTAAATGAATTTCTGGATTTGGCGGAAAAAGGAATAAAAGAACTGATCGATGAACAAAAAAGGGCATTGCGTGGTGAATCAGGATGTTAAAGATTTTGCTGGCTTCCCAAAACCGGGGGAAAATCCAGGAACTCAAAGAGCTTTTGGCCGATGAAAGCGTTGAAATCTTATCTTCCGATCATATTGCGGATTGGCCGGAGATTGAGGAGAATGGAAAAAATTTCGCTGAAAACGCGATGATCAAAGCGCGGGAAGGGATGCTGAGAAGCGGGCTGATCTGTCTGGCCGATGATTCCGGGTTGGAAGTGGAAGCCTTGCAGGGGGCGCCGGGGATTTTGTCCGCTCGTTTTGCCGGAGAAACCAAGAATGATGAACGCAATATCGATAAATTGCTGGCGGAGATGGAAGCGGTTCCGGATGAACAGCGAGCGGCCAGTTTTCGCTGCGCTTTGGCGATCGTCACGCCGGAAAGGGAGGAATATCTGACGGAAGGGACGCTGCGCGGCAAGATCACGCGGCACCGGCGCGGCAAGGAAGGTTTCGGCTATGATCCGGTCTTTCTGGTGGAGGATTTCGGGAGAACGCTGGCGGAGATGAATTCGGTCCAGAAAAACCGGATCAGTCACCGCGCCCAGGCTTTACGCAATGCGATCCCGATTCTGAAAGAATTATTGAAAAAAGCACAGAATACGGATGATTCCTCCCAGTCCGGGGAATGAAAAGACGGTTTAAAGATAGGATCGCGGGAAAGAGATATCCATAAAAAGGGAATACCTATAAAAATGCTAAAACGGCGGAAACAGGCTTGACGCGGAATTTTCTCTGATATATACTAGTCTATGTGATTCCAACGGGGCATAGCGCAGCTTGGCTAGCGCGCCTGCCTTGGGAGCAGGAGGCCGGGGGTTCAAATCCCTCTGCCCCGACCAAAAAAAGCTTTTTCGAGCGCCTGTAGCTCAGTTGGATAGAGCATCTGCCTTCTAAGCAGAGGGTCGGGAGTTCGAATCTCTCCAGGCGCGCCAATCAGTTGATAGACGTGGTGGTTGTGGCGAAGTGGTTAACGCACCGGATTGTGGCTCCGGCATTCGGGGGTTCAAGTCCCCTCATCCACCCCAAAATTTTAAACAAGAAACCCGGACGCTGTAAGGCTTTCCGGGTTTTTA
>JAITOS010000105.1 GCA_031289815.1 Peptococcaceae bacterium | reverse complement strand
GCCCTGCTCCTACTTACCGAAATCCCGATATAACAAGCTCGGCTGGATTCCTTGGTTATTTTGGTATTTGCCGCTGGTGTATTGAACATAATCGCCTTCGATGGCATGATAATAAATTTGGCAGATTTCCACGCCCGCGTAGATGCGGATGGGCTGGATGCAATGGATTTCCAGCGTCCAGAAGCCTTTAAAGCCGACGTCCCCGAAACCGGCGGTGACATGGATACATAATCCCAAACGACCGATGGAGGAGCGCCCCTCCAGCATAGGCACGTAGGCGTGGGTCTCCGTGTATTCCAGCGTTCTGCCCAAATAGAGCTTGCCCGGATCGAGGAGCAAGCCTTCGGGTGGGATGGTCAGGGCGCGGGTGGTATGCTCCTTTTTCATATCCAGGATAGGGTCTTCGTACACCAGCAAATCCTGGTGCAGCTTGAGATTGTAGCTATTGGGATTTAACTGAGCTTGCTGAAAAGGCTCAATGAGGATTTCTTTGCCTAACTTCGATAGGATTTCCAATCCGGATAAGATCATCGGAACCTGCCTCCTTGCGGTTTCTTTATAAGCAAACAGTATCATTTATCGGGAAAAATTGCTATGAAAAAATAGGTTCATGGCAATTTTATTTTGCGGGGAGAATTTAGCGGCGGCTCTTTTTGGGGGGATAAGCATGGGTTGCACGGTGAATACTAAGGAGGAATCTAAGGGGCGAGGTGAAGGTATGCGGAAAAAGAATGTAGGAAAAGCCCTGGCTGCGGGAGTGCTGCTGATCTTGTTGACCGCCGGGATAGCTTTGGGCGACCTGGGCGACCGTCTGCTGGGCAATGGTTCGCGTGGGCCGGAGGTAAAGGAGCTTCAGAGCCGTTTAATGCAATTGGGGTATGTGGTGGGTCCTCTGGATGGAATTTTTGGTCCGAAAACGCAACAAGGGGTGCGTTTGTTTCAAGCCGAACATGGGATCAGCGTGGATGGCTTGGCTGGTACGCAGACCATTCAGGAATTAAAAAGACTGACCGGGGAGAGTACGACTGCTGACGGAACGGACATCGGCGCCAAAAACTCGGAGGTGAATCTTTTGGCGCGTTTGGTGAACGGCGAGGCCCGCGGCGAGCCTTATCTGGGACAGGTAGCGGTGGCGGCTGTTGTGCTCAACCGCCTGAAGGATTCCGCTTTTCCGGAAACGATCACGGAGATTATCTATCAATCGGGGGCCTTTGCCTGTGTGAGCGACGGGCAAATCAATCTTCAACCGGGTTCGTCCGCCCTGAGAGCCGCGCAGGAAGCTATGAGCGGCAGCGATCCGTCTCAGGGGGCGCTGTTTTTCTTTAATCCGGCGAATACCAGCAACCAGTTTATTTGGTCGCGGCCGCAGATTTTGCAGATTGGGAACCATATTTTTGCACGCTAGGAGGGTTGGATATGCGAAATAAAATGATCGTGGTATTAAGCGTGGCGCTGCTGGCCGCTCTGGGCTGGGGCTTCTATGAGTATCATTGGACAGGAAAATATCGTTTAGCGATAGAAAATCAAAATAAACGGGCGATGAATGATTTGGCGGGGTATTTGGATAGTATGGAGACTACTTTAGCCAAAAGCAGGGCGGGAAGCAGTGACCGTCAAAGAGTTTTTTATCTGAGCCGTTTGGCGGCGCAAAGCGGGGCGGCGGCAGCGAATTACGCTCAGCTTCCCGCCGAAAACACGGGATTAAGCTATGTAGGTCAATTTGTGGCGCAGGTAGGGGATATGAGCCGTCATCTGACGTATAAGATTGCCGCCGGGGAGGCGCTGACCGCGGAGGAAGAAGATACCCTGACGGCGGTGCATCAGCGGCTGATTGCCGTGAATCAGACCATCCAGGAGCTTTTGGTGAGAATTCATACGGAAGAGCTGGTTTGGACGACGCCCGGACCCACCCTCAGCCAACGTTTATTTGGCCGTCAAGTGGCTTTGGCCTCGGCGGAGGGGGAGGAAGGCGTCGCCGTCTCGGTGCGGAACGGCCTGGAACAGCTGGATGCGAATCTGCAAAAGCTGCCGCCGTTTTCCTATACGGGAGACTACGCGACTCATGCCGTCAGTGAACCGCTGGGCTTGCCGCCGGTAGAGGTAACGTCGGAGCAGGCGGCGGCGAAGGCGGGAAGTTTTTTGGAAAAGATGGGGCTGTCAGCGGCGAATCTGGAATATGCGGGAGAATCACAGGGAGAAATCCCCTGTTATATCTTCAGGCAGGGGACGGCGTATCTGGAAATTACGCAACGCGGGGGCATGGTGCGCTTCTTTCAGGATGAGAGGCCCAAGGGCGTGCGGACGCTGACGGCGGCGGACGCCAAGGCGAAAGTTTTAAGTGTTTTGCCGGAGCTGGGCTGGCAGGATATGGTGATTACCGCCACCATAGACAATGGCGCTGACCTGCAAGTGGAAGCGGTGAGCGAGATCGGCGGGATACGCTATTATGCGGATAAGGTCGTGGTGAGGGTGGCGCTGGATCAGGGGCAGGTGGTCGGGATCGACGCGACCGCTTATTGGGCCTACCATCATGAACGCGCTTTGCCGGAAGCGCGGCTGTCCGCCAGTGACGCCCGGAAGCGTCTGAAAGCGGATGTTCAAGTGGAGGAGAGCCGCTTGGCGGTCATCGCCAAACAGGGAAATGAAGAAGTTTTATGTTATGAATTTCGGGGACGATACGGGCCGGAAGAATATGTGATCTATCTGAACGCGGAGAACGGGACGGAGGAAGAGATCAAAAGGGTGATTATGACGCCGCGAGGGGAATTTATGCAGTAACGGCAGCTGGGCGGCGGCCATTTCAGCGCCGGTTGGTAAACGATCAAAGGGGTACGAACGCTGGATACCTTTTTGCCGTAAGCCGTTGCGTGTTCCGAACCGATTTTCACGAGCTAGACCGCCTTGACAAGCGCGGTCAGAGCGCGCCCCCATTTTGGCGTTTTTTACTTGGTGCCACGTTCTTGGAAGTGGGGGTGGGTAGGTTGGTGTGGTTGCTCCGGAGGCCGTCGAGAGGCGGGGCGCTGCCGGTTCACGGCGGCCCGGGCCTGCTCGCGTCTTCCCGCCGCTGGCGTTCCAAAACCTCTGGGCTTTTCTGCGTGTGAACCGGTTGGAACGCCGGACG
>JAITOS010000131.1 GCA_031289815.1 Peptococcaceae bacterium | reverse complement strand
TAAAAGATATTAGACAAATTGAAGCGCTCGCGCTCCCGTAAATTTTCGATCCAGCGTTGGAGCATGACGGCTTCGGTCAGGCAAAACTGGGCGGCGCGGTTTTGGCTATAGCTTTCCAGACGGACGAGGACGGCTTCAAAATCATTCATATCCTGATGATCCAGCAGGACGGTCAATTTGCCTTTATGGGCGCTCCAATAGGCGCGAAACGCACGCAGGGATTGCTCCGCCCGTTCCCATTGCTCGTCCTGAAGCAGAGCTTCAAGGGCTTGCGCTTGCTCGTTCAGCTGAGCGCCTACGGAATCGATATAGGCGTGCGACGTCCAGGAGAGCGAGACTAACAGTAAGAAAGAGACCAGAATAATAGCGATAGAGCGCATAAGACGGCGTTCACCTCCTGAAGTTTCCGCTTACGCGGAGATTTTTTTTTGAATATAGAGATTGCCGCCGCTGTCGTAGCTGGCGAAAAACACCTCTCGGATACTGGCGATCCGGGCTTTTTTTAATTCGGCGTCCAGCCAGGAGCGGTCGAGCTTGGCTCTTTCCAGGTTCTTTTGATTCAGTTGTCCGTCCATAATCAGGGTGTAAGGAAGGCCTTCATACTGGGTGGTCAGTTGAAAATCATCAGGAATGGCCGGTCTTTTTTGGGATTTGGGAATCAGGCTGAGCTGGCCGTTGGTTTCCAGAATCGCGAATTCCACATCGGCGATATTCGGCATATTTTTGACCCGCAGCTGCTCCAATAAGTCGCTGAGATTGAGGCGCAGCCTTTTTAATTGAGCCTCCAGGATGACGCCGCGTTCAATCAAGATGGCAGGCGAACCGGAAATCACGGAGCGCGCCCGCCCGCTCTTTAAGCTGACGAAGGACAGGGTTTCACCGGCCCATAATAAGACGAGGATCGGAATGACGCCGCTTAATAAGGGGATCCCGATGTTTTCGCTGGGAACGGAGGCCAGTTCGGAGATCATGATGGTAATGACCAGCTCATAAGGCTGCATTTGCCCAATCTGCCTTTTACCTAAAAGACGCAAGACGATCACGACGACGGCAAAGAGGAGAAGGGTGCGGATAGAAATAATGAACATAGGCGGCGGACGCTCCTTCCGAGTACGGACTTTGTACGGACTTTCAAGTACAGCCGGGGGCTGATAGGCGCTGATGTAGCTATAGTTTTAGCCTGAAACGGGCGGCTTATACCCGCGGCAAGGAATAATTCAAGGGAAACCGTATCATAATACATTCAGCGAAGCGTTCAAGGGAAGGGGGGGTTACGGTGGGAAATCAAAACTTACGGCCGCCGACGATTGCGGTGACGCCGGAGGAATACAGTCAAATGTCCATGAAAGCGACGCCAAAACCCACGATGGTCAAAAATATGATTTGGGCTTTCGGGGTGGGGGGCTTGATTTGCGCCTTCGCTCAGATCATGATCAATGTTTTCAGGCACATGGGGTTGTCGGCCAAAGAGGCGTCCAGTACAGCCACGGCGGTCGTCATATTTCTGGGGGCGCTGTTCACCGGCTTGGGCGTTTACGATGAGATCGCCAAACGGGCGGGCGCCGGGGCGATCGTGCCGGTGTCGGGCTTTGCCAATTCGATCGTAGCCCCGGCCTTGGAATTCAAGCGGGAAGGGTTTGTTACCGGCATGGGGGCGCGTTTGTTTACGGTCGCCGGGCCGGTGTTGGTTTTTGGCATTGCGACGTCGATTGCCGCCGGGTGCGTGTACTATTTCTTACACCGGTAAGGAGGGGGAGGGAGCAGGGATGAAGGTAAAGCGAGCAGGAAATCAAACCGTCGTGTTTGCGGATTCTCCGGTGATCCTGTCCTCCTATACGGTCGTCGGCCCGATGGAAGGCAGAGGCCCGCTGGGGAAGACGTTTGACCAGGTGTGGCCGGATACCCTGAATAAGGAGAAATCTTGGGAAAAGGCGGAAAGTAAGATGCTTCAGGAGGCGATGCAGGGAGCGGTTTCCCGCTCCGGCTTCGGCAAAGAGCAGATCGATTTTCTGCTGGCCGGAGATCTGTTGAACCAGCTCATCAGCGCTAATTTTGCGGCGCGCCAGTTAGGGCTGCCCCTGATTGGCTTATATGGGGCCTGTTCGACGATGGCGCTGGGCTTGGCGGTGGCGGGGATGCTGATCGACGGGCAGTTTGCGCGTCAGGTTTTGGTCGGCGTTTCCAGCCATCATGACACCGCCGAACGTCAATACCGTATGCCGACGGAGCACGGCAATCAGCGGGCGATCTGCGCTCAATGGACGGTTACCGGAGCTGGGAGCGTGCTCTTGGGAAGCGAGGGCGACGGACCCCGGATCACCGCGGCGACGATTGGCCGAATTCTGGATTTCGGGGAAAAGGATACGAATAATATGGGGGCGGCAATGGCGCCCGCCGTCGCCGATACGATCCTCAATCATCTGAAGGATTTGAACCGCCAGCCGTCTGACTATGATCTGATCGTCTCCGGTGATTTGGGGAAGGTGGGCTTACGGCTGGCGAAGGAAATATTGCTGAAATCAGGCGTCGCCGTAGGAGAGGAGTTCTCGGATTGCGGGGTTATGATTTATGACGCCGCTCAGGACGTTCACGCCGGGGGCAGCGGCTGCGGCTGTTCGTCGGTGGTGTTCGCCGGGGATATTCTGCGCAAGCTACGGGCGGGAACCTTCAAGCGGGTGCTTTTCGTGGGCAGCGGCGCTTTGCACAGCCCGATTTCCTGCTTTCAGGGAGAAAGCATTCCCGGCATTGGTCATGCCGTAGTGATTGAAGGCTGAAAGGGGTAAAAATCTATGATGGAGATGGTGATTCCCGCGTTTATCGTGGGGGGAGTGATCTGCGTGATCGGGCAATTGGTCATGGATCTGACCAAGCCGAGTTTTACACCGGCGCATACGCTGGTGGCCTTTGTCACGGTCGGGGGCGTTTTGGGCGCGCTGGGATTATATAAGCCGTTGATCGAGCTGGGAGGGGCCGGAGCGACCATCCCCTTATCCGGCTTTGGCTATACGCTGGCGAATGGAGCAATGGAGGCGGCGGGGACGCGGGGCTTGCTGGGGGCATTGTCCGGAGGGCTGGAAGCGGCGGCAGTGGGCATAGCGGCGGCGGTATTGTTCGGCTATCTCGTGGCTTTGACCTTTAATCCTAAAGGCTGAGGGGAAAAATGCGTAAGAAGCAGCGGGTTAGCAAGAATTACCAGGAAAACGTAGCCTGTCTCAATCGGGAATTGGGGGTTCCGGACAGCTTCGACGTCGTCTTTCGCGAGATGCTGATCGGCGGTAAAAAGGTCGCGATCTATTCTATTAACGGGATGATCGACGAGCAGGCGACAGGGTATGTTTTGCAAGCCCTGGTCAGTCTGGAGCAAGACGAATTGACCGTCAATACTCTGGAAAAGCTGGTCAGAGGCAGGATTGCCAGCCTACAGGTGTCGGAAGCGGAGAGTCTCGATCAGGTGTTTTATTCCCTGCTGTCCGGGCCGATCGCTATCCTGGTGGAAGGGCAGGAAAAAGCGATCCTCGTGGATCTGCGCTCCTATCCGGGACGAACGCCGGAGGAGCCGGATACGGAACGGGTGACGCGGGGTTCACGAGACGGGTTCACGGAGACGCTGGCCATGAATACCGCTCTGATCCGCAGACGGCTGCGCGACCCGAAGCTGCGCATGAAATTAGTCCAGGTGGGTTCCCGTTCCAAGACCGACGTCTGTATCGCCTATATTGAAAATATCACCAACCTGGGATTGGTGCGGGAGATTCAGGAAGATATTCAGAAGATCAACATCGACGGCATTCCTATGGCGGAAAAGAGTGTGGAAGAGTTTATTCTGGGGAGCAAGGTCTGGAATCCCTATCCGCGGGTACGCTATACGGAGAGACCGGATGTGGCCGCGATTCATTTGCTGGAAGGGCACGTCGTGATTATGGTGGATACCTCGCCCAGCGTGATGATTGCGCCGGCGACCTTCTGGCACCATACGCAGCACGCGGAAGAATACCGCCAGGAACCGGTGGTGGGCGCTTTTCTCCGTCTGGTCCGCTTTGTCGGGATCGTTATTTCCCTGTTTTTAACGCCGCTGTGGCTGGGGGCCGTACTCAATCCCCAGGAAATTCCCGCCTGGTTGCAGTTCGTAATCGTGCAGCAGCCGGGAAAAATCAGCTTGTTTTGGCAAACGCTGATCGCGGATCTGGGGGTGGATATGGTGCGGATGGCGGCGATTCATACCCCCAGCCCGCTGGCCACCGCTTTGGGGCTGATTGCCGCTTTCATGATGGGGGAGGTGGCGATTGAAGTAGGCTTGTTTGCGCCGGAGGTGATCATGGTGACGGCGTTTGCGGCGGTCGGAACCTTTGCGACGCCCAGCTATGAGTTTTCATTAGCGAATAAACTGGTGCGGTTGCTGCTGATCGTGCTGACGGGACTCTTCAATTTCACCGGCTTTTTCGGCGGCGCGCTCGTGGTCTTTATCATCCTGCTGCGGACAAAATCCTTTGGCGTGCCTTATCTTTGGCCGTTGATTCCCCTGGATATCAGAGCTTTGGCGATGATCATCTTCCGCTCGCCGGTACCGGTCAAAAATAGACGGCCCAGTATTCTGAAACCGCAGGATATCACCCGTCAGCCGGAAGGAAGAAAGGAAAAAAAGGAGAGAACAAAGTGAGATTAGGATTTCCCCGGGCGCTTTTCTTTTACGATCATTATCCTTTTTGGTTCGGATTTTTTCAGACGCTGGGGATTCAATTGGTACTCTCGCCGCCGACCTGCAAACGTATTTTGGAGGAAGGATTAAAAAAAGCGAACGACGGCGTTTGTTTGCCGCTTAAACTATTGGCGGGGCATATAGCGGCCTTCCGGCAAATCGAAGTAGACGCGATTTTTCTTCCCCGCATGGTCAGTGTGGAAGCGGGAACCTATCTCTGCCCCAAAATGCTGGGTGTGCCGGAGAGCGTCGCCGCTTTGGTGCCGTCGGGCTTGCCCGTGCTTTCGGCGACGGTAAATTGGCGGGACGGGCGAGGAGCGGCGGAAAAGGCGCTGCTGGATTTGGGCAGGCGTTTGGGCAAGCCTAAAAAGGCGGTTCGGGAAGCCTGGGAAGCCGGGATGGCTTGTGAGCGCGCGGTCAGGGAACGGCAGAGACAGGCGGCGGGAGCGGCGGAATATTTTGTCTGGCTGGGACAGGAGGATAAGCGACCGGAAGACAGAGCGCGTCTCCCCGCTTTGATCGGCGCTAAACCGCTGCGGATAGCGCTGCTGGGACACAGCTATCTCATCCATGACGCTTATGCTAATTTACAGGTATGGGAAAAATTGAGCGCGAAGGCGGAGGTCCGGGTGGCGGAAAATGTATCCGGGGCGGAGATCGAACAGGCGGTGGCCGGGATGCATAAAAAAATATTCTGGAGCCACGGCAAGAGGATTTTTGGCGCGGGACGCTCTTTTATTGACGAGGAAGAGATCGACGGCTTGATTTACCTGTCCTGTTTCGGGTGCGGCACGGATTCTATGGTTCAGGATATGCTGGCGAGAGCGGCCAGAGAAAAGCGCAAACCGTATATGATGATTACCTTGGACGAACACAGCGGCGAAGCCGGACTGGCGACGCGGCTGGAAGCCTTTATCGATATGTTGGAAAGGAGGAAAAGGAGTGAAGATCACCTTTCCGCACCTGGGAAACGCCTGGATCGTCATTCAGGCGTTATTTGAGGCACTGGATATAGAAGTGGTGGTTCCGCCGCTGAACAGCCAGCGAGCCTTGGAATTGGGGTCGAAGATCGCCCCGGAGTCGGCTTGCCTGCCGTTGAAAATCAATCTGGGAAACTATTTGGAAGCGGCGGCGCTGGGCGCGGATACCATCCTGCTTACCGGCGGCAGCGGGCCGTGCCGTTTCGGTCTTTATGGCGAAGTAGAACGGCAGATCCTTCTGGAAGCGGGCTATCCCTATGAGGTGGTCGTTCTGGAATTGCCGGATGGCAGCTGGCGAGGATTGGCGCAGCGGATTCGTTATATTGCCGGAGAACGGAATTCCTGGACGAGAATTCTGCGGGCGATGCGTTTTGCCTTTGCCAAGAGCGTGGCGATTGATGAAGTCGAGGATTTGATGCACTGGGCGCGCCCCCGGTTGGGCAATCCCGGAGAGACCGAAAAAATCTATCTGGAGGCCCAGCGCCGATTGGCGGCGGCGATGAGCGTCGCCGCCGTCAGGGAAACGGTTGCCTGGACGCGG
>JAITOS010000092.1 GCA_031289815.1 Peptococcaceae bacterium | reverse complement strand
TCAAACACGCTTAGAATTAATATTCACTTCGACGCGGCGGTTTTTGGAGCGTCCTTCCTCCGTATTATTGGTCGCGATCGGCAGATATTCCCCGTAGCCGATCGTCCGGAATCTCGCCTGGTTTACGTTATCCACCGCGATGATATATTTCATGAAGTTCAGGGCTCTTTTGGCGCTCAAATCCCAGTTGCTGTCAAATTCAGGCGAGTTCATAGGCACATTATCCGTATGTCCCGCCACTTCCACATTATAGCCGGGATACTGACTGAGCATATCCGCGATATCCAGCGCCAATTTCTGCGCTTCCGGTTTGACGCTGGCGGAGCCGGAATCAAACAGCGCATAGTCGCGAATGATAATTTTCAGCATATCTTCTTCCGTCATGTTGGTTTCCAACTGCATCGACAGACCGTTTTCGTCTATGTATTCGTCCATCTTTTCTTTCATCTCGGACATATCCTGTTTTTCCTTCATCTGCGGATCCTGTATCTGCTCGATGGGGGCAGAGTCCTGCTCCAAGATGCTCATCCCGCCGGTGAATTCGCTGACAAAGCCCTGCATAATCTGTTCATATTTTTTCTGATCAATCTGACCGGAGGCAAACAAAATGATAAACAGCGCCAGAAGTAAGGTCAATATGTCGGCATAGGGTATCAACCAGGATTCATCCGTATGCGATTCGCTATGCGCTTGGTTGTGACGTTTTTTCAACGTTCTCCGCCTCCCATCTTCTCCGCTCGGCCATCGACAGATACGTCATCAATTTTTGGGTGTTGGCTGACGCGGAATCTCCCGCCTGGAGCGATAAGAGCCCCTCCAGTATCATTTTTTTAATCTCCGCTTCCTTTTTGGATTTCTGTCTCAATTTATTGGCAATCGGATGCCATAATACATAACCGGAAAATATCCCCAGCAGGGTGGCGACAAAGGCGGCGGAGATCAAATGCCCTAACTTCTCAACTTCATTCAGATTGCTCAAAGCCGCGATAAGACCTACCACCGCGCCTAAGACCCCCAAGGTCGGCGCATACGTTCCCGCCTGACTGAAAATCAAGGCCCCGTCGCGATGCCGTTCTTCCATTTGGCTGATATTATTCATCAGCACATTTTCGATGAATTCCGGATCATTGCCGTCGATCACCATTTGCATTCCTTCCTTGAGAAAATTCTCCTCGATTTCCTCCGCCTTATTTTCCAGAGAAAGCAAGCCCTCCCGGCGGCTCAGCGTCACCCACTCGGAAAACATCCTGATCAATTCCAGTTTTGAAAAGTATTCTTTGCTCGTAAACACGATTTTAAAAAGTTTTGGTACTTTCTTTAGCTCCTCCATCGAAAAGCCGATGAATATCGTGGCTGCCGTCCCCCCAAAGATAATCAGGAGCGCCGCCCAGTTCGCGAGCGCGGAAAGACTGGCTCCTTTTAGAATCATCCCTACGCCGATTGAAAAAAAAGCCAGAACTATGCCTATTAAAGTTGCTATTTCCATTTTCTCAAACCCTTTCCTTCATACGTCAAATCTATGTCCAATTCATTTTATGTACGCGTCATTCAGCTGCCGTGCCGCCAGGATCTTCTCCATATGGATCCCGCCGCCTGAAAATAATAAAAATATTCCTCCCTATCTCTCTATCGACAGAAATTCTCAACACTTTATACCTTCTATAAATATTTCTTGCCGCCTTGCCTGAGAAACGCGTCCGCTAACACGTCTTTTAGTGCGGAATTTTCGGCTCTGCATGACAAAGGAGCGGTTGTTACGCTTTCACTCCGCCCCTCTGCCGCCATCCTATGACATTCTCAATATATTTATCGCCCGCTTGTCAAAAAACGGTCTGGCCGAAACTTATCTCTAAAACATTTCCTGGCGCACCAGCGTCTGCTCCCGTTCCGGGCCGATGGTCACAATCGTCGCCGGTACCCCTGTCAATTCCTCCAGCCTCTGAATGTAATTTTTCGCGGTTGCCGGCAAATCCTTAAAGTGACGGATTCCCGTCAAATCCTCCTGCCAACCGGCGATTTCCTCATAGATCGGTTCGCAGTTGGAAAAAATCTTCTGACTTTGCGGGAATTCCACGATACGTTCTCCTTGATAGTGATACGCCGTGCAGATCTTTAAGGATTCAAAGCCGCTCAAAACATCCAATTTGGTGATGGCAAAGTCAGATATGCCGCTAATTCTCGCGCTGTAGCGGGCGATCACCGTATCAAACCAGCCGCAGCGGCGCGGCCGTCCGGTGGTCGTTCCAAATTCACGTCCGTTCTGCCTGATCCTTTCCCCGACGTCGTCCATCAATTCCGTAGGAAACGGCCCTTCGCCCACCCTGGTCGTATAGGCTTTCGCCACTCCTAACACCCGTTGAATGCTCGTCGGCCCTACCCCGGCGCCGACACACGCGCCGCCGGCAATGGGATGGGAAGACGTGACATAGGGATAGGTGCCATGATCCAGATCCAACAGGGTTCCCTGGGCCCCTTCAAAGAGGATCTTTTGCTCCCCGCGGATATATTCACTGATTTTCAGGGACGTATCGGTCACATAGGGCCGTAATTCCTCCGCGTATTCCTGATATTGGCGGTAAATCCGCTCGTATTCCAGGGGCGGCTCGTCATAAATCTTCGTCAATACCTTGTTTTTTTCCTCAAGATTGTCCTTCAGCTTTTGGGCAAAAACCTCCGCGTCCATGAGATCGATGACCCGAATCCCGGTACGCGCCGTCTTGTCCATATAGGCGGGGCCAATACCGCGGCCCGTCGTGCCAATTTTCCTGCTCCCCAAGGATTTTTCCTGTAACTGATCCAATAAGCGGTGATAGGGCATAATCACGTGCGCGTTGGTACTCATCAATAATTTCCCATACTTTGAGGTTCTTTTTGCCAGCGCCCGAATCTCCTGCAACAGAATTTCCGGATCGATCACCACCCCGTTACCAATGACGCACACCTTATTCTCGTACAGAATGCCGGAGGGAATCAAATGGAGTTTATATTCCTCCGTTCCCACCACCACGGTATGCCCCGCATTGTTGCCGCCCTGGTATCTTACGACCATATCCGCTTTTTCCGCCAGATAATCCGTTAACTTCCCTTTGCCTTCGTCACCCCACTGGGCTCCGACTAAAACCACAGCCGCCATAGTCTGCTCCCTTCGTTCTTGCCGATACGCTTTTCTATTTTGCAAGAAGTTTTTATCTAAAATCCGCTGATTTTATCCATCCTGTCCTCATCATTCATCCATACATCCATTGATCACAAGCAAACAGTTTAATATTATCAACGCCTTCTATCTTTGTCAATCACAGCCAACGAACTCGCGGCGTTCTGCGGCGTTCATAGCGCAAGGTTCAGTCCGCGGGAGGATGATTGCGTTCCAGGTTGACGAACTTCGTAAATTCTTTGAGATATCCCAGCTCGACCATGCCCACCGGGCCATTCCGGTGTTTGGCGATCGTGATCTCCGCTATGCCTTTCTTTTCCGATTCCTGATTATAGTATTCATCTCGGTAGATAAAGGAGATGACGTCCGCGTCCGCTTCAATCGCTCCCGATTCCAACAAATCTGACATGATCGGCCTCTTATCCTGTCTCTGCTCCACGCCGCGGTTTAGCTGCGACAGAGCGATCACCGGCACCTTCAGTTCCCGGGCCACGGCTTTTAAACCGCGGGAAATTTGCGCCACTTCCTGCTGTCTGCTTTCCGTGCGTTTGCCGCCCGTCATCAGCTGTAAGTAATCAATAACGATCAGATCCAAGCCGCTCTCCATCTTTAAACGTCTGGCTTTCGAGCGCAGCTCCGCTAACGATATCCCCACCGTATCATCAATATAAATCGGCGCTTCCGAGAGCGGGCCCACCGCCCGCGTCAGTTTGGGCCAGTCCTGATCCAGTAATTCTCCCGTTCTGACGCGCTGCTGATCAACCATCGCCTCCGAGCAAAGCATCCTCTGCACCAGCTGCTCTTTAGACATTTCCAGACTGAAGACCGCTACCGGGATTTTTTCCCTGATCGCGGCGTTTTGCGCCATATTCAGGGCTAAAGAGGTCTTCCCCATCGAAGGCCGGGCGGCGATAATGATCAAATCGGAGGGCTGCCAGCCGGAAGTCAGGCGATCCAGCAAGTGGAAAAAGCTGGGCACGCCGGTGATGCTGCCCTTGTTGGCGTATAGATGCTCGATTTTCTCGAAGGTGGCGATGAGAATGGTGCGAATGGAGCTGAACCCTTCTTTCAGGTTGCGCTGTGAAAGCTCATATACCATCTGCTCCGCTTCCTGCAAAAGCTCGCGGGCCTCTTCCCCGGCTTCATACCCTTTAGCGGCGATTTCTCCGGAACGGCGGATCAGCAAACGCAAGAGCGCCTTTTCCGCTACCAGGCGGGCGTAATAGTCCACATTCACCGTGGAGGGAACCGAACGGGCAATTTCGGCAATCGTCGAAATTCCGCCGATTTGCTCTAACCGTCCTTGCGCTTGTAAGCTCTCCGCCACCATCACTAAATCGATCGGTTCTCCTTTTTCAAAGAGATTTTTTATGGCTATAAATAGCAGCCGATGATTATCCCGATAGAAATCTTCCGGCTGTAAGATCTCAAACACTGAGCTTGCCGTGTCGGAATCGAGCATGAGCGCCCCTAAGACGGAGAGCTCAGCCTCCAGGTTGTGCGGCGGAATTTTGGCCAGTTCCATATCGCTTCCCTCCAACAAAAATTAACTAAAAAGATGGAGCATGGCCTGCTCTACACTCTCAACCGCGACGACCTCAATCCCGGTAACGCCGCTGGGAACCTCAGAAAGGTTTTCCTCCGGGATCAGAATCTTCCGTACCCCGGCTTGCTTCGCGCCAAATATCTTTTCATAGATACCGCCGACGGGTTTAATCTCTCCCTGGACAGACACTTCCCCGGTCATGGCTACGTCTAAATGCAGCGCCTGCTGCTTCAAGGCGCTGTAAATGGCCATCGTCATCGCCAGCCCCGCAGAGGGGCCGTCGATTTTTCCGCCTCCAATCACATTGACGTGGACGTCAAAGTTGCGCAGATCTTCGCCCGTCAATTTCCGGATGACCGCCGTCGCGTTAAAGACCGAATCTCTGGCCATACTGCCTGCCGTCTCATTAAAACGCACGGCGCCTTTGCCTTCGTTCACGGGGAAAATGATCGCTTCGATTTCCAGTACGGAACCGATAAAACCGGCAACGCCCAAGCCCAGCGTCCGCCCTATCCCTTGGCCTGTCTGAATTTTCTTGGTTACATAGGGGCTGAGCCGCGCCGCGCGCAAAACCTCGTAGACGTCTTCGGCGCGGATGACGATATGCTCCGTATCCTCATCCCGATAGCGAACCAAGCCGTAAGCGTCCGTTAATATCGCGTTCGCCTTGCGGCCATCCATCACATAATTCCCAATAATCTCCGGCACCTGATCCTCCAGTTCGATCCCTAACTTATGCGCCGCCTGCCGGACAATTTTATGGATCTCACTCGGTTCCAACGGTACAAAGTACACTTCCGCGCAGCGCGAGCGCAACGCCGGATTCAATTCGCTCGGATCCCTCGTCGTGGCCCCAATCAGGATAAAATCCGCCGGCGCGCCTTCCTCAAACAGATCCCGGATATACTGCGGCAGCTGCGGATCCGCCGCGTCGTAATAGGAAGAATCGAACATGACCTTTTTGTCTTCCAATACCTTCAGCAGTTTATTTAACAGGAGGGTATCCATTTCCCCGATCTCGTCGATAAACAAAATCCCGCCGTTGGCCTCGCTGACTAAACCCAGCTTCGGCTCCGGTATCCCCGTATCCGCCAAATCTCTTTTAGCGCCCTGATAGATGGGGTCGTGGACGGAACCCAGCAAGGGATTGGTCACATCTCGCGGATCCCAGCGCAGGGTCGTCCCGTCTACCTCAATAAAGGGCGCGTCCGGCAAGAATAAAGAATCCGGCGTCTTTTTCACGGTGTCTAAGGCGATCCGGGCGGCGGTGGTCTTGCCCACTCCCGGCGGCCCGAAAATGAGGACGTGCTGCGGATAGGGCGTGGCCAGCTTGGTCAGTAAGGATTGCAGCCCCGCGTTTTGGCCGATAATTTCTTCCGGCAAGACCGGGCGCAGGACTTCCGTCATCGGTTTAGACAAATGCACTTGTTTCATCTTTTCCAGCAAGCCGAGCTTTTTCAAGGTCTGGGCGTTTTCCGGGCCCGCGTTTTCTTTCAGAACCTGCATTCTTATTTCCTGAAAATATTCCATATGCCGTTTCTGCATTTTTTCATTAATCTGCCGGTCGAGCCGGTCTTCCACCGAACGCCGCACAATTAAATCGGCGATTTTTTCTTCCGCTTCGTTCAGCAGCTCCGGAATTTCTTCCAAAGACGGGATCGCCCGCGGCGTCGGATCATCGGTCACAATTTTCAACAAGGCCGCCGTTTGCTCTCCCAGAGAATCCGAACGCATCATGGACAGCGCGTCTAATTTACTGGCTTTCAGCACTAACTTATCGGTTCCGTAAAAATTCGTCAGCAAAAGATAGAGCGCTTCCACTTCCTTGCGATATAACGCCTCATCCGGCAAGCGCTCGCTATAATTGTTCGTTTTTATCCATTTGGTTAGTAGGCCTTTCATCGGGAATCCCCTTCCTGTCGCCAAATTACACGCCGGTCACCCGAACCTGAAGCCTGGCCGCTACTTCCGGATGCAATTTAACCGTTAAGACATATTCTCCTAATGCTTTAATCGGTTCCTTCAATTCCACCTTCCGTTTATCCAGGGTAAGGTTCTGCTGTATCTTTACCGCTTCCACAATTTCTTTACTGGTAACAGAGCCAAATAAACGTCCGCTTTCCCCGGTTTTGGTCTTGATTTCTATGCTAAACGCGTTCAACCGGGCCGCTAAATCCAGAGCGTCTTGTTTTTCTTTTTCTTTTCGCTTATTTTCGGTTTCCTTTTTATGCACGGCATTGGTTAAGTTTCCTGAAGTCGCTGCCAACGCCAGGTTTTTAGGCAAAAGAAAGTTCCGCGCATAGCCGTCGGCCACCTCCAGAATCTGCCCCTGCTTCCCTGTTCCTTTAACATCCTGCTGTAAGATTACTTTCATTACTACAACCCCTCCCGATTTCTCGATTCCTCCGCGATTCCGCTTCCCTTCACGGTTTATCGCTTGTTTGATCCGGCAAACGGCGAAAGTTCAAGCCCAAATCCAACAAGCCAAGCAGCATAATACTCATGACGCTGAATGGCGCTAACACTATATTGAATCCTATAATCCCCCATTTCACCAAAACGGGAAGCTGCGTAGCTTTTAAAAAGAAGGTGAACACCGCCATTCCTAAAACCAGGGTAACAGCCGCATAGACAAGCATTACATTCAATCCGAACAGTTTAAGAACCGGTTGCGAAAACTGCTCCCCTATCAAGAACAGGATGATGGCCGCATTGACGCCCCATAAGGTTTTTTTAGGGAAGCGCCACAGGACAAAGGGAACCGCTCTGTTCCAGCCCCCATAAAATCGCCGCAGGATATAATAAGCCATTCCATACGTCATCATGCCGGCAATCGCCGTCAACGCCGGCGTTAATTGAAGATAAAGCGCCAAGGTGTCCGTGATCCTTTGACGAATCATGATCTCTGTCATCCCTTGCTGCTGCAAGGTGGCAAAAAGACCTGTCGTCTGATACATCTGCATCATGAAGTCCACATTCTCCCGGATCAGGCTCTCGTTCATCATATCGGGAAACCCTCTCAGGAACGGAAAAACCGTAAGGGCCGCCGCCACCGCCACACTCCAAAAGAAAGCGACGTTTCCCGGAAGCCAGCGCCGGATCCATAGCCCAAACACCCCGGCAACGGGAGTAAAGCTCAATGTCTCCACTCCGGAAAATCCAAACACCCCCGCCGCAACCGCGTAGCCCGAAGCCAGCAAAACAGCCGCCGCGATCCAGCCTAACCGATAACCCACCCCAAAGACGGAGAGCAGCAAGGATACATCGACGACCCAGCCCCATAGATGGTACGTCAGACCCAGCCAAGGGAAAACCAGCAGTATCAGTACTCCAAGATAGAAAAAAAGACCGTCGTTTCTTTGCGCCATATGCTGAACTCCCGTTTCCTTCTATTCATCGGGAGCCAGGTAGCTTTGAAGCATACTCAAGTCTCCCCACCATTTTTCCAGGTTCGTTTTCTCCGCTGTTCGCCATACTTCAAGGCGCTGCATTAACATCCGGTCTACTTTAGAAAAGTCCAGACCCATACGCCGCGCCAACAGATAGCTTAACCCTATCATATCGGCTAAGCCTTGTAAAATTTCCGTTTCAGAGCTATGGACAGCGCCGGTCTGAAAATGACAGTGCGCCTGAAGAAGTTCAATTTTTAATTCTTCGATCACATGGATACTCTTAAAAACGCCTATTTCCACAGGGATTTTCCTCCAAATCCGGGCGCACTCCGGAAACGACCCGTTTGCTTCATCGTTTCAGAAATTCGCTATTCATCATGAAAACTCCTGCAATCCCCTTACAAAAGGCACGGCGCTGGATAAAATAAAAAGGAGCTTTTCGCTCCTTTTTCCTACTCGATCATATAGGGCAACAAAGCTATACTGCGCGCCCGCTTAATCGCTAACGTGACCTGACGCTGGTGCTTCGCGCAATTCCCGGAAATACGCCGGGGCAAGATCTTGCCGCGCTCGGTGATATATTTACGCATCTTATGGGTATCTTTATAATCAATCAATTCGACCTTATCCACGCAAAAGCTGCACACTCTCTTGCGCGGCCGACGACCTCGTTCACGTTTCATATCCTATCACGACCCCCCTTACTTTTAAAATGGGATATCATCATCCAGGCTGATCTCATGCGCATAAGAGCCTCCTTCGCCTGAACCCGCACCCGAACCCGAAGCTGATGAACCTGAACCCGGATACGCGCCCTTGCCGCTACCGCTTCCATCCTTGGGACTCAAAAAGCGAACGTCTTCGGCAATGACTTCCGTAACCCAGCGTTTCTGTCCATCCTGACCCACAAAAGTGCGCACCTGAATCCGTCCGTCAACCGCCGCCAGCTTCCCTTTCGCCAAATAATTGGCGACCAATTCCGCCAGCTGCCGGTACACGACGCACGGTATAAAATCCGTATCCCTTTCCCCTTGGGCGTTTTTATAGCTGCGATCTACCGCCAGGGTAAAATTCGCCACCGCAATCCCGTTAGGCGTATAGCGCAATTCGGGATCCTTTGTCAAACGGCCAATCAATACCACACGATTTAACATAAGCGCCTCTCCATCATGATTCTTTTTTCGTGGTCAAGAAGCGAAGAACATTCTCGGATATTTTAAGAATCCGTTCCAGTTCCTGCGCAACATGGGCTTCGCTATTAAAGGTCGTCAGGACATAGTATCCTTCCCGATAATCTTTAATTTCGTAAGCCAAGCGACGTTTTCCCCACTTGTCAATGGATTCTACTTCTCCGCCGTTCGCAGTGATTACCGCGCTAAAACGGTCTACCGCCGCGGTCAACGCCTCTTCTTCCAGATCCGGCTGGATAATGTAGATTATCTCGTACGCTTGCATTTACACACCTCCCCTCGGACTAAACGGCCCCGTAATGGAGCAGGGATTAAAAACTAGATCATTATACTTTATTTAGCGGCAAAAGGCAAACCTGGCCGTCAGGTAGTTCTTGTGCCGCCCGAATCGCCAAATTACCCGAAAATCCGAGAAAATGCAAAAGGATTTTCCCCAGCCGAAAGAGAAGTTATGAGACTATGAAGTTAGCTCTGTCTTTCGCCTGATGTCAGAAAGCAACAAAGAGGTGATCCTCCATGAGCGTGCGCATCGCGGTATGCGACGACGACAGCGCTATCGGCGCGCAGCTGGAAGCCTGTCTGCTCTCCCTGAGCCATACCTTCCACGAACCCTGCAACATTGAGGTCTACCCTTCCGGGGAAGCGCTGTATCAGCGTCTGGGCCAGCATGAATATTTCGACATCATCTTTCTGGATATCGAAATGGAGCGGCTCTCCGGCATCGAAATCGGCCGCCGCATCCGCGAGGAATTCCAGAACGAAAGCACCCAGATCGTTTACATCTCCGGCCGGGAAAGCTACGCGATGGCGCTCTTTGAGAGCCGTCCCCTGCACTTCCTGATCAAACCCCTGCAAACGGATAAGGTCGCGCCGGTGCTGCAAAAAGCCCTCGCCCTCATCCACAAAGGCCGCCGCTGCTTTGAATGCCAAAACGGACGCCATAGCCATAAAGTCCCGCTGCGCGACATCCTGTACTTTGAAAGCGCGGGCAAAAAGATTCACCTCGTCACCCCCAGGGAAACCATAGAGTTTTACGGCAAGCTGTCCGCGGTGGAACAACAGCTGGACGACGACTTTATCTCCATTCATAAGTCCTATCTGGTGAATTACTACCACGTGATCCGCTACACCCACGAAACGGTCGCTCTGTCCAATCAAGTCACCTTGCCGATCAGCCGACAAAAGCGCAAGGACGTCAGCAACCAATTATTACAGCGCCGGCGGAAAGGGGCGCGGAATGGCTAACTACGACGTCGTTTATCTATTATCGAACCTCTTCGGAACTTATACGATCTATAAATACATGGGCATTTTCTTTGCCCGGCGACGCAGCGAGCGCACAATCGAACTCGCCTCTTACGGCGTCTATTTCCTGCTCATCAGCACGATCTATATCACGCTGGCTATCCCCACCGTGACGCTGGTCAGCAATCTCCTCCTGTTCTGCCTGCTGACCCTGAATTATTCTTCCACTTGGAAAACGCGGTTCATGGCGGTCGTTTGCATTTACGCCATCCTGCTTTCTTCCGAAATCGTACCCTTTGTGTTCATCCACCTGTTGGATTTAAACACCAGCCTTCTGTCCAGTGACCCCGAAGTACAGCTCATGATCACACATATTGCGAGCAACATCGTCGCCTATACGATCATGCTGTTGATGTCCCATTTCCAAATGATCAAAGCCGCGCATTCGATCTCGCCGCTGCAATGGCTGGCGATCTTCCTGATCCCTTCCGGCACGGTATTCACCACGATCATTTTGGTGTTTGAAACCAGCTCCGATCACTTCGGGCTGATTCTCGTCAGCGTCTGTATCCTGTTCTTGATCAACATCCTCGTGTTCTATCTCTATAACTCTCTGGCGCAATCCTATCAGGACAGGATGGAAAGAAACCTGCTAAAACAGCAAAACGACGCCTACCTCAAACAAATGCGGATCATTACCCAGTCACAGGAACAGCTGAAAATCCTGCAACACGATATGAAAAAGCACATGGCCACCCTGCAAGCCATGATCGAAAAGGATCAGCGGCAGGACGCCTTGCGCTATTTACAACAAGCCTTTCAGCTTTCGCCGCCGCTGGAGGCGCACGTACACTCCGGCCACGCGGAAATCGACAGTATCCTGAATTATAAGATCAGCGAAGCGCAGACGCGCAACGTCACGGTAGAGACGCGGCTGCAAATCCCGGAAGAACTGAGCATTCCCGTCTTTGACCTGGTGGCGATTCTGGGCAATCTCCTAGATAACGCCATCGAAGCCACGGCCCAGACGACGGGAGAGCGAATCATCCGGATCAGGATCGACTTGGACCGCAGCACGCTGTACCTTTCCGTGACCAATCCCTTCCGCGGTGAGCTGAAGGGCGGCGGCCAGTACCGGCCAACGACGCGTCCGGACGCGGAGGGTCACGGCTATGGCCTGACCATCGTGCGCCATGCCGTCGCCAAGTATCACGGCACGATGAATATCACCTGCGCCAACCAGATTTTCCAGACCGATATCCTGCTGTATGACGCCGCCGCTGCCGCCGACAACCCTGCTTGATGACCAGTTTTACCAAAAATATATACCAATTTTACCATCTTGCGGCACAGCCGCTTTTTTTGTGTTATATTGGCCTTGTGAAAAATTCATC